>JACPQH010000118.1 GCA_016190585.1 Chloroflexota bacterium | reverse complement strand
ATCGAGGGGCACCGGCACCTGCCCGAGATTTCCCAGGAGCTTGGCTTTATCAGCGGCGGCCGGCCCGCGGTCACCTTCATCCCGCACCTCATCCCGATGAACCGGGGCATCCTGACCTCGGCTTATGCCCCCCTGGCGCCCGGCAAGATTAGCGCCGACAAGAAGGGCGTTGACGCTCTCCGGGGACTTTACGCGGAGTTTTACCGGAAGGAGCCTTTCGTGCGCGTGACCGACGTCCCGGTGCACACCAAGCACGCCTGGGGCAGCAACCTGTGCTTTATCTACCCCGCTATCGACCTGCGCACCGGGCGGCTTATCGTCATCAGCGCCATCGACAACCTGGTGAAAGGCGCCGCCGGCCAGGCCATCCAGAACATGAACCTGATGCTGGGCCTGCCGGAGACCGCCGGCCTGGAAGCGCCGCCCGTCTTCCCCTAGCCCCGGCCGGTCTCCGCCTCGACCAGCCTCCGGTAGGCGGCGCGCAGGCTTCCAGTCACCTCGCCGGGCCGGCCCTCGCCGAGAGTCGCCACCCGGCCGTCCTCGCTCCTGACGCGGACCAGGGGCATTACCTCGATCAGGGAGTTGGTCAGAAAGGCCTCGGTGAAGTCTCCCAGGCCGGTAAAGCTCACGTTCTCTTCGAGTACTTTGATGCGCAGCTTTCCGGCCAGCTTCAGGATAATCTCCCGCGTGACGCCGGGCAGGTTGCCGCTCGTCAGGGGAGGCGTGACCAGCCCGCCCTGCCTGACAAAGAACAGGTTGCTGATACTGCCCTCGGTCAGATGACCCGACTCATCCGGCAGCAGGGCCTCATCGCCGCCGGCCGCCTCGGCCTCCATCCGCGCCAGCACGTTCAGCAGGTAATTGGACGATTTCACCCCGGCCAGGGGCGACCGGCTCAAGCGTTTATACCTGCTTATGACCGCGGTAAAGCCCTTCTGGAAGTTTGCCTCCGGCGGCGGCTGGTAGGGCCGGGCGGTGACCACGACACCGGGAACGCCTTCGCCGAAAACGCCGGGGTAGTGCTCGGTCTCGCCCCGGGTGACCGTCAGGCGCAGGCGCGCGTCCTCAAGCCGGTTGGCTTTAAGGGCTGCCTCGCAGGCGCCCGCCAGGTCGTAGTCCGCCAGGCGGGGGCTAAGGCCGATGCTCCTGGCTGAGCCCCGGAGACGCTCCAGGTGCCTTTCGAGCCGGAAGAGCCGGCCGTGATAGGCGCGCACCGTCTCGAACAGGGCGTAGCCGTAGAGGAAACCGTGGTCGTAGACCGGAACGCACGCCCGGGACCGCGGCACCAGCGAGCCGTTAAGATAGACGATCTCTTCCATGACCTGCCTCCTCATCAAGATGCTGATATCTGCGGGCTATCGTTATCTTTAGAGCCCCTGAACAATTCAGGAAATCTCAAAGATTTCCTCTACCCACGGGAGAGGACTAAGGTAAGGGCGTTGACCCGAGGGGGTTGACACCCTCATCCTCGCCTTCTCCCGTCAAGGGAGAGGGGATATGACATTCCATACCTAGGAAATTAGCCAGTAGCTGATGCCCGTGCTCGGTGAGGATGGACTCGGGGTGTACCTGTATGCCCTCCACCGGCTCGGTGCGGCTCCTGACGCCCATAATCTCGCCCTCGGCAGTGCGCGCCGAGACCTCGAGCGCGGCGGGCAGGGTAGCCTCGTCGACGACCAGCGAGTGGTAGCGGCCGCCGGTGAAGGGGGAGGGCAGGCCGCGGAACAGCGTCCGGCCGTCATGGAAAATGAGCGACGGCTTGCCGTGCACCGGCACCGCCGCCCGCCGGACGACGCCGCCATAGACATGGCCGATGCACTGGTGGCCCAGGCAGACGCCGAGGATGGGTATCCGTCCCTTGAAGCGGGTAATAACGTCGTTGGAAATGCCCGCTTCCCGCGGCGTGCACGGCCCCGGCGAGATGACGATATGGCTGGGGCGCAGGGTCTCGACCTGCGCCAGCGTCAGGGCGTCGTTGCGGAAGACGCGCGGCTCCCGGCCCAGCTCCCCCAGGTACTGCACCAGGTTGTAGACTAAGGAGTCGTAGTTGTCGATAACCAGGATCATGCCGCTGCCTGCAGCGCGCGTATCAGCGACCGCGCCTTGTCCAAGGTCTCATGGTACTCGGCTTCCGGCTCCGAGTCGTAGACGATGCCGCCGCCGACCTGGAAATAGGCCCGGTGGCCTTTAACCAGGAATGTCCGTATAACGATATTCAGGTCCAGGCTGCCGCCGAAGCCCAGGTAGCCGATGGCACCGGTGTAGACGCTCCGCCGGGTCGGCTCCAGCTCCTCGATGATTTCCATGGCGCGCACCTTGGGGGCGCCGGTGATCGAGCCCCCCGGGAACGACGCTTTGAGCAGGTCGATGCGGTCCTTACCCGGCGCCAGCCTTCCCTGGACGGTCGAGGTCAGGTGGAAGACGGTGGGGTAGGTCTCCAGCGCGGCCAGCTCGGTAACCCTGACCGAGCCGTAGCGGCACACCCGCCCGAGGTCGTTCCTCTCCAGGTCGACAATCATGATGTTCTCGGCGCGGTCCTTGGCGCTGGCCAGGAGCTCCCGGGACAGGGCCTCGTCCTGCGCCGGGGTCTGGCCGCGCGGTCGGGTGCCCTTTATCGGCCGGGTCTCCACCGTGTCGCCCCGGACACGGAGAAAGCGTTCCGGCGACGCCCCAACGATCTTGACGTCGTCGAAGTTGAGGTAGGCGGCGAAGGGCGATGGGTTGATACGGCGCAGCCTGCGGTAAAGCTCGTACGCCGGGATGCGCAGGTCGGCTTCGAACCGCTGGGAGAGGTTCACCTGGAAGATATCGCCGGCCTTGATATACTCCCGCACCCGCTCGACGGTCTTCAGGTAGGCTTCCGGGGTGAAGTTCGATTTAAGGGCTGGGCCCGCCGCCGGGTAAATGGAATCTTTTACCGGGGTATAGCTCTCGACAAGGCTCCGCAGCTCGCGCAATCGCTCCCCGGCCCGCTTGCGCCGCCGCGACTCATCCGTTTCCGGGAAACCGGAGGACGCCGCGTAGACCTTGCCCTCCTGGTGGTCGATGGTTATCACCGCGTCGTAGAATGCCAGGCAGCACTCCGGCAGAAAGAGGTCATCAACCGCACGGGCGGGCAGCCGCTCGATGAGGCGCCCCAGGTCATAGCTCAAGTAACCCGCGGCCCCACCCGGCATCGGGAAGCCGTTATCCGGCAGGGCGCAGGTCTCGAGGAGCTCGCGTAACACTTCGAAAGGATCGGCCTGGCGGACAACCTCAGCGCCGTCCCGGGTAAGTGTGACCTGTTTCCCGCAGCTTTTTAGCACAAGAAAAGGGTCGGCGCCGATGAAGGAGTATCGGCCGAGGCGGTGGGGAGCGTTGGCGCTGTCCAGGAAGAAGCTGAACGGCCGGTCCTGGAAAAGCTCGAAAACACGGGGAGGGGGTAAAGAGGTGCTGACCTCCTGGATAACCGGGGCTCGTTCCATTACCCCTGATTATATATCCCGCGGCGCGGTTAATAAAGGGAACCGGGCGTCAGAATCAGGACTTGGCCTGCTTGAGATCGGGTTTAGCCAGGCGCTCGCTGAATTCTCTGGCTTCGGGGTACGAACCCGGCACCCGGCCTGCCTTCCGCCGGGCCAGTTTCAGCAGCAGGTGCAGGGTTATCCCGAAGGCGAGGCCGACAGTCAGGTTGGAGGTAGCCACCCCGGAGATGGCGATCGCCAGGGTCACCAGGATGTCCCCGGCGCCTTTGACGTCGCGGACCAGCAGGGAGTGCTGGATGCCGACGAATATTACCAGGATCCCCAGTATCGCGTAAGGTATCAGCGCGAAGACCGGTATGATGTTGCCATTGAGCAAAACGGCCATCCCGGCGAAAGCCGCCCCCAGCAAGAAGACCGTGCTCCCGGAACGCGCGCCCAGCCGGTAGTGGGCCGTCAAACCCCCTGAGCCGTGGCACACCGGCATCCCGCCCAGGAGACCCGCGCCCAGGTTGGCGATGCCCATCGTGGTGAGCAGCGCCTTCGGGGTTACACGCCTGGCCGACGGGCCGAAGTAGGTTTTGGCGGTGTCGACGGTGGCAAAGACCGCGTTGCCCAGTGTCAACGGTAGCTGCGGAATAACCAGCAGTATCAGCGCGCTTGACATGTCGGCCAAGCCCGGCAGCGTGAAGACCGGCAGGCTCAGGCCGAGCTGCAAAGATTTCAGTCCCGGCAGGGATCCCCAGAACATCCCGACCGGTATCCCGAGCGACAGCAGAATCAGCGAGGCAGGCAGTTTCTTGTTCTTGAGAAGCAGCAGGAATACGGCGCCCAGCACCAGGGCGATCAGCCAGCCTGCGGGAAGCGAAAAATCGGTCATCCAGATAGACCCCTCGCCGCCCCCGATGACAACCTGCCTCCGGCTGACCAGCAGCACGCCGGTCTTGACAAGCAGCAGACCCACTCCAAGCTGGATGCCGCGTATCACCGCTTTGGAGAAAAGCCTGCCTAGCTGGTTGACCAGACCGGTTACGGCAATAACGAGCAGGAGCCCGGCCATCAACAGGCCGGAAGCGGATATGACCGCGGCCGGGAGGACCCCGGCGATGGCGATGGCGGCCACCGCCTTGAGCGGCTGTACCGGGACCGGCAGGCGGTAATAACCCCCGGCCATCATGTAGGCCAGGCCCACCACCAGGAAAACACCGGTAGCGTTGACCTGGTTGATGGTCACCAGCGCCACGGCGATAGGCAGGAGCGTGCCCAGGTCGCCCAGGGCGCCGCACAGCTCTTGCAGCCTGGACCGGAAACTACCTGTCATACCGCCCCAGCCCGGCCGGCGAAAGCTTGTCCGCCAGCAGTCCGGCTACCCTGACGACGTCTTCTGGCCGGAATTCCACCCGGCCGCCGGCCGCCCGGCAAGCGACCACGGTCGCAAGAAGCTCTCCGCAGAAAGACGGCTGCGTGTCGTCCTCCCCGAGAACCAGCACCTTTAAAGTGGGCAGTTTCTTGTAACCCTCAGTGAGTATAATATCAACCTTGTCTTTTAACAAGGCGACCACGCCGCCCAGCCCGGCCTCCGGTTCGACATACTCGGTGATAAATATACCGGCGGCGGAGGCCAGGGCGACTACATCGCTGCCCGCGCGGGCAAAGCGCCAGGTATCCTTGCCGGGCTGGTCGATTTCCGCGCCGCAATGGGTGTGCTTGACCGTCCCCACGCGGAAGCCGCGGGATTTGAGCTCCTTGATGACCATCTCCAGCAGCGTGGTCTTGCCGCAGCCGGAATGACCGATAAAGGAAACCACCCCGGCGAACATGTCATCGAACATGCGCGGCTCCTGACCGGTAGCCATTGACTATCCCCAAAGCCAAACCGGTAAAAGTCGCCAGCCAGGCGGCCATCGCCGCGAAGATAAAGACCCGCGCGATGGCGGCGACAAACGGCAGGCCGTTGACAGCCGCGAGCTGGAAGGTGGCCGCCGTGTACATGCCAAGAGGGAAAACGGCTCCCCAGTAAAGCGGGCTGTATCTGAGGGGCGCCCTCTTAAACAGGTGGCGCCAGATGCCCAATACCAACAGCATCGGTATCCACCAGGTCCCGGTGGCCCAGAAGAACATGGTAAAACCTCTGAGGAAAGGCAGGATTTCCTGAAATAAGGCAAAATTGGGCGCATTGGCGATCAAGATCGTCCCGCTCAGGGTGGATATGGCTACCGCTCCCATGTTGATCCAGTACGGCGGGGTAAGGTCTTGCGGGGAAAACCGGAAAAAGCAGTAGCGGTAGAATATCAGCGAGATGAGCCAGATATAGAGCATACCGCCGAAGAGCCACATGGCGAGGGCGAGAAAGAACCCCTGCTCCTGGTACTGCCCGAATCGGGTTGCCAGCAAACCGGTTAACACGGCAATCGACTGTGTGGCCACGACCGCCGTCAGCCAGCCGCCGTTGATGCCATCGGCGATGGATGGCTTGTTCTCTTTTACGATGATGCCGGTGAAGACAGTGTATATAAGAACCACCCAGAGAAGCGCCGCCAGCAGCCAGAGGACAAAGGCAACGCGGTAGTCCGGCATGACGGTAACGAACTGGCTGCCCAGCACGCCCGTGCCGGCGACCAGGGTAAAAAAGCCCGGGCCGCGGCCGTGGTCGAAAAGGTCGGCCAAAAAGCGGCGTGGGAAAAAGACCAGGCGCAGAAAGTACAGCAGCCACAGCGTGACAAAGAAGGCGATATTTATCCAGAAAAGGCTGGCGGCCACCAGTTCCATTCCCAGGAGGCGGGCGGCGATGGAGATGATGCCGGTGGCCATGACAAGAGCGAAATACGCCGGGTGCAGGTCCTCTATCGCCCGGCCCAGCGGGGAACCCGGTACTTGCCGTTGTGAGAGGTCTTTATCCTTGCTCATTATCGCTTAAGGCGACTCGCCGGATGGTGTTCGACTGCTCTGTGCCTGACGGCGGTGCCACACGACTACCTGGTAAGGTCGCCACAGGTAGGCGAACGGGATGGAGAGCATGTGGACCAGCCGCGTAAACGGAAACAGCCCCAGCAGGACGAAAAAATTGAGAGCGTGGATTTTGGTGAGCAGGGGCAGCGCCGTTATGTAGTCCAACTGGGGAGACAGCACGACCAGGGACCGCAGGTAGGGGGTCGCCGTCTGCACGAACCAGGCGGAGCCCCAGCGGTAGAATAAGGCGGTCAGGATGCCGGTAACGACCTGGAGGAGCAGAACGACCAGGAGGACGAGGTCCATGGGCGAGGTGGTCTGGCGCACGTTGGGGGTGATGCCGCGCCTCACCATGAGGACCGCCAGCCCCGCCAGCAGCGCCAGGCTCAGCGCCAGCGCCGTGCCTTCCAGGATATAGAGCCGCAGCGGCACGCCGTTGAAAGCGGTGATGCTCCCCGGCAAGAGGACCCCGACCAGGTGGCCGAGCAGCACGAGGATAATGCCGTAATGCCAGGGCGCCGAACCCCAGAAGAGCTGCCGGCTCTCCAGGAACTGTGACGACACGCTGGAGAAGCTGAACTGGTTGGTGGTATAGCGCCATATCAGCCCGACGACCATCACCGCCAGGGCGACGTAGGGAAACACCCCGAACAGAAAAACCTCAAGCATGGGACACGCCTCCCGTCTTCATCAGTCCCAGAGACAGGTGTTGCAGGAACCCCGTCAGAGACGTCATCAGCAACGAGTAAGGGTTATCACCGGACTTAAGCTCCTTGACCAGCCGCGCCATCACCGGCAGCAGGCATTCTTCCAGCAGGGGGGCCGCAAAATCACGGTCCCCGGCGACCGCCAGGTACCGCAGCAGCACGCCCAGGTGGTCGGCGAGCTCGGCGCCGCCGGAAAAGGAGGCGGCGATGTAGGCCTCTTGCAGCTTGACCAGGAAAGCGCTCCGCCGGGGTGTTTCGCCGAACAGATGGTAGCCGAAGTAGAGCGTGGTGGCGGGCGTCGCGTCAAAGGTCTGGGTGTAGAGCTCCTCGAGCGCCTCGAGGCGGTTATCCCAGGCAAAGGCGGCGAAGGACTGGGCCGCGCCAGCCAGCGGGCTGTGAGAACGCGCCAGCTCGCCCGCCAGCCGGGACGCCGCCCCGGGCAGCGAGCCGTCGGGGTAGTCCAGCAGGCCGGCAAAAAGCTCGCAGAACCTTTTATCTTCCGAGCTCAGCATCTACGGCCCCCGCCCCGGCGTCCGGGTGGTCCCGAAGCCGGTCTGTCCCTTGAGCTTGATGGTCTCCCCCGTAAGCGAGGTCGTGGTTTCGCGGTGATACGGCGGCAAGATGAAGCGGTCCTCGAAACGGGGCAGCGCCGTCAGGCGGAATATCTCCTCCGCTTCCTCCCCGGTGCAGCCCGCTTCCGTCATTATCGTTTTTGCCTGGGCCGCGGTGATATTACCGGCCGACTGGGCTTGCTTGTAAGCGCGGACGGCCCACAGCTTGTTCAACGCCTTCTTTATGATATCCACGTTCCCGCCGGCAAAAAGGCGCGCCATGTACTTCAGGGGCACCCGGAAATCATCAATCGTGCCGAAGAAACCGCTCCCGGCCAGGTCATAGCTGCCGTTCTCGGTCGAGGCGAGGACCGGCAGCAGCGGCGGCACGTAGTAAAGCATGGGCAGCGTCCGGAACTCGGCATGAAGCGGCAGGGCCAAGCCCCACTTCTTGACGAACTTGTAGCAGGGCGATTTCTGCGCCGCCGCGATCCAGTCGTCGCTGACGCCGTTCGCCCGCGCCCCGGCGATTACCTCTTTATCGAACGGATCAAGGATCAGGTCGCGCTGGGCCTGCACCAGGTCGGCCTCGGGCATCTTCGCCGTCGCCGGGATCCGGGCGGCATCGTAGAGCAAGACACCGATGTAGCGGATGCGGCCGACGCACGAGTGGAAACAGGCCGGCGCCTGCCCCGTCTCCACACGGGGATAGCACAGGAGGCACTTCTCTGACTTGCCGGCTTTCCAGTTATAATAGGATTTTTTGTACGGGCAGCCGCTGACGCAGAAGCGCCAGCCCCGGCACTTGTCCTGGTTAATGAGGACGATGCCGTCCTCCGCCCGCTTGTAGGCGGCGCCGCTGGGGCAGACCGCGACGCAGCTCGGGTTCAGGCAGTGATTGCAGATACGCGGGATGTAGAAAAAGACCATCTGCTGCAGGCGGAAAAGCGCCTCGCGCTGCGCCTCGGGAAGCTCGCGCAGGTTGATATCGTTCCGGGCGTAGATCGAAGAGCCGCTGAGGTCGTCGTCCCAGTTCGGCCCCGCTTCGACATCAAGGTAGCGGCCATTTATCTTGGAGACCGGGCGCGCCGTCGGCTGGTCGTCGGCTTTCGGGGAGGCGAAGAGCTGCT
>JACPQH010000119.1 GCA_016190585.1 Chloroflexota bacterium | reverse complement strand
GGCGTACACCATGTTCTCCGTCGCCCGCGCGCGGGTCTGCTGCGTGAGGAAGATGCCGCCGTCGGCCCCCTTCGGGCTGGCGGTCGGGTTGACGATGAGCCGGGCGCCTTTCAGCACCAGGATGCGGGTCTGTTCGGGGTAGAGCCAGAAGTCGCGGCAGATCTGCACGCCGATGATGCCGTACCGGGTCTCGAAGACGGGCAGCTCGCGGCCCGGCGTGAAGTAGAGGGACTCGTCATAGAAAGGCGGCGGCGACAGGCCGATCTTGCGGTATCGCCCGATGAAACCCTCCGGCCCCAGCACCGCCGAGGAGTTATAGATAATGTCGGGATTGGCCCTGTCGCGCTCCGGCATGCCCAGGACCAGGTAGACATCCAGCTTCCGGGCCAGCTCGGCGAGCTCATCCGTGGCCGGGCCGGGGACAAGCTCGGCGCTCTCGCGGTACATGTCCTTGCTGCCGCCGGACTCGTAGCCGGTAAGCGCCATCTCCGGAAAGACGATGATGTTGTTGTCCTGGTCCGCGGCCCTCTTGGCGAGCTTCTTTATTTTATCCAGGCCGGCACGCTTGTTGCCCCAGGTACTCTGGTAGTTCACCACCGCCAGCGTCACGATTTTCTCGTAGTTGGTCGCAGCCATAGTCCCTCCTCCGCATCGGTTACCCTAAAGATATCGGAACGCCGGGACGGTGTCAAACCTCATTTTATAATTGACTTGCCGGAACTTTGCCATTATTCTTATAACCATGCCAGCGACTGTTCCTGCCGTCCCGGCAGTCGGCTCCCTTTTATTTTTTAGCCCTGCTAAGCTTATAATAGGAATATAATGCCCAAAAAGCCGCAGAGCTCGCAAAAGGTCATACTGCTCGTAACCTGCCTGACCTCTTTCCTCACCCCCTTCACCATCTCCTCCATCAACATCGCCCTGCCGTTAATTAGCGCCGAGTACCAGCTTGATGCCGTGGTGATGGGCTGGGTAGCCACGGCTTACCTGCTGTCAACGGCGGTGCTCCTGGTGCCGATGGGGCGGCTGGGGGACATCCTGGGACGGAAGCGTATCTATCTTTACGGTGTGGGCGTCTTTACGGCGGCGTCCCTGCTCTGCGCGCTGTCAACCTCGGCGGCGATGCTGCTCGGCTTCCGGGTGCTCCAGGGAATCGGCGCGGCGATGGTCTTCGGCACGGCCACCGCAATCCTGACCTCGGCCTTCCCGCCCGAACAGCGGGGCCGCATACTGGGCATCAACGTGGCGACCGTCTACCTCGGGCTTTCCCTCGGCCCCTTCCTCGGCGGCTTCCTGACGCAGACCTTCGGCTGGCGGAGCATCTTCCTCTTCAACGTGCCCATCGGCCTGATAAACGTCGCCGCCATTTTCTGGAAGATTAAAGGGGAGTGGGCCGAGGCGCGCGGCGAAAAGTTCGATTTTGCCGGTTCGGCGATATACAGCCTGGCCCTGGTCGCCACCATATACGGCCTGTCCCGGCTGCCGGACATCTCCTACGCCTGGATAATCCTTGCCGGCGCCCTGGCCTTCGTCTTCTTTATCGCGTGGGAAAGCCGGGTAAGCTCGCCGGTTATCAATATCGGTCTCTTCCGCTATAACGCCGTGTTCTCGCTGTCCAACCTAGCCGCCTTCATCCACTACAGCGCCACTTTTCCCGTGAGCTTCCTGCTCAGCCTCTACCTCCAGTATATCAAGGCGCTCAGCCCCTGGAGCGCCGGGCTGGTGCTGCTGGCGATGCCGGCCACCCAGGCCATCTTCTCCCCGGTCAGCGGCCGCCTCTCCGACCGCATCGAGCCGCGCATCCTGGCGTCTTCGGGCATGGCCCTGAGCTGCCTGGGGCTGGTGTTCTTCATGTTCATCTCCAACCAGACGGAGATGGCGCTCATTATCGCCGCCCTGATCGTGCTCGGCTTCGGGTTCGCCCTGTTCTCCTCGCCCAACACCAACGCCGTCATGAGCTCGGTGGAGAAGAAGTTCTACGGCATCGCTTCCGGCACGCTGGCCACCATGCGCATCACCGGCCAGATGTTCAGCATGGCCGTCACCCTGCTGATATTCGCGCTGGTTATCGGCCGGACGCAGATCGTCCCGGAGAACTACCCGCAGTTTATCACCAGCTCGCGGGTGGTCTTCGCCGTCTTCGCCGGGCTGTGCGTCGCGGGCACCCTCGCCTCGCTGGCCCGGGGCAACATCCGGAGCAACAGCCGCGATTTAGAGCCCGGCCGCGTCAAACAGCCCTGATACCTGGCCGCGAAAAATACGTATACACTCCAGTCCCTTCTCCCTGTGATGGGAGAAGGCTACCTCTCTTTCCGGCGGCGGGAATATACTATACTTTAATTACGGGTTATTTTATGACCTCCGCCGCTCCGGCGCGGAGGCGAGGCGACTATTGTGGCGGCGCCGCGTATTCCTTTAGCGACTTACCGCGTGCAGTTGAACCGGGACTTCGGTTTCGAGGCGGCCGCTTCCCTGGTCGCCTACCTGGAGGAGCTGGGCATTTCCGACCTTTACGCCTCGCCGCTCCTTACGGCACGCCCGGGCAGCCGGCACGGCTACGACACGACCGACCCCACCCGGCTCAACCCCGAATTGGGTGAAGAGGCTGGTTTTGAGCGCCTGGTCGCCGGGCTGAAGAAACGCGGTATGGGCCTTCTGCTGGACATCGTGCCCAACCACCTGGCGGTGAGCCCGGAGAACCCCTGGTGGGCCGACCTCCTGGAGAACGGTGAAAGCTCCCCCTACGCGCTGTATTTCGACATCGACTGGGAGGCGGGGGGAGGGCGGGTGGTCCTGCCGGTGCTGGGCCGGCCTTACCGTGAGGCCCTGGCAGACCGGGAAATCACCGTGGCTCTCGAAAGCGGCGGCTTGTTTATCCGCTATTACGACGACCGTTTCCCGCTCGGCCCGGCGTCGGTCGGGCAAATCCTGGCGCAGGCGGCCGGGGGGCTGCGCGGGGCTGAGCCGGCTCTCGCGGCGGCGCTTGACCGGGTGGCGGCAGGTCATGCCGCGCTCCCGCCGGGGGCGCGCCGGGAGGAAAGAGCCGGCGTCGGGCGGGAGCTGGAGCGGCTGCTCGGCTTGCCGGAGATCAGGCGCGCTATTTTGCCACGGCTAACAACGATGAACGGCGTGAAAGGCGACCCGGCGAGCTTCGCCGCGCTCGACCGTCTGCTCGGCGCGCAGGTCTACGAGCTGGTTTTCTGGCGGGAAGGGCTGGCAAGGCTGAACTACCGGCGCTTCTTCGACGTCAGCACGCTGATAGGCGTTTGCGCCGAGGCCCCGGCGGTCTTCGCGGCGACCCACGACTTTCTGCTGGGCCTGGCGCGGCGCGGCGCGGTCACCGGTCTCAGGGTCGACCATATCGATGGTTTGAAGGACCCGCGGCTCTACCTGGAGCGGCTCCGGTCCCGGCTCGGTGAACCCTCGGCCGCCGGGTACGTTGTCGTGGAGAAAATACTGGCCTGGGACGAAAGCCTGCCCGGTAGCTGGCCTGTTGAAGGGACCACCGGCTACGAATTTCTGAACCGGGCGAACCACGTCCTGGTCAACGGGACGAGCTCGGCAAGGATGTCGGAGATTTACCGGGGCTTCACCGGCAACGCGTTGCCGTATGATGACGTGATTTATCGGCGCAAGAAACAGGTTATGCGGGAGCTTTTCCCCGCCGAGATAAACTCTCTCGCCCGGCGCCTGGTCAGGCTCGCCGGCGGGCGTTTCCCGGAGGCCGCCCTGCGCCGCGCCCTGGTGGAGCTGACGGCCTGCCTGGCCGTTTACCGGACCTACATCAGCGATTCGGCGGCTTCCGGGCGGGATGTTGCCTGCCTTGAGCAGGCCTTCCGCCGGGCGGGCGAGCGCGGTCAGGCGGAGTCCGGGCCGCTGGAGTTCCTGCGCGGCCTTTTCGCCGGCAGGCCCAAAGGCGTCGAAGCCCTCGATTTCATCCGGCGCTGGCAGCAGGCAACGGGCGCGGTCACGGCCAAGGGCGTCGAGGACACCGCTTTTTATGTCTACAACCGGCTGGTCTCGCTGAACGAGGTCGGCGGCGACCCCGGTATTTTCGGCATCACCGTTACCGACTTCCATGAGTACAACCGGGCCCGTCTCGAACGCCGCCCGCATACCCTGAACGCCACTTCCACCCATGACACCAAGCGCAGCGAGGATGTCCGGCAGCGCATCAACGTCCTTTCCGAAATTCCCGAGGAGTGGGCGGGCTGCCTGGCCCGCTGGAGCGGGCGCAATGCCGCCAAAAAGACAGCGCTCAGCGGGCTGGCTATGCCGGAGCCCAACATGGAAATCCTTGTTTACCAGGACATGCTCGGGGCCTACCCCCTGCAGGAGGCGGAAGTTCCCGAGTTCCGCGAGCGCTTCCAGGGCTATCTGCTGAAGGCGGCCAGGGAGGCCAAGACCTTCACCAGTTGGCTCGGCCCGGACGGAGCATACGAGGCGGCCCTGCGGGACTTTGCCGGGAGACTTTTCGAAGACGCCCCGTTTATGACCGATTTCCGGAAACTCCAGGCAAAGGTCGCCTTCTACGGCGCGGTCAACTCCCTGGCCCAGCTCGCGCTCAAGGCGGCCGCCCCCGGCGTTCCCGACTTTTACCAGGGCACCGAACTGTGGCGTTTCAGCCTGGTTGATCCGGACAACCGCCGTGAAGTGTACTTTGCGGCGGCGCGGCGGCTGCTGTCCGGGATACAAGAAGGGGAGAGGTGGGACAGGCAGCGGTTTATCGGCGAGATGCTCGCCTCCTGGTGGGACGGGCGCGTCAAGCTGTACCTGACCTGGAGATCGCTTCAGCTTCGCCGGGAGTGCGCCGCGGTTTTCCAGTCAGGGAACTATATCCCGGTACCGGTGTGCGGCGCGAAAAAAGATAATGTCATCGCCTTTATGCGCGAGCATGCGGACCGCCGGGTGCTGGTGGTCGCGCCGCGTCTCCCCGCTTCGTTGGCCCCGCCGGGCGTTTGGCCGCTGGGCGGGGTGTGGGGGGACACCTGCCTGGAGCTGCCCCCGGACGCGCCGCAGGACTGGCGTGGCGTCCTGGACGGCGCGGCGGTGCGCGGCCCCAGGCCGCGGGTGGGGGATATACTTAATTTGCTGCCGGTCGCCCTGCTCGCCGGCTAAACTCCGGCCGTCTCATTACTCTTTGCCATTCGTATTTGTTATAATGATAGTGATTAACTTTGAGGTGGAGAATGAAACCAAGTTGGAAGCGTAACAGTCTGATATACGTCGCTATCCTGCTTGCTGGCATCGCCCTTTTTTCGTTTCTTATGCCCTCGGCCAAGAAACCCCTTGAGATACCCTTGAGCCAGGTGGTAACGATGTCGCAGACCAAGCAGATAAGCAAGGTAGAGGTGGACGGCGACGCGCTGTTTATTACCACGCTGGACGGGCGCGACCTCAAGGCCTTTAAAGAGAGCGGCTCCAGCATCTACGACGTCAAGGGGCTGGACCTGGATGGCGTGATTGTTGATGTCAAGGGTTCTTCCGGGGTCAACTGGAGCGGAGTCCTGCTCAATTTCCTGCCGCTGCTCATCTTCGGCGCGCTGCTGTTCATGCTTTTCCGCCAGGCCCGCGGCGCCAATAACCAGGCGATGGGCTTCGGCCGGAGCCGGGCGCGGCTGTTCCAGGCTAACCGCCCTACCGTGACCTTTAATGACGTCGCCGGGGTCGAGGAAGCCAAGGTAGACATGCAGGAGGTCGTCGAGTTCCTGAAGTCCCGCGAGAAGTTCCAGACGCTGGGCGCCCGCATCCCCAAGGGCGTGCTGCTGATCGGGCCCCCCGGGACCGGCAAGACCCTGATGGCCCGGGCAGTCGCCGGCTAGGCGGCCGTGCCCTTTTTCTCCATCAGCGGCAGCGAGTTTGTCGAGATGTTCGTCGGCGTCGGGGCTTCCCGGGTGCGCGACCTGTTCGACCAGGCGAAACGCAACGCCCCGTGCATCGTTTTCATCGATGAGATCGACGCTGTCGGCCGGCAGCGCGGCGCCGGTCTGGGCGGCAGTCATGACGAGCGCGAGCAGACCCTGAACCAGATCCTGGTGGAAATGGACGGTTTTGATACCAATACCAACGTCATCGTGATGGCGGCCACTAACCGCCCTGACATCCTTGATCCGGCCCTGCTGCGTCCCGGCCGGTTCGACCGGCGTGTCATCCTTGACCGGCCCGACATCAACGGCCGCGTGTCTATTCTCAAGGTGCACACCAGCGGCAAGCCCCTGGACAAAGAGGTGGATATCCAGACGCTGGGCAAGAGCACCGTCGGTTTCAGCGGCGCCGACCTGGCCAACCTGGTCAACGAGGCCGCCCTGCTGGCGGCCCGGCGCAACCTGAAATTCATCACCATGAAGGAGTTCGAGGAGTCCATCGACCGGGTTATCGCCGGGCCGGAGAGGAAGAGCCGGAAGATCAGCTCCAAAGAGAAGGAAATCATCGCCTACCACGAGTCCGGCCACGCCCTAGTCGCCAGGATGCTGCCTAACTCCGATCCCGTCCACAAGATATCCATCGTCGCCCGCGGCATGTCGCTGGGGCATACCCGCCAGCTGCCCATCGAGGACCGCTACCTGACCACGCGGGGACAGCTCAAGGACATCGTCGCCACCCTGCTGGGCGGACACACCGCCGAGAAGCTGATTTTTAGCGAGGTCACCACCGGCGCCTACGACGACATCCGGCGCGCCACCAGCTACGCCCACCGGATGGTAACCGACTTCGGCATGAGCGACGCCCTCGGACCGCGCACCTTCGGCGACAAGCAGGAGATGGTCTTCCTGGGGCGGGAAATCTCCGAGCAGAAAGACTACGGCGAGAAAACGGCGGACGCCATTGACAACGAGGTCAACAACATCATCCAGGAGGCCCAGCGGACGGCACAGAATATCCTGACCAATAACAAGGCCAAGCTGATTCTCCTGGCGGAGAAGCTCATGGCCGCCGAGACCCTGGAAGGGGAAGAGCTCGAGGCCGCCTTCAGCGAAGCCGCCGGGACGCCCCCGGCGAACCCTCCCAATACCACGCCGGCGCCGACGCCCTCGGATGTTTCTGAGCTTAAGCCGGAGTCCCGCCGGAAGAAGGCCGGGGTGCCGCGGCTCCTGCCCAAGCAGAACCCGACGCCGTCGAGCTAGCGCGGGGCATCTACCACTTCGTTAAACGTCATTCCGAAACGCAGCGGGGAATCCGTCCTACAAGTTGGGGACGGGTTCCCTCGCCGCTACACTTCCCCCGAGGGATAATCGTTAACCTCGTTTCAGAAATACAAAACCGGCGCGATGCTCTGGAGAAATCTCAAAATTTTCCTCTCCCGACGGGAGAGGATTAAGGTGAGGCTCGCCTTCTCCCATCGAGGGAGAAGGAACATGATTAACCCCTTTGCCAATTCTCACAAACTCTGTCTGAAAACTGTCATTGCGAGACCATTCCGGCGGAAGCCGGAAGGCGAAGCAATCCGGAGATTGCCGCGGGCTTCGCCCGCATAAAGACAAGTCCAGACAGCCTCAGACCAGTCGGGTCAGGTCAGGAGCTATTCCTGACGCTCGGTAACATAAGCCGCCAGGTCGAATAAAGCCTGGCGGCTTGGTTTATCCGGCAGCTCTTCTAGTCGCTGGCAGGCCTTCCGGCAGTATCCGGTAGCGACCTGGTAGCAGTCGTCGATGATGGAGGAGTTCCTGATGAGCTCGATGGCCTGTTTCAGGTAACGGGGCTTGTCCGGTTCGTTTTCGTCGAACAGGTTCCTGACGGGGTTATTCTCCGGGCAGCGCTCGATCAACATCATCGCCGGCAGCGTCAGGGTCCCCTGTATCAGGTCCGAGCCGACCGGCTTGCCGAGCGCCTCCTCGGTGCCGGTGAAGTCGAGGATATCGTCCACGATCTGGAAGGCGATGCCGAGGTCCAAGCCGTAGTCTCTTAAGGCGGCGATAGCCGGTTCCGGGGCGTGGCTGAGTATCCCGCCGGATTGGGTGGCCAGGGAGAACAGCGAGGCGGTCTTCCCGCCGATGCGCTGGAAATAGTTTTCGCGGTTCTGGCTGACCTTGAAAGCCGAAAGGAACTGGTTTATCTCGCCGCTGGAGATTATCCCCAGGGTCTGGGAGAACAGCTTGATGGCCCGGGGGCTCTGGGTGTCGGCCACGAACTCGCCGGCCTTGGCGAAAAGGTAGTCGCCCATGAGGATGGCGATATCCTCCCCCCACAGCTTGTTGACGGTCGGGTGGCCGCGGCGCATGTCGGATTTATCGATGGCGTCATCATGCACCAGGGTCGCCGTGTGCATCAGCTCGACGGCAGCCGCCATGGGCAGCAGGTACCGGATATCGTAGCTGTAGAACGTGCCGGAGAGCAGGGTCAGCGCCGGGCGGATGACCTTGCCGCTGCCGCGCACCACGTAGCTCAGCCGCTCCGAGAGCCAGGTAAAATCTATCTTGCTGATGGCCTTCAGCTCATCCTTTACCCGGTTCAGGTCCCCGGCGATGGGCTGGTAAATCTGGCCAAGCTCCATCATCTACTCCAGGTGGAAAGGCTGGCCCAGCCGCCCGGTCTCTTCTTCGGCCATGCTCTCCTCGAACTTGGTGAAGAGCGGTTTGGGTTCAAGCAGCCGCTGTCCCGGCGCGGGGCGCCGCAGCTTCCAGCCGCCGGCCTGCACGCTGCCTCCAAACCCGAGGTATTCGTGCTGCTTTTGCGAGGAGAAGGGGAGGAAGGGATAGAAGGCGGTCCTGAGGCCGGAGATGGCGCAGAGCGCCGCGTACAGGGCGGTGGCCGCCGCCGGCCGGTCCTCTTTTATCGTCTTCCAGGGCGATTTCCTGTCCAGGTATCGGTTGGTCTCCTGCGCCAGGCTGAGGGCGGCCCTTATCGCCTCGCGGAAGCGGCAGCCGGACAGCATCCCGTCCATTTCGGCCAGGGTCTTTTCCGTCATCTCGACCAGGGCGGCGTCCTGGCTATCGAAGGTCCCCGGCTCCGGCACGGCGCGGTCGAAATTGCGGTAGACGAAGGTGAGCACGCGGTTCACCAGGTTGCCGTAGGTGGCCACCAGCTCGTCGTTGTTGCGGCGGATGAACTCCCGCCACGAGAAGTCGGTATCGCCGGAGTCGGGCATGTTGATGGAGAGCAGGTAGCGCAGCGGGTCGGGGTCGTAGCGCGAGAGGTAGTCCGGCAGCCACAAAGCCCAGTTGCGGCTGGTGGAAATCTTGCGGCCTTCGATGGTCAGGAACTCGTTGGCCGGCACGTCAAAGGGCAGCACCAGGCTCTCGTCATAACCCATCAGCATGGCAGGCCAGATGAGGGTATGGAACGGGATGTTATCCTTGCCGATAAAATAGTAGCTCCTGGCGTCGCCCTGCCAGAAGGGGCGCCATTTCTCCGGGTCGCCCTGGCGCTGCGCCCACTCCTTGCTGCCGGACAGGTAGCCGATAACGGCCTCGAACCAGACATAGAGACGCTTGCTCTCGTAGCCCTTTACGGGAACCCTGATGCCCCACTCGATATCGCGGGTGATGGCGCGGTCGCGCAGACCTTCCTCGAGGTAGCGCATCGTCATACTGTAGACATTGGGCCGCCAGTGGCGCTGCCTGGTTACCCACTCGTAAAGGCGGTCGCTGAAGGCGCTCAGCTTGAGGAAGAAATGTTCGCTGTTCCGGTAGACCGGCGGGCCGCCGCACAGCCGGCATTTGGCTTCGATGAGCTCCACCGGATTGAGCGGCTTGCCGCAGGCGTCGCACTGGTCGCCGCGGGCGGACGGGGCGCGGCAGTTGGGGCAGATACCCTCGATATAGCGGTCCGGCAGGAAACGCTCGCAGTGAGCGCAGTAGGCCTGGGAGACGATGTCCGTGTAGATGTAGCCGCGGCGCAGCAGGGTCAGGAAGATTTCCTGGGCCACGGCGGCGTGGTTCGGCGTGCCAGTGCTGGTAAAGATATCAAAGGAGATGCCCAGCTTTTCCCAGGACTTGAGGAACTCCTGGTGGAAGAAACCGGCCACCTCGGCCGGCGTCTTGCCTTCCTGCTCGGCCTTGATGGTGATAGGGGTGCCGTGCTGGTCGGCCCCGGACACCATGATTACCTC
>JACPQH010000114.1 GCA_016190585.1 Chloroflexota bacterium | reverse complement strand
TTCCAGGAGCAGCCGCCGGTGCAGTTGACGCCGTGGGTGCTGCGGACTATCCGGTCATACTGCCAGCGGTTGCGGTAGAAATCCTCCCACTGCCGCTGCTTCGGGCTGACGATGTCCTGAATCCAGCTCAATTCGAGCCTCCTTTGACCAGCCGGCGGCGGACCCCGGTGAGCCGCCGCCACGCGAGCTGAAACGCCCCGATAATAAGCACGGCGCCCCCGATACTGGCGGCGAACAACACCGCCGGGTTCTGGCTGTCAGGTGGCGATGCGCCGGCCTCGCCGAGAAAAGCGGTTACGTCGGCGATTTCCTCGTCGCCAAGCTGCCGGGAGCCGTAGACCTCTTTCATCATGGGGAACGGCGCCGACTTCATGATAGCGTTCAGACCGGCTTCCCCGAAGCTGGCGTAAGCCCCGGTGAGGTCTTTGCCGACTGTGCCGCCGCCGACGGCACCCACGCCGCTGACATTGTGGCAGCTCAGGCACGAAGCGCCCCCGTTCCTGAAGGGCATCTCGCCGGTGAACAGGGCGCGGCCCCGGCCGGCATCCCCGGAGAGCGGGGTGACCGGGACGGGGGAAGCCGCCGGAGAGTCGTCAGCGGATTCCGTCTCGATGTAGCTCAGTATCGCTCGAGCCTCGTCCGGGGAAACGCCGACATTCGGCATGGGCAAACCGTATTCGGCCACGATTTCCTTGGCGATGGGGTCGCCCTGGGCAATAAGCCGGTCCGGCTCGCTGATAAAGCTGACCAGCCAGGCCGTGTCGCGCTTGGTGGTGATACCCTTCAAATCAGGCCCCACCGTCCGCCCGCCCCCGATGGTGTGGCACGACTGGCACTTCTGCGCGAAGAGCGCCTCTCCCTCCGCCGCCGCCAGGATGCGCGGGCTTAAGATGAATACGGTAAGGACCCCCAGGAAAGCTAACGCCAGCCGTACCGGGTTTATCATGAGAGGTTTTCGACCCCCTTTAAAATCCAGACTCGCCCGCGGGTCACCTTTGCGCATTAACGAGTTTACCCAAATCCTTTTGCGCGCGGGCCAACTCCGCGAGCGTTGTCTCCGCCACCAGGTTTTTAAGCAGGTCCTGCGCCTTCTGCCAGACCGGGAAGACGGCACAGCGGTTGGACAACGGGCAGCGGCTGGGCTCATCGGTGCACCGCGTGAGGGCCAAACGCCGCCCGGCGGCTTCCACGATTTCCAGAAGGGTGATGCTGGCGGCATCCCTGGCCAAACACAGGCCGCCGCCCGTCCCTCGGTAAGCCGCCACCAGGCCGGCCTCGACGGCCTGGGTGACTATCTTCCCCATGAACCGTTCGGGGACATACGCCCGCCGGGCGACCTCTTTCACCGTGGTCCGCGCCTTCTCCCCGAGGCACGCCAGGTCTACCATCAGGCGTACCATGCAATCCTCTCTCTGGTTTAACCACATGCGACTATTCCTTTTAAGCGCAAGACGACTGATTAAGTCTGATTATATCCCATCCGCCCGCGGTCTGCAAGGGGCGCCCATTTATTTTTTTTCCTGAAGGGGGCGGGAGAGCCGCTCCCGATAGGGTGGCGCAACAAAAAGGCAGGAGACGGGGAAAGACCCCGCCTCCTGCCTTCGGATAAATTATTAGCTTCGTACCAGTTCCCGGCTGGTCGCCGCGTTGCCGTTAGCGAGATTCTGGGTTACTGGCAGGCAACAGGACTCACATCAACCGGGTTGCCGGTCTGGTCGAAAGCGAAGGTGCCCGGCGTCCCCAGGTGGATGTTGCTGTGAAAATTGTGTACCGCCTCGTGGGCCATTTCCGGACACGCCGCGAGAATGGGGTCCGCGCCCGGCGTGTCGAGCACGTGCGAGTGACCGTGCGCCAGGGCCGGCGCCGCCAGGACCAGCAGCGCGACCAGCGCCAGGAGCAGGCCCGAAACTATTCTGATTTTACGCATCTTCAAACTCCTTTTTGATTTGGCTTTTTCACCGGAAGTCAGGTAACCAGTCTGCTACATCCATTTCGCCTCCTTCCCCGCGCCTGGTCCACCAGCTCCGCCGGAGCGGTGAATCCGGGATACCCGCGGCATGGAGGTAACGTAGCAGAGAGGCAGCGCGTTCAATACGACTTTTGTCGTGGAATTAAGGACAAGGCAGCGCGCGGGCGGCGCGCTTAGTACTTTATTACCATACCCGGGGCCGGGTCCGGGGCGAAGCAGAGGCCGGTCCCAGACCAGGCGGAGTATCGCCTTATCCGGGGGGCGTGGCACGGAGGGACGGCGGTCAGGGGTCTAGTAACTCGCGGTGACGTTCTTCAGGTCTAGAAACAGCCGAGCTGGCAGGAATGGATTTTCATTTTCAACCGGTTGGCCGCGTCGGCGACGGCCATGGGGGGCTGTTTCGTCCGCTGCGCCAGGTCAAAGACCCGGGAGCAGGTCAAATCACCGCTGTCCGCCAGGGTTTTCAGGGCGCCGGCGAGACCGTCATCAACGCCCCCGGGTTCCAGGTCGTTATGCAGCGTCTTGTCGACCTTGAAACAGCCTATCTGGCAATTGATCACGCGGAGGCCCAGCTTGTCCGTCCTGTCGCCGATAGCGATTCTGGGGACGCCGGCGTCCCGGGCGATGGTGAAAGCGCGGGCGCAGGGCAGGTTCCCGTCTTTCAGGGATGCCTTGATAGATTTCTCGAGGTGTGCCAGGACCTCCGCGGGCAGCCCCGCCGGATTATCCGGTATCTGAATCCTTGCCCGCTTCTTTTTCTTATCGGCTTCGTTGAAATCACGCATCTTGTTCCCCGCCTTATCCTTTATCCTCAATTTACAGCGAAATAATGACCATTTACTGATACCATATTCCGGTCTAACCCTGGCCTTTCCCGCATAAAAGGGCTGCCCCGAACGCTGCCCCCGTGAGCCACACCGTTAACGGTCCCCGCCCCCGGTACGCCGGCCGGACCGCTAGGGCTGCGATTTGAGATACTCGGCCAGGGACTGAATCTGCTCCGTGGTCAGTTGTCCCTGAAAACTGGGCATCGCGGTGCCGGTGCGGCCGTTGGTGATGGTAGCCCTGACCTGGTCCACGGTCTCATCGGCCAGGCTCGCCGCGGTCAGCGCCGGTCCGATACCGGTGACACCCTGCCGGTTCGCCCCGTGGCAAGCGGCGCAACTGGCGGCATAAAGGCCCGCAGCATCCACTGACGGGCTGGCCGTGCTGGTGGCCGTCGTCCGGGGAGGCGTCGTGGCGGGTGTCGTCGGGGTCGGACTGCCGCCGCAGGCGGTCAGCGCCAGGGAAGCGAAAGCGACTATAACCAGGACCTTGCTTGCTGTCTTCATAGCATCACCTCCGGTTTAAATTATAACATCGAAGAACATGGACAGGAAAAGGCCCAGCAGGTATATCCCGGAGAACTTGTAGCTGGCCCAGGCCGTCCGCACCCGGTACCCGCGCCAGAGCGGCAGGTTGCGCGCGGCAAGCCAGCCGCCCAGCAGCAAAGCCCCCGCCAGGTAGATGAGGCCGAGGTCAGAATAGAAGTACAGGGCCAGGGATGAAGCCAGCATGAGGGCGGTGTGCAGCAGTATCATCTGGACGGTGACGCGCTGGTCGGCGACGCCCGGCAGCATGGGTACCGCCGCCCGGCGGTAGTCCTCGCTGTGCACCAGGGCGAAACTCCAGAAGTGCGCCGGCGTCCAGAAAAAAAGGAGCAGGGCGATGATGACGGCCGCCGGTGTCAGCCCCCCGCCCGCGGCCGCCCAGCCGACCATGACGGCGCACGAGCCGGCGGCCCCGCCGATGACGATGTTCAGGGCGGTGCGCCGCTTGAGCCAATAAGTATACACCACGGCGTAGACCAGCGCCCCGCCGACCACGAACACGGCGACCAGGTAGCTGACCAGGAACGAGACGGCCGCCGCCAGCAGGAGCAGTCCCGCCGCGAGCGCCAGGGCGTGCCTGACCTGAATGTCGCCCCGGGCCAGCGGCCGGTGCCGGGTCCTCGCCATGATGATGTCGATGTCCCGGTCCAGGACATTGTTGAGGATAGAGGCGCTGGCGCTGGCCAGGACACCCGCCAGGGCCGCCAGCCAGACCTGTCCCCAGGGTACGGCGGGCCCGCTGCTGACCACGGCGGTAACCACCGTGACAACCGCCAGCAGCCCGAGTATCCGGGGCTTACACAGCGAGGCGTAGTCCCGCAGGCAGGCCGCCGCCGTGTTACGGCGCGAGACCCTATTTATCGCCGCTGCTTCTGCAACCATCTCGCGTTCCGGCGGGCTAGCGGATCGGCCAGGCCTCGCTGAGCAGGTAGAAATTGGCCAGCAGCATGGCGGTAAAGAAGGCAAGAAAGATAAAGACCAGCACCAGCGTGCCCGTGGCGCGGATTTTTGGCTCGCGGCTGTCGTTAGTTGGCATTGGATTTCCCCTTTTCAAGACTTCGCCTGTTTCGGGCCGAGGAGCGTGGCAACGGCGATCACCACGTATATTACCAGGCCGACGAAGGCGATGGCGCCGCCGATGGCTGCCAGGTTGAGGGTGCCGTTGGCTCCGGCCAGGCCCGCGATGCCGGAGATATCGGCGGTGCGCCGCGGCACGCCCTGGATGCCGGACCATAACAGCCCGAGGCTCAGTATGGCGATGCCGGGGCCGAAAATGTACGGCTGGACCTTGGCCCAGGCCCGGCCCCGCAGGTTTTTCTGCGTCATGAGCGGCAGCAGGTAATAGGTCAGGCCCATGAAGGCCAGCGACGTCCCGCCCACCACGGTGGCGTGGAAGTGGCCCGGTATGCGCAGCGTGTTGTGAGCGATGAGGTTTATCTGGTAGTTGCCCTGGATAACGCCGCTGACGCCGCCGATAAAGCCGAAGATGAGCAGGCTGACCGCCAGCGCGGCGAAACCGGGCTCGCCCCAGGGCGCCTTTTTCAGCCAGCCGAACAGCCCGGTAATGCCCTTCTTACGCTGGGCGACCTCCACGGCCGCCGGGATCGAATAGGCATGTATCATGCTGCCGACCACCGCCAGGTACATGAAGTACGATGTGTTGATGATGCGGTCCATCTGGCCCAGGGCGGGGTCAACCAGCAGGTGGTGCATGGAGCCCAGGTTGATGAACAGGATGTACAGCAGAAAAGCGAAGCGGCTCAGCTTTTCGTTGAGCGGCTGCGCGCCCACCGTCAGGGTCGCCAGGGCGTACCACACGGCGACGGTCGCCGCCAGGTTGACCTGCTGGGCCGGGTGCCCGAACGCCCAGAAAACGATGCGGTAGATGCCGGGGTCGAGACTGGGCATAAGGCCGATCGACCAGAGGAAGGTGGGTACGAAGGCGGCCGCCCCCGCCAGCAGCGTGAACACGCCGATGATGGCGGCGACGATAAGCCCGTAGGTTACCAGGGGCACCGAGCCGGTAAACTTGCCCTCCTTCTTCGCGGTGATAACCGTGGCCAGGAACAGGCCGATGGCGAGCAGGGCGCCGACGGCGAAGAGGATGACGCCGAAGTAAAACATGGGGTGGGCCTGCATCGGCGGGTAGGCGGTAAACATAACGTCAGCCTTGCCCGCCAGCATGATGATGTTGGTCAGCACGGCGCCGCCCACCATGAGGCCAAAGGCCACCCAGCCGAGGCCGGGTTTAACCAGGCGGGCGTTAAGCAGGACCGCCCCGCCGAAGTACAGGCCGGCTATCTCGAAGAATACTATCCAGAACACCAGCATGTCGGTGCCGTGCGCGGTGAGCAGCCGGTAGAACATCTCCGCCGGCAGCAGCTTTACCGCCGGCGCCCGGGTGAGGGCGATGAGAATGGCGAAAACGCCGCCGACAAGCAGGGCGACCACCGCCGCGACCGCGTTGGCGATAATCAGGTTCTGCGCGGGGAGATGGACTTTCAGCCCGGTCACCGGGCAGTCCCGGAAGGGTCCTTTCTCCACGGGGGGATCTAATGTCAAGGTCTCTGTCATGCCTTTTTTACTCCGTAACGATTATCTTACCAACCATCGCCTGGTGGCCGAGGCCGCAAAACTCATTGCAGATGATGGTGTACTCCCCGGCGCGGTCGGGGGTGATGGTGGCCACGTAATCGTAGTCGGGCAGCACCATCAGGTTGAGATTGCCCGGCTGCAGGGAGAAGCCGTGCTGGTAGTCCAACGAGGAAAGGTGCAGGCGATAGGTCGCGCCCTTTTTCAGCTCGAGTATCGCCGACCAGCTCCACGCGCGCCCTACCAGGTACACGTCGCTGTCCGGGGGCGGGGCGACGACCGGGATACCCATCTCATCGCGCACCTTGTACTTCTGTATCATGTCCAGGGAGGCCTGGTTGAACTGCTGCCCGGACACCCGGTAGGTCTCTATCGGAATATTCTGGTCACCGGCCCCCATCCAGATGAACATCGAAGCGAATAAAATCACGGCGAAGATAACCGCCACCGTGACCCACAGTTTTTCGTCACGGTCAAGGGGCTTCCACCAAATACGCTCCGGCGATGTTATACTCATCCTCTTCTAACTCCTAAGGCGTAAACGGCGGGACGGTCAACACATCCACCACCGACCACACTACGTATATTATGAGGGGCACGCCCAGCCCCAAGGCGAGCAGAAGGTAGACGTCATCAAACAACTTCTGCCCTAACGGTACCCGCCGCTGTTTTGCGCCGGCCTTTTTTTCGTCCACAGTTCACCTCACAGCCAGTCTAAACTAACTTTACCTCGCGGCAGGATTGGGCGTCTGTCAAAAAGGTGACAAAATACCCGCCGCGATGCTATTATCAGATTAGAAGCTGTTATAACGACATCGATTGATGCCTGGTTCAACCTGTACCCTTATAAGCTCAATCCCGTGCTTTGCCGGTATAAGCGCCGCGACCGCGCGCACCGTAGAGGAGGCGATGCGGGAGACCGTCTGCGCCCGGGGCGACGTCATTTTCCTGGAGGGCGAGCCCTGTCCGGGGCTTTTTATCATCAGGTCGGGGCGGGTCAAGCTGTACCGGAGCTCCCCGGACGGCGACGAGCATATCGTCCGGGTGCTGGGGTCCGGCGGCTGTTTCGAGTGCGCCCCCCTGTTTGACGGCGGCCCGAACCCGGTGAGCGCCCAGGCCATGGAGGACACCACCCTGGCCTTCCTGCCGGTCCACGCCTTCCAGGCCGTCCTGGCGGATGCCGCTGTGGTGACGCACTTCGTCAAGATTCTTGCCTCACGGCTGCGCGGCCTGCTCGGCCAGGTGGAGGACATGTCATTCCGTACGGTTAAAGCCCGCCTGGCCCGGCTCCTGCTGGAGATGCCCCCGGGATGCGAGCCGGAAGACGGCTCTTCGCCGGCGATGTTGAACCAGCAGCACTGGGCCTGCATGCTCGGCTGTACCCGCCAGCGCATAAACGCGGCGCTCAGCGAGTTCACGCGGGAGGGTATCATCCGGAAGAACGGCCGCCGCGTCCAGGTGCTGAAACCGGCCGAGCTGAGGCGCCTGCTTAACCTTTCCTAGTCGGCGGGCAGGTAGACCCGGCGCGCCAGCTTTTTGCCGGTCGGGGTGAGGAAGAGCTTGTCAATGACGCCGCCCAGCCTGGCTTTATCACCGGTATCTGTCTCGTCCCCCAGGTTTACCAGCCAGTCGGCGTCGTAGAGAATCCTGAAGTTCAGGGTATTGACGACGCCCGGACTGTGATGGTGGGCGATTATCTCGCAGATCTCGTCGATCCGGGCCGGAGGGACCGCCAGCCGCGCGAGGATAGCGCGGGCGACGGGCGGGCCTTCGATTTCCTGGAACTTGCCGGCGCTGCTGCCGTGCTTTTGCTCGGCGGCGTGGATGCCGATATCGTGCAGCAGCGCCGCCGGCACAACGATGTTGGGGTCGCCGGGTTCCTCCGCCAGCAGCTTTTCGGCGTAGCCGGTCACCTTGCGGGCGTGGGCGATTCTGCGCGAGTCGTCCCCGAAGTAGGCCGCCATGGCGTCCGCCAGCTCTTCGAAACCAGGCATCATCAGGTCGCCTTTAGAGAAAGTAGTGCGTCAGGAGGTCGATGCGGCCGTGTTTCACCAGGTAAAGCCCGGAGAATTTCATGACCTCCCGTATCTTTTCCCGGTATCCCGGCGCGTAACAGTGAATCTCGCACTTCTTGCACATCGGTTTGGGGTCCTGGGTACACTGCAGCAGCTTGGACATGCCGTGGGTCAGCAGCTTGTCGCAGTCAGGGCACAGCGAGAGGCTGTTCTCGCTGAGAATCTGCCTGAGCCTCTCGTCCCTGATACGGAAATCGGTCTTGGCTTCCTCCCGGTGCTTCTCGCGACAGTATATCTGCACGAAATCGCGCAGGACCTTGAGGTCGCGTTCTTTCTTGGGGGTAAGCCGGTCAGAAAGTGTGGTCATTAATCTCCTCTAGTTGATAAAAGTTACCTGACGCCCGGAACTTCAGCCTGTCTTCGGGTCTTTCGATGGCTTCCAGGCCCAGGGGCCTAATCACCTCGTCCAGGAATTTCGGCAGGCCCAGCCGCGCCAGCACGGAACTGAGTCTTTCCCGGCCTTCCGCGTGGGCCGAATACCACTCCATGGAGCGCTCGATGAGCGGGTAGACGTCGTCGTCGGAGGCGAACTGAGCGACCTCGTAGGCGAACATGGGGTGCTTGCCGTGCTTGCCGCCGACGCGCACCAGCCAGCCTTTCCGGGCGGCGACCATCGACTCGACGGGGCAGACCTTGATGCAGTCGCCGCAGTAGAGACACTTGTCCATGTCCCGTACCGGCAGGCCGTCAACCATGACGAGGGCCTTGTCCTCGCAGCTTTTCACGCAGAGCTCGCAGCCGGTGCACAGCTCCGGCAGCAGCGCCGGTTCGGCGATGCCCTGGAAACCGAGGTCCATTTCGCGCGTCCGGGCGCAGTCGATGGGACACCCGGAAAAGGAAATCTTGTACTTGTGGTGGCCGGTGGCGGTCCCGAAATACCGCTTGTCTACCTCCAGGCACATCGCCTGGGTGTCCATCAAACCGTTCGGGTTCCAGGCGCAGCCGGCGCAGGCGGTGGGTACGCGGATGCGCGGCCCGCAGGACGCCACCGACCAGCCAATCTCCTTGACGCTGGCGACGACCGCTTCGAAATCGGCCTGGTCGATGTAGGGAATCTCGATTGACTGGCGGAACGAGGTATGCACCTCGCCGCGCCCGTACTTTGCGGCGATCTCGGCGGCTTTTTGCAGCTGGGCCGAGCTTACCTTGCCGGCCGGACAGCGCAACCTCACCGTGAAAAGGTCGCCCTGGGTCTGTTTGATAAATCCCCCGCTTTTAAGTATCTCGTAGTCCATCTGGCGCTACACTTTCCCGGCCCTGGAGCCGGCCTCCGGTTTTTCTATTTCCGCGAAACGCCGCAGCACGGCCGCCGCCTGTGCCGCGTCGAGATGGGCATCAGCCATGGAGAACAAGATGTTGTCTTCTTTAAAGATATGGTCCCGTAGCACGGCGATAAAGTGCCTGCCCGAGTCCTGGAGTTTTTCCCGGTTGGGGGTATCGTTGTTGCCCGCCAGGTATGACGCGGCGGCGCGCTGGATCTCGTCGTTGGTGCGGCGCAGGTCTTCGTGTTCCATGAGCATGATGCCTATCGGCCCGGCGTTGCGCGGGATGAACTTCTCCAGCTCCGGGAAGAGGGCGTCCTCCTCCTTGCCGAAGTGCACCCAGAAGTCCTTGTCAAAAAAACGGGTCAACTCCTCGAGCGGGCGGCTTGCCCTGGCCCGGTCGCCGAGGTCTTCCAGGGCTTTTTCAAAGGTATCCAGCTTGCCGAGTACCTCTTTATGCTCCTGTTTGAGAACGTCGGTCGCCTGTGACATTGTTCCCTCCTTGTTTGAGAAAAAAACTTACCATTATATTATGCCACGTGCGGCCAGATTGCGCCAGCCCGCCGCTAGATATACCAGTTTATCCGGGCGGCGCGCGCCAGGGCCAGGAAAGCGGCGAGCCCCATAACGTCATCGACCTCCTCCCGGAGGTCGCCCCGCGCGATATTCAGGTGCGCCATCGCCGTGGGGCAGGCGTGCAGCCTGAGCCCCAGCTTGCGGGCCTCGCGGAGCTGGTCTTCCAGGCCGGCGATCCCGCCGGAGGCCAGACCGCGCTCCAGGCTGGCCCGGACATCCGCCCCGGTCTCTTCCCCCAGCACGGACAGCCCGTCCTTGACGAACCTCTTCAGCCCGCCGTAAGTGAGCAGCAGGTGCACCTCCATGCCGCTGGCGAGCGCCACCAGCGCCAGGCTGAGGGCGTATGAGGCCCGGTCATAGTCGCCGCCGTGCAGTATGATAGCGGCGATGTCGCCGTTATCGGCGGTCAATTCCGGTGGTACTCTTTGCGGATGGTGTCCGCCCAGCGCAGCAGGGGCAGGCCTTCGGCCCGCGATTTGGCGAAACGGACGCCCAGCTCGTCGAGCCGGTTCTGGGGCAGTCTTTCCGCCAGGATATTGAGCCCGTCGCAGTTGCTGACGTGCACCAGCAGGGCGCGGGCCGCCCGGGCGGCCGCCTTGCCTTCTTCCGCGGTAAGCGAATCCCGGGAAAGCAGCTTCGCGGCGAGCCTGGCGGTGGCGATGGCGCCGTCGTGCTCGGCGACAAGGTTGTCCACGTATTCGCCGAGGTACTCTCTCAGGGCCGGGTAAAGCGTCTCTTCCTCGTAGCGGAAGTGCGGGCCGACCATGGCGTCAATCCGGCCCAGGATTTCGCGGGCGCGGGCGATATCGCCGGCCTCGGCGGCCGCGGCCAGGTCGAGCAGGCTGTCCCTGACCTTGCGGTGGTCTTCGCGGAACTCATAAATGGGGTCTATTTTCTCGCTCAAATCGATCGTCATCTCAGTCTCCTTCTGTACTTCGCTGCTTATGAGCCGTCTCGAATTATTTTCGGCTCCGGTATGGCCTGACTCGTCCCGCCAGATCCTCCCTTTTACCATGCCCTTTAGGCCATACCGGAGCCGGTTAAGCGGGGATACCCCGGCCCCGACCTCACCGCCGCCCGAACACCGCCGGGGCCCCGCTGACGGAATATGCTCTTATTTCAGGCCGGCCGGGCTTAAACCCTCTTTATCTCAACCACCCAGTCGCGCGGGCCTTTCTGGATATATTCCCACTCGTACTGGCCCTTGTACTCCGCCTCGAACTGGTAGTGCAGCGGCTTCGGGTCATGGTCGTTGATGATCTTCAGCGTGTCTCCGGGCTTGAGCGCGTCCCACTTCTCGAAGATGAGGTCGTGCCTTTCGAAAGGCATGATGGTCCTCAGGTCCAGCACCTCGATTTTGGCCTCGGTTTTTTCCACTTTTTCTCCCTCCACGTCCTGCGGCGTAAAGCAGCAGTAGCCTATCCGGTCGCAGGCTTTCTTGACTTCTTCCCATTCCTCCGGGCTCAGCACCTGGAGCGCGATCTGGTACAGGATGTTATCTTCCTTGAAGATGTGGCTGGCCAGCTCGCTGGCGAGGTACTCGCCGGACTCGATCACTGTCTTTTTGAACTCCGGAAAATCCGGGGTCTGCGGGTTATGGGCCGCCTGGTACAGCGCCTGCTTTCGCTTGCGGAGCTCGACATGGTCCTGCTTCATGATCTGCGGCGGTTCGACCACGTCATGCTTCTCCAGCCTGGGGAACAGGACATCCTCTTCCCGCTGGTGGTGGCTTTCCGCTTCAATCAGGTGATGGGACACGTCCTTCAGTTTCTCCCGGTCCTCGCCCATCTCCTCGAAGCTGCCGGCGCCGCGCAGCCGCTTGACCAGGCCGTCGAGCTCGTTGAGCGTGCTCAGGATGACCTTGTGCTCCTCCATGAGGGTGTGCACCGGGTGCGGCGCGGCTACCTCAGTCCTTTTCGAAACCAGGCTGTCCTTCATGACCTCCAGGTGGATATCGCAGAGACTTTTCCTGATCTCTTCGTGGGAAACGCCTTCCCGGATAAGCTCCTGCTCCATGATGCCTAGGGTCGTGGCGTCAACCGACTGCAGAAGCTCCCGGGCGCGCTCTTTGGCTTCCTGGGACTGACCGTCTTTCAGGTCTTTCAGCATCGATTTGAACTGGCCCCGGAGCTCATCCTCGGGGACGGTGCGTTTCACGTTCAGGACCCACCGGTCGGGGCCCTCGCTGTCACACTTTACCTCAAACCCGTCCCTTGCCTTGAGCATGTAGACCAGGGGCACGGGATTAAATTCCAAAACTATCTTCAGGGATTCCCCCGGCTGGAGCGCCTCGATTCTGGGAAAAATAAGGGCTTCCTTGCCGGCATGGTCCAGTCCCCGGGCGTCAATTTCTTTAACTGCCTCCATCTTAGTTCCTCCTTTCAGTTTTTAACCAGCTATAAATCTCTTTCCGGTCAACCAGCATCGTTTTTACTTTTTCCATCCACAGGCTCCGGAACTCCTGTGTTTCCCCGGCGCTCGCCGCATCCCAGACCACCTGCTGGATAAGCTGCCCCAGGCGCTCCGCCTTCTCCGGCGGGAAAGGGACAAGCCCGGGATACAGCTTGACCAGGACAGCTTTGCCGGTGTCCGTCCGGCGGAACTCAAAGCAGGCCGCCGCGGGATCGATTTTTACACCGGCGTATTTCAGCAGGTCCTTCCTCTTGTACTTGTAGGCGAGTCCCTTGAAACCGGTGGCCGGGGCCGCCCCGGTGAGCAGGCTGAAGACCTGGGCCATAACCCCGTAGGTGCCTTCGTCCGGCTCGCCGTAAACCTTGACCTCGATCTCGCCGCGCACCGGGACCTCGTCCGGGTACAGCTCCCGGAGCGCCCGCTCACACACCAGGTAAGCCCCGGCGATGGTCGGGCAGGCATGGCCGGCGAGCTTCACCGCGTCGGCGAAGCTGTACTCCAGGATGCCGTCGCTGTTGAGCGCCCCCAGGGCCTCGGCCAGCGGCTCCCGCAGCCTGATGGTATTGATGTCTTTAAAAAATGTCACGAATTCGTCGGTCATGCTTACACCGCGATCAGTTCTTTGATCTCCGGCACTTCTTCCCTGATTACCCGCTCGACGCCCATGCGCAGCGTCATCGTGGACATGGGACACGAGCCGCAGGCGCCGGTCAGCCTGACCGTCACCACGCCGTCTTCGACGTCCACCAACTGGACGTCACCCCCGTCCATCTGGAGCGCGGGGCGTATCTTGTCTAAGGCCATTTCGACTTTTTCCTTCATTTTCTCCTCTCCTTTTTTAGACCGTTATGGTTTTGAATTTCTCTGAAATTTCACCAAGCTCCTGTTCGCCCAGCAGGCTTCTGGAGATAGGCAGGAGCGAGGCATCCTCTTTTTTAATGTGTTCCCGCAGCAGGCGGTCCAGCTCGCCGCTGGTGTCTTCCATCTCCCGGGCGATCGCCGCGGCGTTCTCGTGACCATTGGCCTTCAGTTTTGCCAGGTATTCCTCCAGTTGGCGCCGCTTTTGCCGGATTGCTACGTGCTCCTCAGCCAGCACCCGGGCGGGGCTTTTGGCCGCTTCCAGGTGCCGGTCCAGGTAGGGGAACAGGACGTCTTCTTCGCGTTTCAGGTGCAGTTCCACGTCCTTCTGGAAGAACTCCAGTACCTTGACCAGGTGGTTGACGCCGCGGTCGTGCACCGGCGATTTGTCACTGAGCTCGCCCAGCTTGAGGCAGAGGTTGGCACCGCGCAGCAGGCCCAGGGTCTCCAGGACGCGCTCGTGCTCCCTCTTGAGGACATCCAGCGGCGTGCCGGACAGGTCCTCCTTGATTCCCGGCCGCAGCCGCTCGTATACCTCGGGACCGACGCACTCCTTGGCGCGCGGGCACCAGTCGATACAGGAAACTTCCTGCTTCCGGAAAACCTTGGTCTTGCACCGGGAGCAGGTGGCCTTCAACTCGTCCGTCCATATCTCGACCTCATGGCCGCAGTTGGGACAGTTCATGTACTCGGGCCGCGGTTCCCTGATTTTCAACGATCCGGGACAGGATTTATCGCTCATGACATTCCCTCTTTTGATGTTCCAATATCAATATTAGGGCGTCTCGGGGGGGCGGCGATACGACTTTTATCGTCATTTGGTAACCCGGCCCGGAGAACGCACTTGCCGTCAGGCTGAGGCTCCGTCCCGGCCTCGAGGCCGACCTCGGCCGCCCAGACGCGGAACGCCTCGCGGCAGTAGCGGCACACGTCTTCCCGTCCCAGGCCGAGGCTTGAAGCCATGCCCCAGCGCTCCTTACCCCACCCCCCGAGGCAGCCCCGGGTAAAGGTAAGATACGCCGCGTCTTCCGCCAGGGGGCCGAGCTCGAACTCCACCTCCGGGCACAGCGCCCGGAAGGCCTCCGCTTCTTTCAGGATGTACCGTGCCGCCGACGGCGCGGCCTCCCCGAGCCATTTCGATGCCCCGCGCGACCACAGAAATCCGGCGTACTCCTCCGGGGACATACCGGCCTTGCTCGCCAGGGCCAGCCCGGCCAGCTCGAACTTGAGGCGGCTGCGCGCGGTGCGGCGCCACCTCTTTTCTATATCCCGTGATTCGTCCTGTTCCACTTTGCCAAGCTCCCACATTGACTATAAGCTTTCTCCGGCCGCCCATATACGACTTTTGTAGGAAATGGCGCGTGAGCTATACGACAGGGCGTCAGGGGTGATAACATTGACAGGTCAAGATCACAGCGGAGGCACGGTGCTTCAAGAAGCTGGCCTGTTAAGGTCCCTGCCCTACTTCGCTAGCCTCACCGCCGAGGAGATGCGGAAAATAGAGCAGGAAACCCGGGAGATTTCTTTCAGCAAGGGAGAGATAATCTTGCTGGAAGGCGAGCCCTGCCCCGGTCTCTTTGTGGTCAAATCGGGCCAGGTCCGGGTTTTTAAAGCCTCGCCGAGCGGCCGGGAGCAGGTGCTGTTCATGGCGCTGCCCGGGGGTACCTTTAACGACGCCCCGGTTTTTGACGGCGGCCCCAACCTGGCCAGCGCGGAGGCCCGGCAGGCATCAACGGTCTATCTGGTGCCGCGCGCCGTAATGCAGTCCCTGATAGCAGATTGCCCGGCCGCGGGCGGCGCCACCCTGGTCCTGGCCCGGCGGCTGCGCTCGATGACCGAACTGGTGGAAAACCTCGCCTTGAGCACTGTCGCCAGCCGGCTGAGCAAGCTGCTCCTCGACCTCGCCGTGGTGGAAGAAGGTACCTCGCCGATGTCCAGCCTGACCCAGGATGATATGGCATCGATGATAGGGTCGGTGCGGGACGTGGTCGGCCGCACGCTGCGCGATCTCCAGAAAATCGGGGCGATCAAAATCGAGGGACGGCGCATCCTGATCGTGGCCCCGGACCGGCTCCGGGATGTCGTGGAGATGTCAGACAAAAGTCGTAGCCGGTAGTGCCGCGCGGGTGCGAAAATTGACTTAGTTGACGGGGACTGAATAATAGATGAGCACAATAAAGAAGGCGATACCGGAGATCGACCAGGAGAAATGTACCGGCTGCGGCGAATGTATCGAGAAATGCCCGGCCGGGGTGGTTCGGGTGGTCAACGGCAAGGCGGTGGTTACCGAGGCCTGCATGTACTGTACCGATTGCGAGTCGATTTGCCCTTCGGGGGCTATCGAGTGCCCGTTTGACATAATACTTGTCCAGCCGCCATCCGAGACCGGGAACAAGAAGACCGAGAGCTAAACGGGACCGGAACTTAGTTAAGAAAGACCCTTCGCGATAAACGAAGGGTCTTTCTGTATCCTATACCTTCTCCCATCGGGGAGAAGGGACTGGGTATATGTATTTTCGCAGCTAAGGTGCTAGCTTTCCAGGGCCCGCCTCATCGACATGTCGTAGAGCACTCTTTCCTTGCCCTTGTCCAGGCCGAGCGCGGCCCTCTTTCTGTCGATGTGCTCGATCATGAGGCGGGCGGCCTTGACGGGATCGGGCTCGAAAGCCCACATGCCGCCGAGCTGCCCCTCCAGGCCTTTGAACAGGTACTCGGTGACCTCCGGGGAGCCGATGGTGGGCCAGTTGACGCCGAACACCGTGAAGACCCCCGAGGCGACGAAATACTGGCCGATGGCGATGGCTTTTTCGCTCATCCACTCCGGGGCCGCCCCGGCCACCGGCAGCTCGCTGATGTCGTCACCCAGGCCGCCCTCCTTGACCATCGCCGTGGCGGCGATCAGGATGCGCGAGTTGTCGATGCAGGCGCCCACGTGCAGCACCGGCGGCAGGCCGACCGCTTCGCAGACGGAAGCCAGCCCGGGGCCGGCAAACCGCGCGGCTTCGGGCACCATTAGTCCCGCCTTGCCGCTGGCCATCGCCATGCAGCCGGTCTGGAGCACCAGGACATCGTTCTTTATCAGCTCCTTGACCATGGCCAGGTTGCCGGCGTCATGAGGGGTGCGCGGATTGTTGCAGCCGACGACCCCGGCCACGCCGCGGATACGCCCGTTGATGATGTTGTCAGTCAGCGGCCGGTAGGAAGCCCGGAACATCCCGCCCATCAGGTAGTTGATGGTCTCATGGCTGAAACCGGCGATAAGGCTGCTCTTGTGCTGGGGAATGCGGACGTGCTTGCCCCGGTTAACGTAGTTGTCTATGGCCGCTCTGACGATTGTTTTGGCGGATTCCAGGGCGTTGAGCTCGTGGAAAAGCATGTGGGTGGCTCCCTGGATCTTGGCTCGCGGGTCTGTCGTGATGACCTTGGTGTGATAGCACCTGGCGGTATCCACCAGCCCCTGCATGATGCACTGCACATCAACCACGATGGCCTCGACCGCCCCGGTCACGATGGCCAGCTCCTGCTGGAGGAAGTTCCCGGCGATAGGCACGCCGTGGCGCATCAGCATCTCGTTGGCCGTGCAGCACATGCCGGCAAGGTTGATACCCTTGGCGCCCTTGGAGCGCGCGTATTCTTTGATGTCGGGACTCTCGGCGGCCACCGCCATCATCTCCGCCAGTTGGGGCTCATGCCCGTGGATGATGATGTTGATCTCATCTTCCTTCAGAACGCCCAGGTTTATCTCGCTCATTAACGGCGTGGGCGTGCCGAAGATTATGTCCTGGATCTCGGTGGCGATCATGCTGCCGCCCCAGCCATCGGCCAGCGCGACCTTGGAACCGTAGTCGAGCAGGTCCTGGTAGTCCTGGTCGGTGCCCATGTGGGTGCGGTGCATTGCCTCAGAGACTTCGATATCGACGCCCCGCGGGGCCACCCCGAGTTTGCGCCATAGCTGCTGCCTCTTCAGCGGCGCGCGCCTCAGGAAAAGCAGCTCGCCTTCCTGCCGGCCGAAATCCTCGATCAATCGCTGAGCCAGGTCGATGGCAATCTCCTGGTTAGTGCGGTCACCTATGGGGAGGCCGAAATCAAGGGCCAACTGCAGCAGCTTCTGCTCGTCTTTAATCTCGTAGCCGGGCGCTTCGCCCTTGGCGACCGAAAGAAAGAACCGGGCCATGACCCGGCCGTGGTCGCCGTGGGAGGCCGTGCCGGCGGCGATCTTGCGCACGAAATTGCGGGCGGCGATGGTCTCCGGGGTCGCCCCGCACACCCCCACCCGCCGGCGCCTTTCTTCGGCCGTTTCGGTACGGCCCCGGGGCGGCATCACCCGGCAGGGCCCCATGGCGCACAGGCTGCAGCAGTTGCCATCCTGGCCGATGGGACAGGGTTTGGTAACGGCCGCCCGGTCAAAAACGGTCCGCGCCCCGTCCTGAGCCGCTTTCTCCAGCATTTCCAGGGTCGCCTGGTCAACGCTCTTTAACTCTTCAGACATCGCTCGCTCCTGCATCAGGCATAATTTGGCAGAACTTCGATGGAAGCTCCACCATCACTATACTCGCTGCCCCCCGGTGTTTATACGACTTTTGTCTTAATTATACCGCATCGCGGCTGACAAGGGCGGCTTCGAGACGGATAACAGCCGGCAGGCGGCTCCATGCTCGCCTGTCACAGGCGTTTCTTGACCTCGTCGGACAGGCGAAAGACGGGCTGGAAGCCGTTAAACAGGTCCAGGTACTGCTCGACATAGCGGGTAAGCAGGAAATTATCTTTCACGGTCTGCCGCGCCCTGAGGCCCATATCCCGCCGCATCTCCGGGTCTCTGAGCAGGCGCACAATCCGGCCGGCGGCCTGCTCGATGGATGAGACCAGGAAACCGTTGACGCCGTCCTTTATCTGGTAGCGTATGCCGCCGACATCGCCGCCGATGACCGGCGTGCCCTTCCACATCGCCTCGGTCACGGTCAGGCCGAAACCTTCCCGGGTGGACTTCTGGAGCACGACCGCCGCGCGCCGCTGCAGGGCGTTCACCAGGGCGCCGTCCTGGACGGTCAGCAGGATGATGCGCTCTTCTTTATGCCTGAGGAGGGATTCGAAGACCTCTTCGCCTTCGGGGTCGTCGGTGGCGACGTTGCCCAGCAGGACCAGGGTGCAGGGCGTCTCCCGCCGGGCGATCTTGACCGCCGCGATGACCCCCTCGGGGTCCTTCCACCGGTCGAAACGCGATACCTGGACGACGAGGGGGAGGTCGGTTGGTATATGGTAATGCCTCAGCCGGTCTTCGATCTCGGCCTCGCTCAGCTCGCGGTTGACGATGGAGAAGGGGTCGATGGCCGGCATGAAAAAGAGCTGGGGCACATCCAGCTCCCGGGCGTAGTCCTCGATGCTCAGCACCACGGCGTCGTAATGCCGGACGTACTGGAGCAGGTACTCCCAGACCTCCCGGTGGGGATGCGTCAGGTCGATGTGGCAGCGCCAGACCCAGGGCGCTTTCTTCCGGTAGTGACTGATGAGGGGGAGGGGCTGGGGGTCATGGACGACCACGAGGTCATGGTTGAGGTGGTTGGTGATGGAGTTCTCATAGTTGACCTGTTCATAGATTTCGGTCTTCATCTCCGTCCAGTTGATGTCGCCGCCCTGTAGGGCGTTGTGCATCTTCTTGGTGATGCTGAAGAAATCGGGCGGGCCGTGGATTACCCGCCAGCCGGTCTTGATGCCGAGGCTGTTCATCAGGATAGTGGTTGACGACAGGAGCTGGGCGACCCCGCCCCCGTAGAAGGTCGAGTTGACGTGGGCTACGTGGAAACCCTGGAGGGGCCTGGCCTTGTCCCTGATGCGTTCCACCACCTCGTCGCCGACATACTTCCGGTAGTCTTCCACGCCGATAATAGTCCGACCGCTCATGTTCCTCCTCTTAGATGTTTTACGCTCGTCTTGTCATGGCGATACCTTCCCGCCAGAGCCGGCAGGCGAAGCGCTGTCTCCGAGCCAAAGGGATTGCTTCGTCACTGCGCTCCTGGTAGCGACAGCTAACCAAATTCCAGACAATCTCAGGGTTGGTGCCACCTGACACGGAACACCACGCTAGCCCGGCAGCGGGGCCACGTTGCGCTCGCGGCTGGCGATGATAACGCCCTCCGGCGACGTCCGGCCGTCAAGGGCGTCGATTTCCCGCCTGTCCAGGAACCGGTCGCGTCCCGCCCCCAGCATCTCGCCCACCCGGGCCAGGATGTGCGCCCAGGTGCAGCGGTTCAGGAAAAGCAGGCCGGGCGTGGTCAGCGTGCCGCCCTGCACGATAAAGCCCAGCCCGGCGGTGTACCTCTCGCCGGTATTGAGATTTTGCAGCAGGCCGAGAATGGTCTGTGGCCGGGTGTGCGAGACGAAAACGCGCGGCCGCACGCCTTCGGGGTACAGGCTTCTTTGCAGTTTCTCCGGGGCCAGGTGCCGGCGTTCTCCCGCGCTGCGGGGCAGGCGGAACCGGCCGGGCTCCAGCAGGTAGACCACCGAGTGGGCGATCCGGTGCTGTCTGAGCCGGAACGAGGCCTTGATAACCTCCTCGAGCTGGTAGGCGCCGATGGCGGTGAGGATCACCTCCGGGCGGTCGATGTCCAGCCCTGCCCAGTCCAGGCAGAGCGCGCCCTGCTCCAGCAGGCGACCGGCCTCCTCGACGGTAAAGAGATCGGGGATGGTCTCGTACTTGGGGATGACGATGGTCCATATCTCGCCGCGGGTGCGGTACAGGCCGCGCATGACCACGGCGGCCGTGTTGTAATCAGGCACGAAGACGACGCGGGAGACATCCGAAACCTCGCCCATCATCGCCTCGGCCATGCTGGTGTCCTGGTGCGACAGCTCGTTCTTGGCGTTTTCCCAGGTGTGGGAGGTGAGCACCAGCGGGACGGAGAGCCAGCCGGCCCGGCAGTCCGTCAGCTCCTGGCAGTGGTTGGAGAAGATAATCTCCTGGCGCACCACGCCCTGCATCTTCGTCCCGAAGGCCTCGTAGGTGGCGATGAGGTTGATGCCGCCCTTGTTCCCCAGGGCGGCGGCGGCCACCGCCTCCTCGTTCAACGCCGTGACGACCGCGCCCTGGACATCCTCGGGAACGCCTTTTTCCGGGGCGGTGACGCGGAATTTGAGCGCCTCCAGGGTGCGGGTGAGGCGGTTGGAGCGCATCTCGTCGGGGTTGCCCACGCGGGGCCGGAGGTGCGGATTGGCCTGCACCGTGGCGAGGAACATCTCGTCAACCGCGTACATCGGCGACCACCGCCGCCACGAGTCCATGTTCGAACGGTCGGCGGGAACAGGGCGGGACACCAACGGCGGTTCGGCGGTGAGCTTGACGTCCCGGTGGGCCAGGGGGTGGTCTTTCTCCTTGGGGCGGCCGGAGACCTGGTGGCGCTCGAACCTGCCGATGGCGTCCTGGAGCTCGGGGAGGGGCACCCACAGCCGCCGGGCGCTCTCGTTGAAGTGACGCATGGCTTCGATATCGGTGTGCGGGTTCTTGCCCAGGGGCAGGTTATGGGCCAGGTTGGTGCCCGCGCCGTAGAAGCCGGCCCCCTTGGGCGCCACGGCGATGCCGTAGGGCATCCGGACCGGGTACTTCTCCCCCCGGGACCGCACCGCCTCCGCGGCGGCCTGCAGCCGCGTCTCCATCTCGCAGACGGCCCAGGTGAAGGCCGCCGGGTCGCGGCCGTCGAAGATGATGGGGTCGAAGCTGTTGAGCTCGAGGTGCCGGACGAACCAGTCGACGCCGCCTTCCTGTGACATGGTCGTCCGCTGGTCGATGCGGCGCCCGTTATTTATCATGATGGGCAGCACCAGGCCGGAGTCCTCGGCGCGCCACCAGCGGGGCACCCAGTCGCTGCCGCGCTGCTCCTCGAAGGCGCCGTCGCTGAGGAAGGCCACCAGGCGCTCCCCGGGGAGGGGCATGTGTACGTACTCCAGCTCGACGAAACCCAGGTAGCCGCCCTCAGCCATCCCGCCGGCGGTGTTGGCGTTGACGTGGCTGCCCAGCGGCGAGTCCTGCTTGCCGGTATCGTCAAGGCGGTAGGAGTAAAAGTCGCGCACGTAACGGGTCAGGCCCTCGCCAGTCACCGAGTAGCGCCGCGCGTGGGCCGGCGTCATGTTGTCCAGCAGGAGGTTGACCGTATCGATGGCCGCGACGCAGTGCCCCTGTCCCATGACCCAGGAGCGGGTAAAGCCGGTCAGGAGGTTGACGGCCATATAGCCGACATAACCCGGAATCATGTTAAGGACGCCGCCGGTGTGCCCCTCGGGTTCGCTCTTGAAGTCGTCCGGCGCCAGGTCGCGCCCGTCCAGGTAGACGTTGCGGGCGTAGGTCTCGTGCACGGCGATCCACATGGCCGCGCTGGCCACCCGGTCCGCCGCGTACAGGGCCTCGAAAAACGGAACGCCGTCGCCCTGGATGTCCTTCGCTCTGAGAAGCTCGGCGAGGCGGAATATGCGGTGTTGCGTCTGCGGCGTATGCTCGATGACGCCGTAGCCGGCCGCCCAGCGTTCCGCCGCGGGATTCCTCCGGCGGTACAGGCCTACCCATTCCTCGTTGATAATGTCATCGGTCGCCTTGCTGGTCATGGAACACCTCCGGGTGTTATCACTGTATACCGCTGAGTTAGGCTATCCGGAAACGTCATTGCGAGACCGTTCCGGCGGAGTCGGAAGGCGAAGCAATCTCGGAGATTGCCGCGGGCTTCGCCCTCGCAAAGACAGCCAGTCCATTTTTAGAAAACCTCGCACCGGTTTTTTTAAATCGCCCTTCACCCCTTACCGTAAGGGAGACCAGGAATAAACTGCTAGCCTGAATGCTCGAGCTGCGCTACCTTCTCCAGCCGCCGCCGGTGCCTCTCCGCCCCGCTGAACCTGGCCTCCAGGAAGGTGCGGACCAGCTCCCAGGCCAGCTCCAGCCCGACGACCCGCCCGCCGATGCAGATGATGTTCAGGTCATCGTGTTCGACGCCCTGGTGCGCGGAGTAGGTATCGGTTACCAGCGAGGCGCGCACGCCGGCGATCTTGTTGGCGGCCACGCAGGCGCCGACTCCGCTGCCGCACACCGCCACGCCGCGCTCAACCTCTCCCCGGGCCACGGCGCGGGCCAGCGGCGTCACGTAGTCGGGATAATCATCGCCGGGAACGAACTCGCCGGCGCCGAAATCCGTGACGTGATGCCCGGCCTCGGCCAGGCGCGTTTTGATATCCTCTTTGAGCTGGAAACCGCCGTGGTCGGCGGCGATGCCCACGCGCATCACTAACTCCCCGTCTGCCGGCTGCTGCCAGTATAAACCAAACCCCGCGCCGGTCAAATCCGTAACCTTACTTAATTGCCGGGGAACCGATGCCTAATCCGGTCTAATCCCGGATGTTTTCCACCTTGAGGAGGTTGGTCGAGCCGGAGAGGCCGATGGGCACGCCGCCGGTGATGATGATCAGGTCGTCCTTTTTCGCGAGACCCAGCTCGCGGGCGACAGTGGCGCCGGTGGCAAAAAGCTCGTCCACGGTGGCGCGTTCCGATATCAGGTACGCGTGGACGCCCCAGCGCAGCACCAGCCGCCGCAGCACCGTCTCGCTGGAGGTCAGGGCCAGGACGGGGGTGAGCGGCCGGTACTTGGACAGCCGGTGCGCCGTGCTGCCGGAGCGGGTGAAAGCGACGATGGCGGCGGCGCCGAGGATGCGGGCGGTGTGACAGGCGTTGTAGGCGATGAGCTCGTCCGTCTGGGGTTCAAGCCAGCTCGCCCTTTCCTCCAGGAGGCGCTCGTAGGGAAGCCTTTTTTCGGCCGCGCCGGCGATACGGGCCATGACCCGCACGCTCTGTACCGGGTAGCGGCCGATGGCTGTTTCCTGCGAGAGCATGGTGGCGTCGGTGCCGTCGAAGATGGCGTTGGCGACGTCGGTGGCCTCGGCGCGCGTCGGGCGGGCGGCCTGCACCATGGATTCGAGCATCTCGGTGGCGGTGATCACCGGCTTGCCGGCCCGGTTGCACTTCTTGATGATGTCTTTCTGTACCAGCGGGACCTCTTCCAGGGGAATCTCCACGCCGAGGTCGCCGCGGGCGACCATGATGCCGTCCGAGACCTCCAGTATCTTGTCAAAGTTTTTCACGCCTTCGCGGTGCTCGACTTTCGAGATGATGGGAATATCGCAGTTCTTCATCTTGAGCATGTCGCGGACCTGCTCGACGTTGTCCGGGCTGCCGACGAAGGACAGCGCCAGGTAATCGGGCCGCTGCTCGGCGGCGAAAGCGATGCCCCGGCGCAGGGCGTCCGTCATGAAAGGGGCCGAGATATGCGCCCCCGGCGCCGCCAGCCCGCGCTCCGGCAGCAGCTCGCCGCCTGACGTAACCCTGGCCCTGACCTCGCTCCCGGCCACCCCGCGCACCTTGAGCTGGATGGCGCCGTCGTCCAGCAGGACGTGCTGGCCGGGCCGGACGTCGCGGGGCAGGGTGGGAATGTTCACCGGCAGCAGGGCGGCGTTACCTTCGATATCGCGTGTCGTCAGCGTGACTTCGTCGCCCTTTCTCAGCGTGGCTTTACCACCGGCCAGCCGGCCGATCCGGTACTTGGGGCCGGGCAGGTCGAGCAGGATGGCGTGATTGATATCCAGGCGGCTTCCCAGGCTCCTTACCAGGGAGATGAAGCGGGCATGCTGGCTGAGCGTGCCGTGGGAGAGATTGAGCCGGGCGATGTCCATGCCCGCCCGGATGAGCGCTTCGATGGTCTCCGCCGACTGCGTGGCGGGACCGATGGTGCAGACGATCTTGGTCCGCCGCTTAAAGAAGTCGGGCCTCATGCCAGCTCCTCAGGGTTTTCCGACATCTTACCATAAACCGATGCCAGAGGCCGAACCGCCGCTGAAAATCCCTGGTTAGCCGCATAATCAAGCATACGTATACCTTCCCCTGACCTTCTCCCCTTACAAAGTACCGGTGACCGCCGTCAGGCCGCGACAGATGTACCTGCCGGAGCGAAGCATCCGGCGGGTCATCTCGCCTTTTAGGTTCTTCGTCCCGAAACGTCAGGACTTAGAGCTTGTGCATATTGGGAAGAACCTCAAAATTTCCTCTCCCCGCGGGAGAGGACCAAAGTGAGGGCGGGGGTCGCCAATTCTACACAAGCTCTGATGATGACACGGTTTTTAGCGGCAGCCGGTTACGCCGGCGGTTTCAACCGCCCGAACTGGCTGAAGATGTTGAGCAGGCGGCTTCGCTGGACGTCAAGCTGGGTAATGGCGCTGACGACCGCCTTGGCGGTGGCGCTGTTGCGGTAGGCGCGGCGCAGCCTCAGGTGAAGCTCCCTCAGTCGCGCGGCCTCAGTTTCGTCGCCAGCCCGGATGAGCGGCCCGGTGAACGATGTCAGTGCCTCGCCGTGGAGCGCCGCGCCGGCGTCCTCGAGGGGTTTGATGCTGTAGTCCCGGTCCGACGGGTCGCGCAAGGACTTGCCGACGAACCAGCTCATGGCGTCCGCGTAAACCGCGGAAACGAATTCCCAGCCGCCCTTTTCCAGGAAACCCGGCGGGCTCTCGGCGGTAGCGTCGTGGTAGATTTCCTGCAGGAGCGATACGGCTTCGTAGGCGCAGCGGTTGACGGTGTCGAAGAAGCTGTCGAGGTCATGCAGGGCAGGCTGCCCCTCGAGCAGATCGGTGAGGTCGCGGAAGACGGGATGGCGCACCCAGGCCGGCTCGTAGTGGAGCTGGAGCTCGCCCCGGAGTATCTGCTCGAAGACAGGCGCGGTCGCCTTGTTGCCGGTGCTTTCGACCATGTCGATAAGCCAGCCGGTGTCATAGCCGGGCTCGATGAAGGGCAGCGACTGCGCGAAGTCGGCGATGACCTTGAGGCGGGCCTGGTCTTCGGTGGAGAGAGCCTTCGACTTCTTGGCGGGTTGCGGCAGGGCCAGCCTCAGGGGTAAGGGACGTTCCCGCCCGGCCGTCTCTTCAAGCTCGAGCGGCCGCCACTGGCCGGTAACGGTGACCGCCGGTTCCGGGGTGGCGAAAACCTGGCGCCGCCGCGCGCGGGGGCGTAAGAGCAACAGATAGGCCGCGACCGCCGCGCCGCCGATAAGCAAGGCCAGCAAGGTAAAGAAGAACCCCGGGGCCATCAGGCCGGACTGGAGCAAATTGGCCTGGGACCAGGGGCCCTGGTTGGAGGCGGCGTCGGTAGCCTTGACCCGCCAGTAGTACCGCCCGTAAGGCAGCGTCTCGGCGGCGGTCGGGGTGTAAGAGGTGGCCGCGAGGTCGGTCTTTTCCATTACCGGCCGGGCGAAATCAGGCGAGGTGTCAACCTGGAGCGTATAGACCACCCCGCTGGGGTCGGCGGCTGTCGACCACCTGAAGACCGGGGTGTTACCGCCGAGGAAACCGACCCGGGCGCCGTCTCCGGGGTTCAGCGGGGCGGGGGCGGGCGGCGGGGTGTCGTCCATGGTAAAGGTGGTTTTAGCCTCGTTACGCTGCAGATCGACGACTTTGACGGTATGCGCCCCGGCGGCGGATTTCGGCGCCGTAAACGCGCGGCTGAAGCTGCCCGTGGCATCGGCCGCCGCGCCATCCGAGGGGATTTCCCGGTCATCGTAGTAGATTTTCAGGGTGCTGTTGGGCGTAAAACCGGAGCCGGTTATCTGGACGGCGCCGCCGATGTAGCCCGCGGCCGGATTCAGGGTAAGGCCGGGGACCGCGGCGAAGCTTGCCTCGCTGACGCTGTCAGCCGGGGTCACCGGGCCGCGCGCTTTAACCGTGTGCGTACCCGAAGTCGAAGCCGGGACGATAAAGCTGGCGCTCCAGGAACCCTGGCTGTTGGCGGTGATGCCCGAGGCGACGGGGATGCCGTCATAGGTAATCGAGATGCCCGTTTCCCCGGGCGTGAAGCCGGACCCGGCGATGCTGATGGACTCGCCCGGCGAACCGCTGGGCTGGTTGAGGGTGATGCCGGGGCTGACGTTGAAGGCGACACCCGGGATGGCGGCGGCGAGGGTGCTGGGGCCGGAAGCATGAACGGTATGCGGGCCCGAGGCGGAAACCGGGACGACGAAGCTGGCCGTCCAACTGCCCAGGGCGCTCGCCCGGATGTTCGAGGCCACCGTGCTGCCGTCAAAGGTCACGGTGATGCCGGCTTCATTGGCGGCGAAGCCGGCGCCGGTTACGGTTACCGGAGTACCCGGCGCGCCGGTCGCCTGGTTCACGGCGATGCTCGGGCTAATGTTGAAGGCGACCTCGGCGACAGCGCCGGCCGTGGTGCCGGTGCCGGATGCGTGGATGGTGCGGGAGCCGGCGGGCGAGGCCGGGACGACGAAGCTGGCCGTCCAGCTTCCCTGGGCGCTGGCGCGGATGTTGGAGGCTACCGGGCTGCCGTCAAGGGTCACCGTGATACCGGCCTCGTTGGGCCCGAACCCGGCGCCGGTAACGGTTAGGGATCTCCCCGGGGCCCCGCCGGCCTGGCCGACAGCAACGGCGGGTTTCACGGTAAACGAAACATTAGGCGTCGCCGGCGTCATGGGGCCGGCGGCGCTGATGGCATGGATGCCGCTATAAGAGGGAGGAATGGCAATGCTGGTGCTGAAGCCGCCCTGGGGGCTGGCCGTAATGCCCGAGGCGATCGGGACGCCGTCATAGATAACCCCGATGCCCGTCTCGCCGGCGCCGAAGCCGGAGCCGGTGACGGTAACCGAGCCGCCGGGCGAGCCGGAGGCCGGGGCGACCGTGATTCGCGAGCTGATGGTGAAGGAAATATCCGGGGCGGTCGAGGTGCTGGCGCCCGAGGCGCTGATTACGTGGACGCCGGCGGTGGTGGCCGGAATGGTGAAGCTGACGCTCCAGTAGCCTTGTGTATTCGCCGAGACGGCGGAGGCAACGGGGGCGCCGTCAAATTTTACGGTGATGGCCGTCTCGTTCGCGGCAAAACCGGAGCCGGTAACGATGAGGGAGCTGCCCGAACCCCCGCCGGTCTGGCTGGCGGAGATGCGCGGCGTAACGCTGAAGTTGACGGAGGGGACGCTCGAACTCAGTGAACCATAAGCGTCAATGGTATGGGCGCCCGAGGCCGAGGCCGGGACAACGATATTGGCGCTCCAGTTTCCCCGGGAATCCGCCTTGATGCTGGACGCGACCGTGTTGCCGTCAAAGGTGACGGTGATGCCCGTCTCGCTGGCGTCGAAGCCCTTGCCGCTCACGACTACCGAGCTGCCGACCGTGCCGCTGGACTGCCCGACCGAGATGCCCGGGACGACGTTGACGGTTGTCGTCACCGCGGCGGTGTCTGCGCCCTGCGCCTCGATGGTATGAGCGCCCGAGGCCGCGGCCGGGATGGCGAAGCTCCGCGTCCAACCGCCGGAGGCATTGGCCGAGAAGCTGGAAACGACCCTCGTATCATCAAAGCTGATGGTGATGCCTGTTTCGCTGGCGCCGAAGCCGGAGCCGGTAACCGTGACGTGCTCCCCGGGGGTCTCGCTGCCGGGGCTGACGGTAATGCCCGCCGCGACCGTGGGGAGGGGACTGGCAAGCAGCGCCATCAGCACCACGGCTGTTACGATAACGATCGCGCGACCGAGTTGTCTTCTCATGCTACCCTGAACTCCCATACCGGTAAATCTCTGCCCAAGCCGAGTCGGCTTAAGCTCAATGGTATTCTACTATTGCTGTCCGGGTTGCACAAGGCGCAACACCGGGGACTAGCCGGGAAAGATGACCTCATAGTACTTTATGGCCGTTCTCATAGCGGACGGCCCCGGCCAAGTTACCTCATTTTACGTAATGGATTGTTAAAGAAGTATTAATACTTGCCTTGATCCGCGCCGGGACGCGGCGAATAAATCGGCAAAGTACAATCGCTCCATTTAATTAGGCACAACAGGGGTTAACGTAGCATCCATAACCGGAC
>JACPQH010000115.1 GCA_016190585.1 Chloroflexota bacterium | reverse complement strand
TGTTGCTTGGATTGGTTTTTCAATCTTCGCATTATGGCTTGGGCTATACTGGCGAAAGAATCCTTCTGGCGATATATCGCCAGAACTTGACACTAGATTAACTAATATAGAAACCAGATTAGCTAATATAGAAACTATTATAAACAATTTAACATCTTCTATAGATAACCTTGTAAACGAAATAAGGCGGGATAGAGAGGAGAGAAGAAATGCAGATGGGGAGTAAGCCTGCACATTGCCCTAACTGTAACGCAAGTCATATTGTAAAGTACGGTACACATGAAGGGATTCAGCGTTACTTCTGCAAGGCCTGTAAACGGAAGTTTGTGCCTAACAGGGCGTTGCCTAAAATGAAAACACCGCCTAACGTTGTGGCATCTGCTTTAAGTGCATACTTTGGGGGTATGCCCCTTGATGCTATCCAAAGGCATCTACAACAGCAATACAAGATATATATGTCCGAAATGGGTATCTATAACTGGATAGTACGATTTTCCAAAGAGGCCGTGAAGCAGGCAAAGGATTTTAAGCCTGTAATCGGCGATACATGGGTAGCCGATGAAACTATGATCAAGGTTGCTGGCAAGAATGTTTGGTTCTTTGATGTAATAGACCAAAAGAGTCGCTACCTACTGGCTTCGCGTATCGCTTTGTCCAGAACAATAAAAGAGACTGCGCTAGTTATGAAAGAAGCGCAGAAGGTAGCTGGCAAGTCTCCCAAGCGTATCCTCACAGATGGCATGACAGCCTATCCCGATGGGATTGAGCGTGTCTTTGGCGCAGATGCCAAGCATCATTTAGGAACACCCTTTAGCGTCCTGAGTAGTGGGGAAAGTACAGCTATCGTTGAACGCTTTCACGGGACAATGAAAGACAGGACTAATGTCATTCGTGGCTTTAAGAACATGGAGCGCGCCAACTTGCTTACTGATGCATGGCTTGTGCATTATAACTTCTTTAAGGAGCACGAAACGTTAGGGAATACCCCCCTGCGCAGGCCATGAAAACACCTGTACCGTTCAAGGATTGGGTAGGCGTAATTCAGGCTATCAACAAAGCGATGGTGAGTGAAAAGGATTGTGCGCCTGTAACTACAACCAAGCCTTTAGGAATCACACCCAAACGCCCGAAAATAACACCTTCATTTCAGAGGCTTCCTAGATGAAACCAACCACGTTTATACTGAACCCAGCCAAGAACTACCTTGCTTCTTTCCAAGCAGAAGTTTAAGATGTTTATAATTGGGAAAAATTGAGGCTGTCATCACCACATTGTCGACGAGATTAGCATCAGGTCTCGCAACACCTTTATTAATCAAGTTGCATTTCCAAAGGGGGCTTGAATTATGGAATTCCTTGAAATTATGAGCATCTCACACCGTTATATGGAGATACTAAACCCTTCCACGCCTGAAAAAATCCTCAAACTCGGCAAATTACTCGAACTGAAAAAGGGAACCCGGGTCATCGACTTCGGTTGCGGTTGTGCCGAGCCCCTCACTCTCTGGGCTGAGGAATTTGGGATTACCGGTATCGGCATAGATATTTCCGAATATTTCTGCGAACGGGCCAGGAAAAAGCTGGCTTCAAGAGGTTTATCCGACCGGATCGAAATCGTTTGCTCAGATGGGGCTGACTACGTATTCAAAGAAGGGGCTTTCGATGCCGCAACATGTATTGGGTCAACGTTTATTTTTGGCGGCTACCGGCAGACAATCCAAGCCATAAAAGGGGCTGTTCATCACAATGGACGCCTCGGTATCGGTGAAACTCACTGGCTTAGCAATCAGGTACATCCGGAATATACTCAAAAACAGGCAACTACTCACACAGAACCGGAAATATGTCAATTTACCCGGGACGAAGGCTTTGAACTCGAATACATCATCCGTGCCAGCTACGACGACTGGGACAGGTACATTTCGGATAGTTGGTATGGACTAATACGCTGGCTTGAAGAAAATCCCACCCACACAGACCATGAACAGGTATTTAAGTATTTTCGTACTGACCAGGATGATTATTTACAGTTCCAACGGCAATATATGGGTTGGGCCATGTACTGCCTCGCTCCCATGAAATCCCGTTTGACAGGTGGTCAGTTATGAAAATTGCCATTGTTGATGGCTGCCCTTTTCATCTCGTAAATGTTACTAACCTGGTGGTACATCGTTGCCGGTGATTACGTGATAGTACCAGTTGTCGCTTTTTCTTGCCTCAGATTTAAATGTTGACACCAAAAACTAAATCGAAGTCCTTGCCTTAGCTCCTTATTGATACCCCGGCCCTTTATCGGGAAGGGGATGGGACTAAAAGGGTTATTAAACAGAACGGGAAGCTTTGACACCGGCCGGCCAAGGCCCTAGAATATGACTGCGCGCGGGAGTAACTCAGTTGGCAGAGTTCCTGCCTTCCAAGCAGGTTGTCGCGGGTTCGAGTCCCGTCTCCCGCTCCAAACTCTTTTGACAACCTGCCCTCCATAAAATATACTTTTTAATCATCCCGGCTTTATCATTCCCGAACAGACGTTAAAGGAGAAGATAGATGTTTTACCCCGTTTCTACCCGCCGGGAGCCGGCCGAAGCGCCGGTCCGGGCCCTGGTCTGCCTGACACCCGCCGAGTCCAAACGGCTCATCGCCCGGGCCGTGACCGCCCTGCCCGAGGTCAAGCACGCCCTCCAGCACGGTACGATATATCTCGCCCGCGGCATCACCAACGCCTTCGTCCTGGAGGAGCTTACCGGCGAGAAGGTTGAACCCAGGAGCCACTACGCCGCCGGCGTTATCTTCGATGGCGAGCTGGCGGCCGTCCCGGCCGGCGTCAGGATGCAGCCGGTCATCCTCCGGCAGGGCAAGCGCCTCAAGATCGCCCCGAACGAGGCCCTCGCCGACTTCACCCCCGCCGATATCGTCATCAAGGGAGCCAACTGCATCGACCCGCAGGGCAACGCCGGGGTCTTCGTCGCCGGCGACCGCGGCGGCACCGTGGGTGAGGTCGAGCCGATACTGCAGTCGCGCGGCAGCCACCTCATCGTCGCCGCCGGGCTGGAAAAGCTCATCCCCTCCGTCGAGCGGGCGAGCTGGGTCTGCGGCATCTACCACTTCAAGTACAGCACCGGGGTGCCGGCCGCCGTCATACCCCTGCCCAACGCCCGGGTGGTCACGGAGATACAGGCCTTCGAGCTGCTGTGCGGGGTGTGCGCCGTCCAGGTGGCCGCCGGGGGTGTGGCCGGCTCGGAAGGCGCCGTGGTGCTCTCCCTCGAGGGACAGGCGGCCGATATCGAGAAGGTCATGGCGCTGGTGAAGTCGGTCAAGGGGGAGCCTCCGGTAGCGCGCCCGGCGGCCCGCACCGTGCCTCCGGCTGCCCAGTTCGATTTAGACGCCATGAAGCAATGGTACACCTTCTATCCGCCGGCGCCGCCCAAATAGGAAGCTCGGTTCTCCCGGCGGCGGAGCAAATAAACGAGCGTAAGGGGGGACTATGCCTGGACCTCTGGCCGGTATCAGGGTTCTGGATATGGGCGCGTTCGGGGTCGGGCCCCAGGCCTGCGGGCTGCTGGGCACCCTAGGCGCCGAGGTCATCCGCATCGAGCCGGACTATATCGACGGCCTGGCCCGCGTCCCGCCGCTCATCGGCGGTACCGGCAGCACCTATCTCGGCGCGCACCACAACAGCAAGAACATCATCCTGGGTCTCAAGGATAATGACGAGAGCCGGGACCTCGCCTTCAAGATTATCCGGCAGTCCGATATCCTTATCGAAAACCGCCGCACCGGGGCGCTGGACCGGCTGGGCTTCGGCTATGACGCCGTCTCGAAGGTAAATCCGGCCATCATCTACGCCTCGTCCGCCGCCTACGGGCACACCGGCCCCTTCACGAAATTCGGCGGCGCCGACCATTTTATCCAGGCCATGAGCGGCTTCGTCAGCCTCAACGGCAAACCGGGCGGGCCGCCCGAGTGGTGCCGCTACGTGGCCCTGGTGGACGGCACCGGCTCGATAGTCATCGCCCAGGCCTGCATCGTCGCCCTGCGGCAGCGCCAGCGGACGGGGCGGGGGCAGTACATCGACCTCGATGAGTTCTCCTCCTGCCTCTTCCTGGAATCCACCCGGCTGGCGGATTACCTGGCCACCGGCCGGGAGCCGGAGAGGCGGGGCAGCGAGAGCGCCGTGATATGCCCGTCACGCGCCTACCTCACCCAGGACGGCCGGTACGTGCTCGTCTCGGCTTTCACCCGCGCCCACTGGAGCGACCTCTGCGCCGCCCTCGAGATGACCGAGCTGATTGACGACGAGCGTTTCCGCACCAACGACGCCCGCCTGTCGCGGCGCGCCGAGGTCAACCGGATTATCCAAAGCAAGATTGGGGACAAGCCCCTCGTCTGGTGGCTGTGGCAGCTCGAACGGCATGATGTCCCCTTCTCCCCTATCCTGGGTGTGGAAGAGCTCATGCGCGACCCCCACGTCAGGGAGAACGAACTCATCAAAGAGCGGGCCTCGGTCTACGGCCCGATGAAATATTCATACAATGTCCCGTGGGCGTTCGAGAAGGCCGGCTCCGTGCCGGTAGAGCCGCCGCCCGCTTTCGATGCCGACCGCGACTACATCGTCTCGCTGGCGCGGGCCCGGCCGCGTGAACCGGCGGCAACCACCGGCGTTGGGCCGTGCGAGCCGCTCCAGGGCCTGAGGGTGCTCGACATGACCCAGGGCATCGCCGGACCCGCCTGCACGGCGCAGCTTGGCACCCTCGGGGCTGAGGTAATCAAGGTAGAAAAACCCGGCGGCGACTACGCCCGGAGCCTCGGCCCGGCCGTTAACGGCGAGAGCGCCATCTTCATGCAGCACAACCATGATAAGAAGAGCGTCGTCGTGGACTACACCACCGCGGAAGGCGCGGCAGTCGTCCGCGACCTGGCTAAATCATGCGATGTGTTTATCGAGGACTTGCGTCCGGGCGAGGCCGAGGTACTGAAGCTCGGCTACCGCGATCTTTGCCGCTTCAAGAAAGACCTCATCTACTGCTCCCTGAGCCTGTTCGGCGAGCGGGGCCCCTACCGGAAGCGGGCGGCCACCGAGCTCGAGATACAGGGGATGTCCGGCATGATGGGCTGGCTGGGCGAACCGGGTGGGGAGCCGGTCAGGGTCGGCGCCGATGTCTACTCCTCGCTGACCGGCCTGCTCACCGCCATCGCCGTCCTGGCGGCCATCCACAACCATCGCGGCCGGCACACCGGCGAGAGGATCAGCATATCCTCGTTCGGCGTGGCCATGTACATGATCCTCCACGGCATCATCCCGCTCTCCGGCACGGAAAACTGGGCGGGCTACTGGGTCACCGGCCCTTACGACCGGCCCCAGACCGGTTTCCAGACCGCCGACAAACCCATCATGTTCAGCATGATCGCCAAGAGCGACAAGCTGGCGCGGAGCAACTTCGAAAACTTCTGCCGGCGCATCGGCCTGGAGGCTATGCTCAACGATAAAGATTTTGTTGACAAGGGCGTGCGGGCTTTCAACTCCGGCCAGGGGCTGAGCCGGGACGCCCGGGAGCTCCGGCCGGTGCTGGAGAAGGTCTTCAAGAACTGGAGGGCCGACGACCTGGTCAACCTGATAACCGAGTGCGGCGGCATGGCCGCGCCGGTGCTGTCGTTCAAAGACCTGTTTGAGCCCGTCCACGAGCAGGTCACGTGCAACCGGATGACCGTCGAGCAGAACCACCCCCGGGCGGGGAAAGTCACCCTTATCAGCAACCCGTGGCGTCACGGCATACCCGCCTTCAGCTTCAAGCGGCCATCGCCGGGGCTGGGGGAGCACACCCGGGAGGTGCTGGCCTCTCTGGCGGGCTACCCGGAAACGCGCATCGGGAACCTGGAGCGGGCGGGGGTCGTCAAGACTGGCTGACTTGCCTTGCTCCTCCTCAAAGCCGGGTGCTATAATTTCCCTGAGTTTGTCGCTTTGAGGTGGCTATGACGCTGAGTCGTGACGAGGTCCTTCACATCGCCCGGCTGGCCCGGCTCGGGCTGACCGGTGAAGAGGTCGACCGTTTCCGGGAGCAGCTCTCCAACATCCTCCAGAACTTCGAGGTCCTGAACCAGGTGGATACCGCCGGCGTTCCCCCCACCGCCCAGTCCGTCAGCCTGCAGAACGTCATGCGCGATGATACCGTCTGTCCCTCGCTGTCCCCCGCCGAGGTGCTGGCCAACGCCCCCCAGCGCGAGGACGACCTCTTCAAAGTCCGGGCGGTGCTGGAGTAATAATGGACCATGTCTATACCATCCGCGAAGCCGGCGAGCTCCTCAAAAAGCGCCGGATTTCCTCGCGGGAGCTGACGCGGGACTACCTGGAGCGAATCAACCGGCTGGAACCCGGTATTCACGCCCTGGTAACCGTTACCGGGGAGCTTGCCCTGGAGCAGGCGGCGCAGGCCGATGAGGCCCTGGCCAAAGGCGAGGGCGGCCCGCTGACCGGCATTCCGGCCATTATCAAGGACAACATCTGCACCCGGGGCGTGCGCACCACCTGCTCCTCCAGGATGCTGGAGAACTTCATACCGCCCTATGAGGCGACCGTCATACAGAAGCTCAAAACCGCCGGCATGGTGATGGTCGGCAAGGCCAACATGGACGAATTCGCCATGGGCTCGTCGACGGAGAACTCGGCGTTCACGCCCACCCGCAACCCCTGGGACCTGTCGCGGGTACCGGGGGGCAGCAGCGGCGGCTCGGCAGCCTCCGTGGCGGCGGGCGAGGCCTGCTACGCCCTGGGCTCGGATACCGGCGGCAGCATCCGCCAGCCGGCCGGCTTCTGCAGCGTCGTCGGCCTGAAGCCCACCTACGGGCGGGTCAGCCGCTACGGACTGGTGGCCTTCGCCAGCTCGCTCGACCAGATCGGCCCGCTGACGCTGGACGTCACCGATGCCGCCCTCGTGCTCAACGCCCTTGCCGGCCACGATAGCTGCGACTCGACCTCGGTCCCGGCGCCGGTACCCGACTATACCCGCTGCCTCACCGGGGATATCCGCGGGCTGCGTATCGGCGTGCCGAAAGAGTACTTTGTCGAGGGGATGCAGCCGGGGGTGCAGGCAGCGGTCGAGGCCGCCATCCAGAAGCTCGCCGGGCTCGGGGCCGCGGTCGACCGTGAGGTGTCCCTGCCGCTGACCGGAGATGCGCTGGCCGTGTACTATATCATCGCGCCCTCCGAGGCCTCGGCCAACCTGGCGCGCTACGACGGCGTGAAGTACGGTTTCTCCTACCCGGCCGGCACCATGTGGGAATCGATGGAGAAGACCCGCGAGTTCGGCTTCGGCGCCGAGGTCAAGCGGCGCATCATGCTCGGCACCTACGCCCTGTCCGCCGGCTACTATGACGCCTACTACCTCAAAGCCCAGAAGGTGCGCACCCTGATACGGCGCGAGTTCGACCGGGCTTTCGAGAAGTACGACGCCCTGGTTACGCCGACCTCCCCCACCGTGCCCTTCCGCATCGGCGAGAAGACCGCCGACCCCATCCAGATGTACCTCAGCGACGTCTGCACCCTGCCGATTAATATCGCCGGGCTGCCGGCCATCTCGGTCCCGGGCGGCTTCGCCGTCGGCCTGCCGGTCGGCCTTCAGATAATCGGCAAGCCCTTCGCCGAGGAGACGATATTAAAGATCGCCCACGCCTACGAGCAGGCCGCCGGCTGGCACAAGAGAAGACCGGGGGAATAGCCGGCTGTCCAAGCTGTCATGCTGAGCGCAGCGAGGGTCTGTAGCACTTAAAAGGGCAAGGGTACTGAGGCGGATTTTTTCTCCCGCTCTCCCTTGTGGTAACATCTACACCTATTTGCTATAATGTGTCCATTATCGAAGGGTGCAGGTGTTCACATGCTGAAGGAGATACTGAAAATTCTGGAAGATGACGCCCGGGCCGCCCCGGAGCGCATCGCGAAAATGGTCAACCTCCCCCCCGACGAGGTGGCGAGGCTTATCAGCGAAGCTGAGGCTGACCGCACCATCCTGAAGTACAAGACCATCATCGACTGGGCCAAGGCGGGCAACGACCACGTCTGGGCGCTCATCGAGGTCAAGGTCACCCCCGAGCCGGAGGCCGGTTTCGACTCCGTGGCCGAGCGCGTCGCGCGCTTCCCCCAGGTCCGCTCGGCCTACCTGGCCTCGGGCACCTACGACCTCCTGCTTATCGTGCTGGGCAAGACCGAGCGCGAGATCGGGGATTTCGTCTCCCAGAAGCTGTCGCACGTCGCCAGCGTCCAGGGGACGGTGACGCACTTCGTCCTGAAACGCTACAAAGAGGATGGCGAGCCGCTCAAAGGCGCGGAAGAGGTCAGGCGCCAGGCGGTCGTTCTGTAAAGGAGAGGCCGATGTCAGTACAGATCCAGCGCAAAAAGGGGCTTATTTCGCAGCGAGTCAACCGCCTCTCCCCCTCGGGCATAAGGAAGTTCTTCGACCTGCTGGCCTCGATGGAGGGCGTCATCTCGCTGGGGGTCGGCGAGCCGGACTACGCCACTCCCTGGCATATCTCCGAGGCCGCCATTTCCTCCCTGGAAAAGGGCTACACCATGTACACCTCCAACTCCGGGATGCCGGAGCTGCGCCAGGAGCTCGCCAGGAACCTTAAAAACCTGCACCGGGTGAGCTACGACCCCGCCGGCGAGCTCCTCATCACCGTCGGCGTCAGCGAGGCCCTGGACCTGGCGCTGCGCGCCATCATCAACCCCGGCGACGAGGTCATCATGCCTGACCCGGCCTATGTCGCCTATGACGCCTGCATCATCATGGCCGGCGGCGAGCCGGTCCGGGTACCCACCCGGTGCGAGGACAACTTCGAGCTTAAAGCCGCCGAGGTCGAAGCCCGGCTGACAGAGCGCACCAGGGCCATCCTGATGGGCTACCCGTCAAACCCCACCGGCGCCGTGATGGGCCGCGAGAGCCTTCTGGAGCTCGCCGAGCTCGCCCGCCGCCACCAGCTCACCATCATTTCGGATGAGATCTACGCCCGCCTCGTCTACGGCGTCGAGCATGTCTGCGTCTCCAGCCTGCCGGGCATAAAAGAGCACACCATCCTGCTGGGCGGGTTCTCCAAGGCCTACGCCATGACCGGCTGGCGCGTGGGCTACGCCGCGGCCTGCAAAGAGATTATCGCGGCCATGACCAAGGTGCACCAGTACACCATGATGTGCGCCCCGACGATGTCGCAGGTGGCCGCCATCGAGGCCCTGCGTAGCGGGGAGACCTCCGTGCAGGAGATGGTAGCCGACTACAACCGGCGCCGCCAGATGATCGTCAAGGGGCTGAACAACCTCGGTCTCGACTGCTACGAACCAAGAGGCGCTTTCTACGCCTTCCCCTCCATCGCTGCCACCGGCATCACCTCCGAGGAGTTTTCGGAGAAGCTGCTCATGGAAGAGAAGGTGGCGGTAGTGCCGGGCTCGGCCTTCGGACCGGGCGGCGAGGGCCACGTGCGCTGCTGCTACGCCACCTCGCTGGCCGAGATCGAGGAAGCCCTGGCCCGCATCAAGCGCTTCGTGGATAAATACCGCAGGGTCTAGCCGGGACTCCAAATGTCACTACGGGGAGCGTAGCGAGGAAGCAGTCTGCCAAACAGGTGATTGCTTCGCTGCGCTCGCAATGACAGCCTCCCGTCATGCGGGAGCCTTTCATGTCGGATAAGGTCATAAGACGAAATGTCAAGCCGAGCGCGGCGAAGCATCTGCCTGACCCCGGAAAATACGGATACTCCAGGTGCTTCGTATCCTGGCTTGTGAAGAACTGGCAAACGAGTCAACCATGTCCCCTTCTCCCCCGATGGGAGAAGGTTAGGATGAGGGTGTCAAACTCCGCGGGTCAACGCCCTGACCTATCCTCTCCCGCGGGTCAACGCCCTCACCTTAATC
>JACPQH010000113.1 GCA_016190585.1 Chloroflexota bacterium | reverse complement strand
TTTTTTAGGGACTTTTTCAGCATCCTGTTAGGAATGTACTATGGCGGTATGTCTCTTGATGCTATTCAGCAGCAGTTCAAACAAGATCATAAACTTGATATGAGTGAATCTAACTACTGGAATTGGGTAACACGGTTTACTAAAGAAGCTGTTAAGCAGACAAATAGTTTTAAGCCTGAAAACGTAGGGGATACCTGGGTAGCTGATGAAACCTATATGAAGCTAGGGGATAGGAATGTTTACTTCTGGGACATTCTGGATTCAAAGACCAACTACCTTTTAGCTTCTTATGTTTCGTTTACTAGAGGCGCGAGGGATGCCAGGATGCTAATGAGACTGGCAAGGGTAAGGGCGGGGAAGTATCCCAAAGTGGTAGTTACTGACAAGCTAAAATCTTACATTAGCGGTGTGGGGGATGAATACGCACAAAAGACAGAACACAGGCAGGGCGGACCATTCAAGACCGTATCCAGTGGGGAATCAACGGCGGAAATCGAGCGGTTTCATAAGACGCTAGAGCAAAGGACGGAGGTATTCCAGAAGTATAAGGATATTGAGACTATCCGCCTCTTAACTGGCGGATGGCTGGTAAACTACAACTTCTTCAAGCAGAATGAGGGATGCGGGAATATCCCGCCAGCACAGGCAGCCGGTAAGGTAGTGCCTTGTAAAGACTGGAACGATATAGTCATACCAGAAGGCGAACCGGATAACGATTATCAGGTTAGGCTATCCCGCAGGAAATCAGTTAAGAAGGGCAAGCCCGTTTTGGATGCTAGGCTAACACCCATAGAAGCCTCTAGGGGAGTTGTGCCTAATGACTAGACAACGATTGTACTTTGCCAAAAGGCGCGCCCCCGGGCCGGTTTGAAGGCATGGCGAGGTTGCTGATATAATCAGGTAACCTCGTCCCCGGATGAAAGGTGACTTTATGGCCCGCGAAGCATACCTGGATATCGAGACCACCGGACTGTCCGCCCGGAGTGAAATCACCGTCATCGGCGTCTTCACCCATGAAGAAGCCGGCAGCCTGTTTTCGCAGCTCGTCGGCGATGATATCAGCGCGCCCGGTTTGCTCAAGCTCCTGGACGGCGTGAGCACGCTTTATACCTACAACGGCAGCCGTTTCGACCTTCCTTTTATCAACATGCGGCTGGGGTTGGACCTGGACTATCACTGCCGGCATTATGACCTCATGTACCGCTGCTGGGAGAAGAGGCTCTACGGCGGCTTCAAGTCCGTGGAGACCCAGTTGGGCATCGGCCGGACGCTAAAAGGGGTTGACGGCTACCAGGCGGTCCGGCTCTGGTGGCGCTACCGGAATGACGACGACCAGGACGCCCTGCGGACCTTGCTGGAGTACAACCGGGAAGACGTCCTGAACCTGAAGGCGCTGAAGGAGAAGCTCCTTGACGCCGGATAGGCCGCTCGCCCCCGGCGGGGGAACGGATTGATATTTTAATGCAGGCACATGGCTAACGAACCGGGGTGGAAACCCCCCGTCCCGCCAGAATCGCGGCCCAAGGTACGCTGGGGCCGCCTGGTTTTCGCCTTCGTCACGCTGGTTGTCCTGAGCTTCGGCCTGTCCTTCCTGCTGCAATATTTTCTCACCCGGCTTGACCTGCCTCTCTACGAAATCGCCTGGCTGGCCTACCTTACGGTCTTCGTCGTCTCGATACTGACCAATCTCTCGGTGCTGGTGCCGGTGCCCATCGCGGTGTCCATCATGATCGCCGCCGCCACCCATTGGAACCCCGTGGTCATCGCCCTGTTCGGCGCGCTGGGCGGCACCATCGGCGAGCTCAGCGGCTACTACGCCGGTTACCTGGGCAAGCGTATCGCCATCGCCGAGGAAACCCCGGGCTACCGGCAGATGGAGCGCTGGATACGCCGGTGGGGCGTCGTGGCCATCTTCCTCCTCGCCCTGCAGCCGATACTGCCCTTCGACCTCGGCGGCTTCATCGCCGGGGTGGCCCGGATGCCGATCCCCAAGTTCCTCCCTACGCTTTTCCTGGGCAAGTTCCCCAAGTATATCATCCTCACCTACGCCGGCGTCGGGCTTCTCAAGTTCATCCCCTTCCTGTCCGGTTGAGCTGTTGGAGCGTCCTGGTGGCAAACTTTTCGCTTTTCCTCTATAATCCCTTTAGCCGGGGCGCGAGAGCCGCCCGTGAAACAGGTACTGGAGGTCTGTATGTCGCGTATTAGCCTTGTGTCGAAAGATAACGCCAGCCCGGAGGTCCAGGAGATATTCACCAAGCTGGAGAACGGCGGGGTGAAGATACTGAACCTCTACCGGGTGCTGGGGCATAACGCTAGCCTGATGCGCGACTTTCTGCGCCTGGGCAACTCCCTGCTGCTGCGCTCCGGCCTGTCGCCCAAGCTCCGGGAGCTGGCCATCATGCGGGTAGCCATCCTCACGCGCAGCAAGTACGAATGGGCCCAGCACCACGCCATCGCCCTGGAATCAGGCGTGACCCGCCAGCAGATAGGCGCGCTGTCCAACTGGAGCTATTCGAACAACTTCGACGAGCAGGAGAAGGCCGTTCTCCTGTACACGGACGAGGTGGCGCAGAAGATAGACGTCAAGCATGATACCTTCGCCGCGCTCAAGAAACACCTCGACGAGCGGAACATACTGGAGCTCACCCTCACCGTCGGCTACTGGCTGATGGTGGCCCGGCTGCTGATACCGCTGCAGGTTGACGTGGACAAGGAGGTCGCCGGCTCCTCCGAGGAGCTGACCGGGCGCAAGGGGGCCTGACGCCGGCGCCCGCAAGGCCGCCTGCCCCCTCGTCCTTCAGGGAGGCCGGGTGAAGAGGAATCCTAAGCGCCGGTCCCCTTCCGGAACAGCCGGCGGTAGAGCACCACGAAAGGCAGCGCCGCGAAGTAGGCGAGAAGCGACAGGCGCAGCATGCGCAGCGCCACCCTCATGGTCTCTTCCGGCGTGAAGTATATGTCCGAGTCCCAGATGCCTATCTGGCCGGTGATGACGAACTGATTGCCGCACCGGCTGAGCCGCGAGAGGCTCACCTCCATATCGCCGGCCGGCGAAACCATGCGAGCCATGCCCTCACCTCCTTCGGGATGAACTGCTCCGCCCGCATCAGGCCGGATGCCAGAGCGCCATGTGGTTCCAGTGCGTCTCGTTCACCATCTCGGGCTGGTAGTACCTGTCGTAGAAGTCGAGGTCGATATGGTGGGCGCAGACCCATATCGGCATGGTCATGGTATCGAACGTCGCCGGGAACCGGCCGTACTTGTCATAGATGTAGCGGCACAGGTCCTTGACGCACTGCACGATGTCTTCCTGCTGACGGTCGACCCCCTGGGCGAAGGTCGCCTGGTCCCTCAGGGGGCTGGGACAGGCGTCGGGGGAATAGATCTTGCCGGGGCCGAACCGCTCCGCCACCACGGCGTCCACCGCGGCGCCCATATCCTTGAAGTAGGGGGGCGAGTATGACTGGAGCACGCCGTCGATGCCGACCGGGTTGGCGCGGCCCTTCTTGTCGGCAACGTAATGGAAGCCCAGCCCCTTGGTGATGGGCGTACCGCCCATGATAATCACCGGCGCGTAGCCGCTCAGGGGATAGCCGCCCAGCCCCATGGCCTCGGCCATGTGCAGGATGTTCTCGCCGATGAAGGCGGCTTCCAGGGAGGTGTTGATCATCACGTTGACATCGAGGCTGGAAATGGGGACTTTCAGCTTGAGGTTGAGCTTGGGTACCCAGCTCTCGATGCCCGCCGGCTGGCGCGTGTCGTCGTCCACGATCTGCCAGCGGCCGTACTGGATGCAGAGCAGGGCCAGGTTGATCCACTCGAAGGTGGGGTTGATAACCGGCATGAAGACCGTCTGGCCGGGCCGGTTGGCCACCGCCTGGTTCACGGCGAAAAGCGCCGGCGAGCCGGGCGGCAGGTCGATTCGGCCGTCCTTGAGCTTGACGATGTCCCGGTCAAAGGTCGTGAGGCGCTCCTCCAGCTCGCCGATATTCTCTATCTCGATGGGCTTGGTGGCCTCCCTGGGCTTGTAGAGGTAGACGCCGGCGTCATCGGTGAAGATAAGCCCGGTCTTGCCGTAGTTGCAGGGGTTGGGGAAGGTGCGCGCCGACCACCGCACGGTGCTGTTGTTGCCCTTGTCATAGGGGCCGTCCCCGACAATCAGACCCGACGTCCCGGCCCCGGCATAGCAGAGCAGGGCGGTCTCGGCGGCGGTGAGCGCTACCGGCTGGCTCGCCGATTTGTATTTAAGCGGGCCCCCATCCAGCTCGAAACCGAGCCCGAAACGGCGCGTCCGCCGGCGCACCAGCGCCTCGAAAAGGGGGTACCTGTACGCCTGGTTTAACCCGTTGTTGTCGGCCATGCCAGCTTGAACCTCCTTCGATACTATCCGTTCCTGACCGCCCAAACATTACTATTTCCCCGGAGGGCTGTCAAGTCAACAAGAGGCTGCCTCACCCCCGGCCCCTCTCCGTCCTGAATTATGGTTGCCGGGCAGGGCCATTTCTGGACGGAGAGGGGAGTTTAGACGCGAGGGGGCGAACATACTGCAACCAAAGATGGAGCGGGTTTTTTTAAGCATCGCACCAGAGAACGCAAAAAAGCAGAGGCAGGGTAAGGCCGCGGCGGCGCGACCGGGACGGGGCGGTCGGCAGCATCATGCCGAGCGTTCAGCCCGTATGTGAACTGCCGGAAGCCCGGCCCGCGGCCGGGCTTCCCTGAAAAGAGACACAGCGAGGCGGCGCCGGGCTGGCCGGTAAGATAGCCGGCGGCCGGCCCGGCGGAGCGCCGCCCGCAGCGGGCTACTGGATGGGGTAGGCCGCCTGCACCGTCAGGCTTATCTGTATCTCGCCGGGGCTGATAGGCGTCGGCGGCAGCGCCGGGGTGACCTGGAGCAGGGGCTGGGGGATGGGCGTGAAGCCGCCGCTTTCATTGATGTAGAAGGGCCGGCCGATGGTTACCCCGGCGAGGTCGGCGAGCTGGCCGGCCTTGGCGGCGGCGTCAGCCATGGCGAGCTGGCGGGCCTGGCGGAAGTGCGGCGTCGGGTCCGCCACGGTAAAGGCGATGTCGTTGATGCGGATGAGGTCGCCGCCCGCCCGCGCCGCCGCGTCGATAATCTGGCCGGTGTTGGCGATATTCCGGATCTTGACCAGAACCAGGTTGGTGACCTGGTAGCCAGTGATGGCGCTGCGGCCGTCCCGGAAGGTGGTCAGCGGCTGGATGCTGAAACGCACCGTCCGGATGTCGTTGTCGGCCACGCCGGAGGCCCGGAGCTGCGCCACCACGGCGGTCATGACGGTCGCCGCGCTGGTCTGCGCCTCGGCAACGGTCGCGGCCTGGGCCTGGACCCCCAGGTTGAGTGTAGCCAGGTCCGGCTCGACGGTGACCGTGCCCTGCCCGGACACCCAGATACCCGAAACCGGCGGCGCGGCCGGGACAACCGTCTGCCCGGCGGCGGGGGCCCCGGTAACGGCGAGGGCCAGAACGAGAATGATTAGTGCCAGCAATGCCCTTTTCATGGTTCTACCTCCCTGGCGGGCTCCTATCATATTATGTTTAACACTCCGCGGGCGGCTGGATAAATCCGTACAAATTCGTATTTTTTACCCCGAACGGCGTAAACTTCTTCTAGCGGGGGGCAAGAACGGCTAGCGTGAGGGTGCTTATTACCCGTCCCTGGTTGCTGGCGGCTTGCTTCACCCCCGACCCCACCTAGCGTCCTGAAATATGGTCGCCGAACAAGAGTAGAACCCGCGAGATGGGCAGTCAGTCAGTTGACAGGCCTTCAATGGGCGATTAGAATTTGGAATAAAGGCGTCAAATCCGCACTGCATGAGCAGTCTCAACCTGCCTCATCTTCAGAGAGTCTTTCCTCCTCTTCTCCCCCCGGCCTCATCCTGGCTTATGATTCTTCAATAGCACCCTCGTTTTCAGATCAGGCTGTCTGATCATCCAACAGCTTTAGAATCAGCGTAGCCAACTATTCGGGTATTTTGCCATGCTCTGCCCGTGAATCATTGGCTTCGCAAAGCTCACTCTCAGGCAGCCCCGATTACGTAGCGAGATGCTGACCGCTTCTCTGAAAAAGAGAATAATAAGAGGTGTAAGATGGCGACTATATTAGTTTGGTTGATATTGATTGCAGCGGTAGGTGGCGCTATCCGAAGATTGCTGCGCTCGATCATATCAAAAAAGGCGATAAAGTGGCGGTGACCTTGGAAAGACTGTGACATGAGGCATGCCGTATGCGTTAGTACATTTTAATTCGAGAAGGAGTTGAATATGAGCAAGCCGTTCAAATTACCGCTCCTCGGATGTCACGCTAACCGAGGGCGCGAATGTCATTACAGTGGTCGCTACAGGTGGTGCGGCTCACCTGAATCAGACGGTGACCATTACTTACACGCCGGTCAGGTAGTAGACCTCGACGTTTGGATGATATACAATACCAGATTGATACACTCGCCAAGATTTTGAAGTTGAGGAAGGTGCGGTCATGCCGGAAGAAACGGTAGTTTTACATTTGATAAGGCCGGAGGACCTCAATCACCACGGGACTTTGTTCGCCGGACAGATGGCGAAATGGTTATTGGAAGCCGGCCTTATCGCCGCTTCCCGGTTGGTCGGGAGGCCCGAGGACATAGTATGCGTTCGAATCAACAGTATGACCTTCAAGAAACCGGTCAATAACGGAGAACTCATCGAAATCAAATCCAGGGTAGCTTTCCTTGGAGCCAGGAGCATCACTGTGTGCAGCCAAGTAATCACCAGAGGCGAAGCCTCTCCGATAGTTTCAAGCATGGCCACCTTTGTCACTGTTGATAAACAAAATAATCCCTATGAACACGGTTTTACGCTGTCGGAAGAATATATTGAAAAAAATCGGGATATCTATGATGAAGCCCTAAAAAATAGAGAGCCTAAATAGTTTACACTGCAAGCTAAGCCACCGCGAACGGAGATTAGGGGGTGCCAGGTAAATCACGACTATTAAACGAAAGCATTCAGCGCCAAGTAAAAGAAAGGGAGAAAAACAGAGCTCTGCACGACCGCTTAAAACTGCTCAAGACTCCGTGCCGGCTACCCTTACCAATAGCAGGGCATGTGCCGAAGTAAGTCCGGCACCAGCAGCCCCGGCTAAAGAGGACTATACTTACGCTATAGCTGAGCTGAAGAGAATCGGTATCTTAACAGGTATTATTCTCGTCATCATGTTAGTGCTGGCTTTGGTATTGCGTTAGCCTTGCTCCAGTCAGGTAGTCTTCGGTAAAGTCTTCGGCATCAAGATGGAACGGCTGCCGCTTGACTGATAACTAATGGCCCCCCGGACACACGGAATTGAGCTTGCCCTTGTGACGGTAAAAATATTATAATCTCAGATTATCCGGTTAATCTTTCCAAAAAGGCAGGAGTCAAGATGAAAAGTCGTTACAGCAAGCTTTTCGAGCCGCTGCGCATCAACAAGGTCACTTTGAAGAACCGGATCGTGAAGACGCCGCAATTATTCATATACCGGGAGCCCGACGGCCGGGTGGGGCCCCGCATCAAGGGCTGGTACGAAACCCTGGCCCGGGGCGGCGCCGGGATGATAACGGTCGAGGAGCACGTGGTGGACTACCCGGTCGGCGCCAGCTACGTCCCGCCCAACCGGCTGGATGAGGACAGGTTCATCCCCGAGGCGGCCGAGCTCGCCGAGGTGATACACCGGCACAACGCCGCCGCGGTGGTGCAGGTTACTCACGCCGGCCCGTGCCATGACCCCAGGATGTTCGAGGGCCAGCCGGTGGCGCCGTCCTCCCTCACGCCGCCCGTCGAAGGCCACTTCGCCGTGTCGCGGGAGCTGACCGTTCCGGAAATCCGGAAGATTGTCGAGCAGTTCGCCCAGACCGCGCTGCGCGCTAAAAAAGCCGGATTTGACGGCGTCGAGATGCACATGGCGCACTACGCCCTGGGCAACGCCTTCCTCTCCCGCATCCAGAACAAGCGGCAGGACGAGTACGGCTGCCAGGGCATCGAGACCCGCGCCCGCTTCTCGAAGGAGGTCCTGGAGCGCGCCCGCGAGCTGACAGGGCCCGACTTCATCATCGGGGTGCGCATGAGCGGCAAGGAGTGGGGGCATGAGCTGGGCACCACCAGCGCCGAGGCCGTCGAGTTCGCCAGGATTTTCGAGAAGGCCGGGGCCGACTACCTTCACGTGAGCGCCTACGGTTACGGCGCCTTCGCCTTCTGCGCCATCCCCAACCTGGTCATCTACCCCGAGCCGGCCGAGGAGGCCCGGGAGTTCGCCAGCCGCATGAAGTCCGGCCCGCTCATCCCCGAGGCCGCCGCCATCAAGCAGGCGGTGTCCATCCCGGTGTCAAGCGTGGGCCAGCTCGATTACAAGATCGCCGAGCGTATCCTGGAAGAAGGCAAGATCGACATGGCCTGCTTCGGCCGCGCCCTGATGGCCGACCCCGAATTCCCCAACAAGCTCGCCGAAGACCGCGAGGAGGACATCCGTCCCTGCCTGCGTTGCGGCAACTGCCTGAACTTCCTGATGCTCAACCAGCCGGTGCAGTGCCGCTCGAATCCCTTCATGGGCAACGAGACCACCATGGTCATCAAGCCGGCGGCCCGGCCCAAGAAGGTGGTGGTAGTCGGCGCCGGTCCCGCCGGACTGGAGGCCGCCAGGGTCGCCGCCGCCCGGGGCCACCGGGTCACCGTTTTCGACCGGAACGGCCAGCTCGGCGGCCTGCTGCCCATCGCCGCGATGATCAAGAGTCCCGAGCCGGAAGACCTGACCAGGATGCTGGACTTCTACAAGGTCCAGCTCAACAAGCTGGGCGTCAGGGTAAAAACGGGCAGCGAGATGGATGCCGCCGCCATTCTGCAAGAAAACCCGGACGCCGTCATCCTTTCCCCCGGCGGCACGCCCGAGAAGCTGAAGGTGCCGGTCAAGGCCGGGGCGCGCCTGACAACCAACGAGCAGCTCAAGGACCGGGTAAAACCGTTCCTGAAGCTCTTCGGTCCCAGCCTGATGTCTTCGCTGACCAAAACCTACCTGCCGGTCGGCAAGACGGTGGTGATTATGGGCAGCGGCCTGCCCGGCATCGAGACGGCCGAGTTCCTGGCCAAGCGCGGCCGGCAGGTGACCATCGTGGATGAGGCCGCCCGGATGGGCGACGGCATGCTCATTCCCTGGCTGGTCAGGTTCAAGAAGTGGATGAAAGGCAAGGGCATCGCCGCCTACAACGGGGTGAAGTACGAGGAGATAACGCCGGCGGGCATCACCTTCACCACCAGGGAAGGCGAGAGGAAGACGCTCAAGGCCGATACCATCCTGTTCATCGCCGGCTACCGGAAAAACACCGCGCTCGAACAAGCCCTGGCAGGCCAGGCGCCCGAGCTCTACCTGATAGGCGATGCCCGCAGCGACCAGATGGGCTACATCCTCGGCGCGGTGCACGACGGCGCCAATGCCGGGCTGAAGGTCTGAGCTAGACCCGGGAGGAAGCGCCGGGTTGGGCCGGCCCCCGGTGAGGCACTGCCCTGGCGCCGAACAGCGCCGGCCTGAGCCGCATCCCGAGGAGCTTCACGGCGCAGCCCAGGCAGGCGAAGAGGTAGTAAGTCTTCTCTACGGGGGTTGCCGGCTCCCTCGGCCGGTAGCCTTTTGAAATGCGCCCCAGGTTATCGCTGCTCACACGGCCTCCCCTTCAGAAAAAGCCACCCTCATTCTAAGGCCGGCGGCGCGGGCCGGGTATAAGTAGACCCACGTAAGTTATTGCCCGCAGCGTACCTATATTTTGGCGGGGTACCCGGATAAAACCTTTATCGGGGGGAACCGGGTAAATAACATTCATAAACACCCTGTTTTTATCATCTCAAACACCCTGTTTTGTTTATGAATTCATAAGTAAGACTGCTTAAATTGACTGCGTGTTTTTCTCATTCTATAATCCGTAGTGAGGCCGATGTTTTCTCTGGCTGACGGCGCTATAGTGAATATAGCTGGCCGGAGACCCTCCAAAGACCCGGCAAAAGGACAAAATAAGGAGGTGTCAGAGATGAAAAATATACCTGAAAAAGAGGCCTTCTATTTCGACCTCAAGCGGGGTGAGTTCCTCCGGCTTGGGGAACCCGACCTGATGCTGGCGCAAGCCCAGGGCAAACTGGTCAAAGTCCCGGCGGCCATGATGCTGGTCGCCGCCCCGGTATTCAGCCTGGCCTATGTCATCTTCCTGCCCTTCGCCGGCATCATGGCCATCCTGGCTTACACCGGCTACCGGCTGCGGGGCCTGCTCCGGACCGGCGCCGCGCAGAAGGCCCCGGCCGCCACCCGGCCGCGTCACTAGCGCGGGCGGAAGGAGGGGATTGGAGTGCGCAAGATACTGGTTCTCACCGCGGCCCTGTTCGCTATCGCCCTGGCGGTCTTCTTCGCGAAATCGGCGGCCGAGGCGAGCGCCCCCCTTAGTATGACCGAGGCGGCGGACGCCGCCTGTAACGGCTGCCACGCCGGGGGTAACCTCGCGATTAGCCTGCCCAGCGGCGAGAAGATGAGCCTCAAGGTGGACCCAACCTTGCTGGCCGGCTCGGTGCACCGGCAGCTTGCCTGCACGAGCTGCCACCAGACACTGACCGGCTACCCGCACCCGCCCAGCGACATCCCCAGCGTGCGGGAGTACCAGCTCAGCCGGGAAGACCTGTGCTGGGGCTGCCACGCCGACAAGGTGGCCGAGATGCAGGAGAGCGTGCACCGCAAGGACGTCAGCCGGCCTGATGTCGCCACCTGCGCCGACTGCCACGGCGCGCATGACGTCCAGGCCCCGGCCGCGGCGGCTACCCGTCTCGGTTCCGTCACGGCCTGCAACGGGTGTCACGCCAACGAGCGCCTCATGGACCGATACGGCATCTCGACTGGCGTCATCCAGGCCTTCTACGATGATTTCCACGGCAAGACCGTGGCCCTGGCCGGGCTCAAAAGCGGCGCGGCCAACGTCGAGGTCGCGGTGTGCGCCGACTGCCACGGGGCCCACAACATCCTGAGAGCTGATGCGGCCGGCTCGATGGTCGCGGCGGCCAACCTGCCGGACACCTGCGGGCGGTGCCATGAGGGCGCCAACGCCAACTTTACCTCGGCCTGGCTGTCTCACCGCGAGCCGGACCTCGGTGAAGCGCCGCTGGTGTTCCTGGCCCGCTGGTTCTACCGGATAATGATACCGTTTATCGTGGTCGGGCTGCTGGCCCACGTCATCCTTGACGCGCGCCGCGCCCGGCGGAAGGGGGAGGCCAAATGAGAGCGGCAAGAGCGACGGACCCTGAAGCCGGCGTCATCAGATTCCAACCGCACCAGCGCATCGAGCACCTGGTGCTCATCGTGACCTTCATCGCCCTGGCGGTTACGGGCCTTGTCCAGCGCTACTACTCCGTGGGCCTGTCCCAGTGGCTGATATCAGTCATGGGCGGGATCGAGACCACGCGCCTCATCCACCGCGGGTTTGCCCTGGTGCTGACCCTGGGCATCGCCTACCATTTAGCCTGGCTCGATTACCGGCTGTTCACGCGCCACGCGCGGCCGTCGATGCTGCCCACTTTTCAGGACTTCCGCGACATCGTTAACGAGCTCAAACGCGGCCTGGGACTGAAGGCGGCGCCGACGCACTTCGGCCGTTACGACTACCGGCAGAAATTCGAGTATGTCGGGCTCATCTGCGGGAGCCTCATCCTGATCGTCACCGGCTTCATCCTGGCCTATCCCGTGGCGGTAACCCGGCTGTTTGACGGCCAGGTGGTGGCGGCGGCGCTGGAGTTCCACGGCTACGAGGCGACCCTGGCCGTCCTGGTTATCCTCATCTGGCACCTGTGGGACGTCGTCTTCAAACCCGGCATATTCCCGGGCGACACCAGCATCTTCACGGGACGCATCTCGCCGGAACGACTGCGGGAAGAGCACTACCTGGAGTACGCCGAATTGACCCGGAAGGCGCCCGCTGGCGAGTAGTCCCGGCGCAAGGGGCGGGGAAATACCCCGCCCCTATCCCCACCCCGCCGCCCTTGAATCAGCGCGCCAAACGGCTCATCTCCCGCCCGGGAAGTCGGCGACGGCTTCGTCAACAACCTTGCACTTACTCCCGGACGCGCCTGCAGCCGGCGCAGGCCGGGTTGCCGCGGAAGGCCGGCTCCAGCATCAGCACCGGCGGGAAACGCCGCCGGCCCCGGAGCTTGTTGCCGGCCAGGTAACGGGCCAGCGAGAGAGAAGGCTGCCGCGAGAAGCCCGTATCAGTCCCCCTGCCGCTTGAGCAGCGGGGTATCTTTCAGTTTCGCAAGGTTGTCGGCGCCGATGCAGAACATCGATAGCCTGAGTCCTTCGACAATCTCGCGCAGGGCGTCAACCGCGGCCCCGACCGAGGTGCTGGCGGCCTTGAGCAGGGGCGTTGCCAGGCCGGCGAGGTCGGCGCCCAGGGCGACGACCTTGGCCGCGTCCGTTCCCGTCCTGAGGCCGCCGCTGGCGATAATGCGCATCTCCGAGACCGCCCGGCGGACCAGCCGGATGGACGCGGCTGTAGGTATGCCCCACGAGGCGAAACCGGCGGCGATACTGGCGCTGACCGCATCGGGGGCGCGGCGCCTCTCGACCTCGCTCCAGGACGTGCCGCCGGCGCCGGCGACATCAATAGCGGCGACCCCGGCCGCCGCCAGTCTGCGGGCCGTCTCGCCGGAGATGCCCCAGCCCACCTCCTTGACCACTACCGGCACGGCGAGCTCGCGGCAGACCTCCCCTATCCGGCGGAGGAGCCCGGCGAAGTTGGTGTTGCCGCCGGCCTGGAGGGCTTCCTGCAAGGGGTTAAGGTGCAGGATGAGGGCGTCAGCCCCGATCATCGTCACGGCGCGGGCGCACTCGGCGACCCCGTAGCCGTTGTTAAGCTGGATGGCGCCCAGGTTGGCGAAGAGCAGGATGTCCGGGGCGATATCGCGCACCCGGTAGCTGGCCGCGGCGCGCTCGTCGTCAACGGCGGCGCGCAGCGAGCCGACCGCCATGGCGACCCCTATCGCCCGGGCGGCCTGCGCCAGGTTCCGGTTGATAGCGGCGGCTTCGCTGACGCCGCCCACCATGGACGAGATGAGCAGCGGCGCCCGGAGCTCCTTACCGAGGAAGCGGGTGGTCAGGTCCACCGCATCGAGGTCAATCTCCGGCAGGGCCTGGTGCACGAACCGGTAGTCCTCCAAGCCGGTGGTTATCCCGGTAAAGCCGACGTCCTCGTTGAGGGCGATGCGCAGGTGCTCGCGCTTTCGCGTCCCGCTTGCCTGCCCGGCCGTCGTCCTTTCCGTGTTCGTCATAGTCAGAAATCGTGCGCTACCAGCAAGCTGAACAGCTCGCTCATCACCCGGCCCTCGGTCGCCGGGCCCAGGCGCAGGTGCTGGCGGACCTCCTCAAGGTAGACCAAAACCCCTGAAGCCACCGGCAGCCTCGCACCGCTGGTTGCTTACAATATAGGGCTCGTGTTCTTGCCTGGCTATACGTACTCCTACCTAACTTTGCTATAAAGCCCTTACCGGTGGGCCGGACCAGACAGGACTGACATAAGTACCATCAGCCGGCGGCGCGCCGGCTTCGAGAAAGGCTATTGACAGGAGCCCTGCTTCAGTTAATAATTCTAGTATAAGGGGAGGAGGTGTTGCATGCAAAGGAAATGGCTTTCGATTGTATTAGTCGTGGTCTTGCTGCTGACCGGCCTGGTCTCGCTGGGCGCCGCGCCCGCCAGTCCGGGTAAAGGTCCGGTTGACAGGATAAATTTCATCCATTACCCCAAGGACGCACCCGGTAAGCCCGCCACAGCGCCGGGCAAGGAAACGGGGGGCGGCGTGCTCGACCGGGATTACAAGTACTCCGGCGTTCACTGGGCCGATGGTTCCGCCCTGGGTTATGCGGTCAACCAGGCCGGCAGCGGGGTTGACGCCGGCGCCACCATCTCGGCCGTTCAGGCATCTTTCATGCCGTGGGACAATGCCTCCGGCACCCTGGGGTTTAACTATCAGGGCACGACCGGGCTCAATGCCGGCAACCTTGACGGGACCAACGCGGTCTCCTGGGCGGACATCAGCGGGCAGTTCCCCACCGCCCTGGCCGTGACCAGCGTCTGGTACTACCGCTTCAACAAGCAAATCGTCGAGACCGATACCACGATGAACGCCGCCTACCAGTGGAGCTACACCGCGCCGGTGTTCCAGTACCCGCTGGCGTTCCCCGACCTGTCCGGCCCGGCGTCCAGGGATGCCAGCCGGTACATCGACCCGGTCAACCTGGGACCGGCGGGCACCTATGACATCCGGAACATCATGACGCACGAAGCCGGTCACTGGATAATGCTCGGCGATCTCTACAAGAGCTCGGACAGCGAGCTGACCATGTACGGCTACGGCGCCCCGCAGGAGCTCAAGAAGGGCACCCTGGCCTACGGCGACGAGCTTGGTGTCGAGCGGGTCTATCCCTAGCGATTGATACGGTCTTCCCCGGGCAATACCGCGCCTGGTACACGAAGGAGGGGCTTCGAAAGGAGCCCCTCCTTTTTTTCCGGGCGCTCTTCTGGCCCCGTTCTTTGCTATATGGGCCCGGCGGGCGCCTTCCCCGGCGGCAAAGGGTATACATGCCTGTCTTTATCCTGATTTTAGCTCAGAGACGTTTGATTTTTTGTCTCATTCTCAGTAAAATATTAAGTTAGTGGATACAAAATTGTCAGAAATTCTGGCCCCTTACCGGGGTCAGCGAAGCTCTCTCATCGCCCTCCTGCAAAAGACCCAGGAGGAGCTGGGTTACATCTCCGAAGAAGCCGTCACCGAGATCGCGCGGCTGCTTGACATCACCGCCAACGAGATTTACGGGGTCGCCAGCTTCTACGCCCAGTTCCGGTTCAAGCCCCAGGGCAAGCACGTCTTCAAGGTGTGCCAGGGGACCGCCTGCCACGTGCGCGGCAGCCACCGCATCCTGGAAGGTGTGGAGCAGGAGCTGGGCATCCAGCCGGGGGATACCACGCCGGACCGGAAGTTCGGCCTGGAGCGGGTGGCCTGTGTCGGCTGCTGCGCCCTGGCGCCGGTGATGATCGTCGATGAGACCGTCCACGCCCAGATGACGCCCGCCGGGGCGAAGAAGATCATCGCCGAGATAGACAAGGCGGACTGATATGACCTTTGCAGAGCTGCGCCAGCAGGCGATTGCCGAGTGGGAAGCGCGGCAGCGCTCCGGCAGGGTGCGCTTTCTCGTCGGTACCGGCACGTGCGGGCGCGCCGCCGGCTCCCTGGCGGTGCTAGGCGCCATCCGTAAAGAGCTGGCCAGCCGGCGCCTTGACGCCGAAGTTACCGAGGTCGGCTGTATCGGGCTGTGCTACACCGAGCCCGTTGTCGACATCATCAAGCCGGGCCGGCCGCGCGTCAGCTACGGCAAGGTAACGCCGGAGATGGCCGCGACGCTTATCGAGGACTATGTCCTCCATGACAACCCCCACCCCGAACTCGCCCTGGGGACGGTCGGCGAGGGGGCCATCGACGGCATTCCGAAGCTGGCCGACCTGCCCATGCTGAAGCCGCAGGTGAGGTTATCCCTGCGCAACTGCGGGCACATTGACCCCGGCGACATCAAGCAGTACATCGCCCATGACGGCTACACCGGCCTGGCGAAAGCCCTGCGAATGACCCCGGAGCAGGTCATCGCCGAGATGAAAAAATCCGGCCTGCGGGGCCGGGGCGGCGCCGGCTTCCCTACCGGCCTCAAGTGGGAGCTGTGCCGGCAGGCCCCCGGCGGCGAGAAGTACATCATCTGCAACTTTGACGAGGGCGACCCGGGCGCCTTCATGAACCGGCTCCTGCTGGAGAGCGATCCCCACGCCATGCTGGAGGGGATGCTCATCGGGGCCTACGCCATCGGCGCCCGCCACGGCTACATCTACTGCCGGGCGGAAAAGCCCCTGGCCATCGAGCGCCTGGGCGTGGCTATCGAGCAGATGGCCGAGTACGGGCTCACCGGCGAGCGCATCATGGGCTCGGATTTCGGCTTTACCGTCGAGATAAAAAAGGGCGCCGGGGCCTTCGTCTGCGGCGAGGAGACCGCGCTCATGGCCTCCATCGAGGGCAAGCGCGGCATGCCCCGCCCCCGCCCCCCGTTCCCGGCCGCCTCCGGCCTGTGGGGCAAACCGACCAATATCAATAACGTCGAGACCTGGGCCAACGCCGCCCTCATCATGCAGAAGGGCGGCGAGTGGTTCGCCGGGTTTGGCGCCGAGAAGAGCAAGGGTACCAAGACCTTCGCCCTGGCGGGCAAGATAGCGCGCACCGGCCTCATCGAGGTGCCGATGGGCATGCCGCTCCGGAAAATCATCTTCGACATTGGCGGCGGGCCCAGCGGCGGCAAGGCCTTCAAGGCGGTGCAGACGGGCGGGCCTTCGGGCGGCTGCCTGCCCGCCAGCAAGCTTGACCTGCCGGTGGACTACGACTCGCTGGCCGAGGCCGGGGCCATCGTCGGCTCGGGCGGCATGGTCGTCGCCGACGAAGATACCTGCATGGTCGACCTGGCCCGCTTCTTCCTGTCCTTTACCCAGTTCGAGTCCTGCGGCAAGTGCGTTCCCTGCCGTAACGGCACGCGCCAGATGCTCGGCATCCTGGAGCGGATTACGCAGGGCAAAGGCGAGGAGCGTGACATCGAGCAGCTCGAGCGCCTGTCCCGGACCATCAAGTCCGGCTCCCTGTGCGCGCTGGGCGGCACGGCGCCCAACCCGGTGCTGACCACGCTGCGCTACTTCCGCGACGAGTACGAGGCCCACATCAAGGAAAAGAGGTGCCCGGCGCTCGTCTGCAAGGAGCTGGTATCGTATAATATCCTGCCGGACAAGTGCCAGGGCTGCGGCATCTGCCTGCGGGCCTGCCCGGCCAACGCTATCGCCGGCGGCAAGCGGCTGGTCCACGTTATCGACCAGGCGGCATGCACCCGGTGCGGCACCTGCCTCGAGGTCTGCCCCGCCAGGTTTGACGCCGTCGCCCGGGTCTCCGGCGAGAAGCTTGAACTGCCCGCGGCGCCGGTGCCCGTATCCACCGCCCGGCCCGGCGCGAAGGAATAATGACGACGATTAATCTGACCATCAACGACCGGCCTGTCCGGGCCCGCGAGGGCGCCACGGTGCTGGAGGCTGCCCGGGAGGCCGGGATTTATATCCCAACCCTGTGCTACCACCCCGCGCTGAAGCCATCGGGCGCCTGCCGGCTGTGTGTTGTTGAGATTGAAAAGATGCGCGGTTTTACGACCTCGTGCACCACCCCGGCCGCCGGGGGCATGGTGGTCCGCACCGAGACGCCGCAGCTTCAGGACCTGCGGCGCGGCATCCTCGAGCTTATCCTGACCGAGCACCCCCACCCCTGCCTTAGCTGCCACCGCCGCCACCGCTGCCAGCCGACCGATATCTGCCTGCGCAGCGACGCCGTCACCGAGCGCTGCGTGACCTGCGCCAAGAACGGGCGCTGCGAGCTCCAGCAGCTCTCCGATTACATCGGCTTCGACGAGATGACGCTCGAATACCGGTACCGCGGGCTGCCCGTGGAAGGCAAAGACCCGCTGCTCGACCGGGACTACAACCTGTGCGTGCTCTGCGGGCGCTGCGTCCAGATGTGCCAGGACGCCCGCGGCATCGGCGCTATCAGCTTCGTCAACCGGGGCAGTGCCACCGTGGTGGGCACCGCCTTCGACCGGCCCCTGAAGGACGCCGGCTGCCGCTTCTGCGGGGCGTGCATCGAGGTCTGCCCTACCGGCGCCCTGATGGACCGGGAGACCCGGCTGAACCCGGACGCCGACCTGGAAAAGACCGCCGTGCCCTGCCGCCGCGCCTGCCCGGCGGGTATTGACATCCCGCTCTATGTCGACCTGATAAGCCGGGGCAAGTTCCAGGACTCCCTGGCCATCGTCCGGGAGAAGGTCCCGTTCCCGGGAACGCTGGGGCGGGTCTGCATCCATCCCTGCGAGGAGGCCTGCCGCCGCGGCGAGCTTAACCAGCCGATCGCCATCAAGTTCCTGAAGCGCTTCGTCGCCGACCGCGATACCGGGGCCTGGAAGAAGTACGCCCGGAGGCTGCCGCCCACCGGTAAAAGGGCCGCCGTGGTCGGGTCGGGGCCGGCCGGGCTGACCGCCGCCTACTACCTGGGGGAGCTGGGGCACGCCGTGACCGTTTTTGAAGCCCTGCCGGAAGCCGGCGGCATGATGCGTGTTGGCATACCGGACTACCGCCTGCCCAAGGACGTCCTGAAGAAAGAGATAACGGATATTTTAGAGACCGGGGTCGAGCTCAAGCTGAACACCCGCATCGAGTCCCTGGACGCCCTGTTCCGGCAGGGGTACGACGCCGTTTTCCTGGCGGTGGGCGCCCACCGCGGTATGAAGCTCGGTATCGAGGGCGAGGACAGCCCCGGCGTGGTCGACGGCGCCGCTTTCCTTAGGAGCGTCAGCCTCGGCGAGAAGGTGGACCTCGGCCGGCAGGTCGCCGTCATCGGCGGCGGCAACGCGGCCATCGACAGCGCCCGCACCGCGCGGCGCCTCGGCGCCGCCAAGGTCAGCGTCATCTACCGCCGGACGCGGGCGGAGATGCCGGCCAGCCCGGAGGAGGTCGAAGGCGCGCTCGAAGAAGGCATCGAGATTATTTTCCTGGTCGCCCCGCTCAAGATTGGCCGGAAGGACGGTCGCCTTGCGCTTACCTGCCAGCGCATGGCCCTCGGCGCGCCCGATACCAGCGGGCGCGCCCGCCCCGTACCCGTCAAGGGCAGCGACTTCACCCTGGAGTTCGACGCCATCATCGCCGCCATCGGGCAATCGCCCCTCATCCCCGGGTTCGACGTCCGGACGGGGCGGGGCAGCCTGATACTGGTTGACGACTGCCTGGCCACCAGCCGGCAGGGGGTCTGGGCGGGGGGTGACGTCGCCACCGGACCGGCCTCGGTCATCGAGGCGATCGCGGCGGGGCGGCGCGCCGCCAGCGAGATGGACCGCTACCTGGGCGGCAAAGGCCACATCGACGAGGAGCTGACCGCGGAGCGTCAGACTCCCATGCATGCCGGCAAGGACGGCGAGTTCGCCGGGCGGGAGCGGGTCGCCATGCCCTGCCTGGCGCCGGCCGACCGCCAGGGCTTCGTCGAGGTGGAGCTTGGCTACGACGAGCAAGCCGCCATTGCCGAAGCCCGGCGCTGCTGCCAGTGCGGCATACGGACGCAGATCCCGCCGGCGCCCTGCGCCCCGGCGAGGGCAAGGGCCTGCCCGCCAGTCCCCGAGCCCGCCTCGCATTAAAAACGCCCGGCGGAGGCGTGCGGCAGATTCAACTTTCGACAAGCTGGCCGCGAGCGGCGGCTGATTGCGCCGGCTGCCCTGTTTTCGAGGCTGGAACCGGCGCTAGACCGCCTGGCCCATGCGCTGCCGGTACTCCGCCAGGGACACGCCTTCAAACTCCTTCTTGAGCAGCCAGCGGTCATAGTGGTACCGCGGCGAGATGACGCACAGGTGGGTGTAGGGCTCTTTCGAGGTCACCTTGAAGGTCGCCCGCGTCCCGTTCAGGATGATGTAGACCTTGCCCGGCCCGATGTGCACCGTGTTCACCTTGTCGTGGTTCGGCACCAGGGTGTAGGTGACATCGGCTTCCCCCTGGAGGATGTACTGGACCTCGTCGTGCCAGAAGACCCAGTCGACCGTCGAGCCGGGCAGAAAGTCTTCGACGCCGATAAGGGTCTGCGGGAGATTGATGAGGTTGTTGGGGGTGAAGCGCTGCACGGTGCCCACGATGGGGCCGCCGAAGTCCATGGGCGGCGTTTTGGCCAGCTTTTCCAGGTCCACGTCGGCGATTATCAAGGTGTCCTCCTTACTCTAGAATTATTTCCGGCTCCGGGCGCGCTTTTACGGCGGGGCCCAGTCTGAAGACGCTGACATGCTTGATGGTCAATAAGATGGAGCAAAACAGGAACAGACCGAACGAAAAGGTTATCATGATATAGAAAGGCGCGAGCGGGATGATGATATCGCCCTGCTTGGCGGAACGGTTCGCCAGCGTCCACATCAGCCCGATGGTAGTGGCGTAGGTGATGTAGCCGGTAACCACGATGCAGAAGAAGTCGGCCACCATCTGGGCGATAAAACGCCCGGTGCGCCCGAGCTGATTTACCACCAGGTCGGTTTTGATATGGCCCCTCTCCAGCAGGACGTAGGCCAGGCCGCCGTAGACGACGATGATGATGAACTCCTCGATGAACTCCTTCTGCGCCGGTATGATGCGAAAGCTGAAGAACCGGATGCTGATGACGTTGACGCTGTCGAAGACCATCATCGCCAGCATGGTTACCATCGGGATGGCCAGGAACCAGCGGTTGAATAGTCTTATCTTGTTAAGGAACGGGTCGATAAACGTCTGTTGCGCTTGCATATCTTACCCCTAACCGAACGCCATGGTGGGCAGCCAGGTGCTCAAACCAGGAAACAGGATGAAGACTATCGTGGCGACGATCAGTAGCAGGAAGAACGGCATGATGCCCTTGAAGGCCACGACGGGGTCGACCCCGGCGAGCGAGGCCACGATATAGCAGTTGAAGCCCACCGGCGGCGTGATAACCCCCATCTCGATGGTCACGATGGCCACCACCCCCAGGACGATCGGGCTCACGCCCAGCGAGGTCATTACCGGGAAGACGAAGGGCAGGGTGAGCACCAGTTGCGAGGTGGAATCGATAATCATCCCCAGGACGATCCACATCAGGATGAGCATTCCCCAGATGAGGGGCAGCGAGAAATCGGAGACCTTTATCCACTCGATGAGCATCCTGGGGATGCCGGAGTAGGCGACCACCTTGGAAAGCATCAGGCCGCCGACCAGCAGGATGGTGATCTGGGCGGAGGCGATGACGGCCTCGCGGAAGCCGTTGATTATCTTTTTCGCCGGGGTCCTGATGATGAAGTTCCAGAGCAGGACGATGACGGCGCCCAGGGCGGCGGCCTCCGAGGGGGTCACCAGGCCGGTGTAGATGGAGACGATAATCACGATGAAGACGGCGAACACGGGCCAGATACCGGCCAGCGAGCGTATCCGCACCGGCCAGGAAGCCGGCTCGACCATGACCGGGGATAGTTTGGGATTTATCCGGCACATCGTGTAGACCATGATGCCCAGCATCGCCGCCAGGACGATGCCCGGGAGTATGCCCCCGATGAGCAGCCGCCCCACCGAGGTTTCGGTGAGGACCCCGAAGATGACCATCATACCGCTCGGCGGGATGAGTATCGCCAGGCTGCCGGCGGTGGCGATGCAGCCCAGGCTAATCTTTTCGTCGTACTGGTACTTTCTCAGCTCGGGCAGGGCGATTTTGGTGAAGAGAGCGGCGCTGGCCACGCTCGAGCCGCTGCACGCCCCGAAAGCCGCCGCCGCGTAGGTGGTGGAAACGAGCAGGCCCCCCCGGATATGGCCCACCAGCTTGTGGAAGGCCTCATAGGCCCGGACACCGAGACCCCCCGCCTCCGCCAGCGTGCCTACCAGAATGAACAGGGGCAGCACCGCGAAAAAGTACTGTGCCAGTATGGCGTGAATACTGTGGCTGAAAAAGGCGAGCACGGTATCGTAGCCGCGGATGATCCACAGCCCGAGGCCGGCCCCCAGGAAGATGCCCACAAAGATCGGCGTGCCCAGGGCGAGCAGAACGAAGAAGCTGCCAAACGCTAACAACACTGCTAACATGACTGTCTCACTTTCAATCCTCTTCCACGACCCGGGGACAAGACCGCCGCAACCCCGGAGATGCCCCCGTGGCTGCGGCGGCTAGATTTTAGCGAGTGATACCCAGCTTGGCGTCCCAGGCTTTCAGGTCTTCGCCGGTGACCAGCTTCAGCCACTGGTCAAGGACCTTAATTCCCTCCGGCCCCTTGCCCGCTTTTTCCACGATACCGGGGAACTCCTTGACGGTTACCTTGACCCAGTCGTCCCAGTACTGCTGCTGTTCCTTGGGGTCAACGTCCACGAACTCCATCTTGGTCTTCATCTGCTCCATGGCGGCGTCGGTGCCCTGCTTGAAGATCTCCAGGAACTTCTCGGTGGCGTCCTTCCGGAAGGTGTCATCGTTCAAGATGTCTTTGACCTTGTCCGGAAGCTTGTTGAAGACGTTCAGGTTGATAAAGACCGGGTTGGACATGATGGCGCCGGCGTGGAAGCTCTTGTACTTAGTGACCTCGTAGAGCTTGTAGGAGATGATGCTCTCGTTGACCATCGGTATGCCGTCGATGGTGCCGCGCGACAGGGACTCGTACCATTCCGCCGGGAGCACCGAGACGGGGATGGCGCCGTAAGCGGAAAGCTGTTTGGGCTCAAACACGCCCACCGACCTCAGCTTCAGGCCGTTAAGGTCGGACAGCTTGGTCACCTTCTGCTTGGTGATGAGGCTGTATTCCATAGGGAGCCACATCAGCAGCTTGATGTTGTTGTTCACGTGCTCCTTGGTGAGCAGGTCGGAGACCTCGCCGGACTTCCAGAAGAGCTCGTAGCCCTTCCTCATGGCGACGACGGTTGAGTTCGTTACCCTGGTGCCGTTCACTATCTGGCTCAGGGGCGTGTCGTTCGGGGTGTAAGCCGGCGGCGGCGCCGCCAGGTCCAGGGCCCCGCCCCGCAGTGCCGAGAGCTCATCGGCGCTGCCGGCGAGCTCGCCGGACCAGTGCTTCTCGAAGGTAACCAGGCCCCCGCTCCGCCGGGCGATCTCATCCAGGTACCAGATGGTCGCCTGGCTCTGCGGGGTGCTTTCCATGTCATGAGTATTGAAGACCAGTTTCTGCGCCTTGACCGCCGGCGGGGCGGTGGTCGGCGGGGCGGTGGTCGGCGCCGGCTGGGAGCAGGCGGTAAAGACCAGGGCGATCACGATGATCGCGGTAAGCAGGCTGAATACTAAACCGGATTTTTTCATTGGACCTCCTATTATTCGGACCATGCGCTCGTAACCTGGATGGGTTATCTTCAGATAGCTCTCACCTCCTCCCAACTTAGTCCACTACCTGGCGACTTTCGACTTTTTGAGCCTGGCGATTTCGACCTCGGAGTGACCCGAAGCGCGTAAAATCTCCTCGGTGTGCTCTCCGGGAAGCGGGGGCGGGCAGCGTACCGTGAAATCCATACCGCTTATCTTATAGGGCAGGCTGACGCCCCGCATCCCCGCCGGGCGCTTGAGCTCCACCAGCATCCGGTTGACGGCCACCTGGGGGTGAGGCGGGTCCCCGTAAAGCTCTTCGTATGTCATGAACGCCGCGCCCATGCCGCCGATGCCCTGGATCATCTCCACGAGCTCCGCGGCGGTATGGCGCTCGAAGGCGCTCTCAAAAAGCGGTTTCATCTCCTGGGCCTCGCGGCCCATGCCGAGGGTGCGCGGGCCGTGCTCGGCGAAGTAGGGGTCGGCCAGCAGCCCTTCCATGCCGAGCCGCCGGCAGAACTGCTGCCACGTCTGCGCCGCCCGCTCGGCGGTGCTGGTGAACAGCCCGAACATGATCGGCTTGTCCTTGGTGCGGTAGCCGCCCTCGGCGTGGTCATAAGGGCCAGTCTGGAAGTAGCTGGCGTAGGCGTCCGGGTTGGACTGGTTCCATATCCAGGAGCTCCCCATCCACAGGGCGGCGCCCAGCAGAGAGACGCTCACCTTCTGACCCAGCCCGCTCTGCCGGGACTCGTACAGCGCGGCGAGGACGCCGGTGGCGGCGTGGATGCCGGCGGCCAGACTGACGACGTCCGCCCCGAGCCGCACCGGGGCCTCCCCGGGCTCGCCCAGGTACTGCAGGAGACCGGAGATGCCCTGGAGCTCGAGCTCGGAGGCCGGCCGGCCCGCGTAGGGACCCTCCTCGCCGAAGGGGGTAACGGTGCAGCGCACCAGCTTCTTCAGCCGGGCGAGGCGCTCGGCGCCGACTATCTCGGCGGCCTTGTTCTCGTCGCCGTCGATCACCACGTCGGCGTCCTGGATAAGCCGGTAGAGCGTTGCTTCACCCTTCTCGGTGGCGAGATCGAGGATGATGCTCTTCTTGTTCCGGTTCAGCGCCGCGAACAGGGCGCTCTGGCCGTCCGCTTCAGGACCGATGGCGCGCAGGGCGTTGCCCGCGGGCGTCTCGACCTTGATGACCTCGGCGCCGGCGTCGGCCAGGGTCATAGCGCAGAACGAGCCGGCGATGTCTTCCGAGAGATCGATAACCCTGACATTCTCCAGGGGCAGGGCGGCCGGTTTCTGGTTAAAGGCGACCGAGCGCCAGGGCCCCTTATCGAGCAGGCTGAGCACCGCTTCGCGGTCGGCGTCGGGCGCGTGGCTGGCCTCCAGCGGCTCGGTGGGGGTGCGGCTGAACTGGAAGGGGGCGTTGACCATGGTGACGCGCCCCCAGGGCGACTGTTTGTCGACCACCAGCCCCGTCCCGGCGATGTGCGGGTCGCGCACGACGTCGTCGAAATAGGCGACATAGCCGCAGGGCACGCCCGACTTCTGGAGGTGGATGAGCCACCAGCGCCGCGGCTTGTCCCGGAACTTCTCCTCAAGCAAGGCGATAAGCTCCGCGCGGTTCTCAACGCGCTTTTGGTTAGTATTGAAGCGGGGGTCGTCCCGCAGGTTCTCGATTTCCAGCGCCCGGCACAGTCGCTTCCAGTGCTCGTCCGAGGGCGCGCTTACCAGGACATAGCTGTTGTCCAGGGTGCGGAAGGCCTGGGACGGCGCGAAGTTCGGGTTAGCGGTGCCGAGCCGCGCCGGCGCCCGGCCGGTGGCGAAGAACTCCGCCAGCCGGGTGGTCTGCATGGCGATGCCGCCGTTGAAGGAAGAGGTGGCGAGGTAGCGTCCCGAGCCCGTACGCTGGCGGTCGAGCAGGGCCAGCACCGCTGCCTGGGCGATGACGCTGGAGTTCGCCATGTCGATGTAGGCCACGTAGCGGTAGATCTCCGGGCCGCCGCCCTCCTTGCCGCTGAGCTGGACGAACCCGGTGGCGGACTGGATGTAATGGTCGGCCCCGGCGTAGTTCATGAAGGGGCCCGAAGTGCCGTAGGCCGGAGAGGATATGTAAATCAGGCCGGGATTCAGCTTCCTGACGGCCTCGTAGTCGAAGCCCATTTTCTGCATAGTGCCGACCCGCCGGTTCTCGACGACGATGTCGGCCCAGGTTATCAGGCTGCGCGCCTTCTCCTTGTCGGCCTCGTTATGCAGGTCGAGGACGATGTTTTTCTTGTTGAAATGAGCGCCGACGTAGCAGGCCCCCATGCCGCCGATCATGGTGGCGACGAACATGAGGCCGTCGCCGGAAGGCGGCTCCACCCGGATGACGTCAGCCCCCAGTTGTCCCAGCAGCCCGCAGCTTACCGGCCCCACCCCGAAGGCCCCCATGTCGAGAACGCGTATCCCGCTCAGTGGTCCCTTCGCCATCCGAACCTCCTCCCCCGGTTACTTCTTGAGGACGAGCATGTTAATCAGGCCGGCCCCCGAGCTGTGGGTCAGGCCGACCTGGTGCTTGTTGGTAACCTGCCTTTCCTTGGCCTCGCCCCGGAGCTGCTTGGTGACCTCGGCCACCTGGGAGACGCCGGTGGGGCCCATCGGGTGGCCCTTGCACAGCAGGCCGCCGTCGGTGTTGATGGGTATCTTGCCGTCGCGCCGGGTGTTGCCCGCCAGGATGAACCGGCCGCCCTCGCCCTCGGGGCAGAAGCCGATGGCCTCGATGTCCACCATGGCGGCCATGGTGAACGGGTCATGCACCACGGCCACGTTGACATCCTCGGGGCCGACGCCGGCCATCTTGAAGAGGTCAGGGCAGAGGCGGCGGGTCAGGTTGCCCCCCTTGAAGTCGCCGCCGATGAAGGCGCCGGGGCCGCCGAACAGGTCTTCCACCCTCGGCGAACCGCAGGCGAAACCGGCGACGGTGACCGCCCGGCCCAGGCCGTACTGCCTGGCTTTCTCCTTGGAGCAGATAATAGCCGCGCCGGCGCCGTCGCTGGTGGGGCAGCACATCAGGAGGCGGAGGGGGTCGGCGATGATGCGGGAGTTGAGCACCACTTCCCGGGTGCGTTTTATCTGGTAGTGGGCGTAGTGGTTCAGGGCGGCGTTCTCGGAGCACTGCAC
>JACPQH010000019.1 GCA_016190585.1 Chloroflexota bacterium | reverse complement strand
TAGACGATCTCGTAGGCCATGTGGTGCAGGCCGCGCTGGTCGGTGCTGCCGATGTACATCCCCGGCCGGCGGCGCACGGCCTCCCGGCCCCCCAGCACCTGGATGTCTTCGGCGGTGTAGCCGTTATTATTATGATTATTGCTATTTAAATGCGTTTGCTGTGTTTCTTCAATCATCTATGTGTGGCTCGGAGCAAAAAGGCGCACTCATGCTTAAGTGACAAATTGTGTGCGGCCGGTAGTGAGGAGATTATTCAGGCGGACTCCCGTTAAAAAAGCTGCGCCGTGCATAAAGGAATTATCTGAGATTTATTATTATTCTAGCACATTCTGCGGGGAAAAGCAAAGGGAAGCCCGGTCTGGAGAAACGTTATCGAAGCGGCTTCAGCGTGCTGGCATTATCACCCCGGGCAGCCAGGTAACCAAAAAAGGGAAGGCGGTAAGAAGGCCGACCATCCCAATCATTATTATGAAAAAGGGGAAAGCCCCCAGTGTCAGGTGGGAAAAGGATTCATCCCGTGAAATCCCGTGGATGATGAAAAGGTTAACGCCGACTGGCGGCGTGATCAGGGCGCATTCGATCAGAACGACCAGCACAACGCCAAACCAGATGGGGTCAAAGCCCAATCCACGGACGAGCAGCTCGTAGGTAACCGGTAGTGTCAGCAGCATCATGGACAGGCCTTCCATGAAACATCCCAGGATCAGGTATAGCAGGACGATAACCGCCCATACCCACATTTTGCTAAGGCCCAGGGCGCTTACGAACGAGACCAGCTCAGCCGGCATCCGGGTAAGCGCTATACCCGCTCCGAGAATCTTGGCGGCGACAACGATGAGCAGCACCATGGCGGTGGTGCGTAAGGCGGCGAACGCCGCTTCCTTGAACACGTTTATATCGAGCTTACGAAGGAATAACGCCAGCAGCAACGCGGCGAAACAAGAGACGGCGGCTGCTTCTGACGGCGTCATGAAACCGCCGTAAATTCCGCCGAATATGACCAGTATAATAACAAGCAGGGGCCAGATGTCTTTAAAGCTTGTCACCACATTACGGAGGTAAGCCAGGGAAAACTGTTCCCGGCGCTCAGGCGCATACCGGGGACGGATTAGGGCGATAACGGCGATAGCTATGATGAAAAGCAGGGTCAGCATGACGCCGGGTATGACGCCGCCGGCGAAGAGCTTCGCGACCGAAGCCCCGACGAAGTCGCCGTAGACTATCATCGGGATGGAGGGCGGGATCAAGATACCCAGAGTGCCGCCGGCGGCGACACTGCCGCCAAGCAGCCCGTAATGATACCCTCTGGCCCTCTGGTCCCGGTATGCCACGGTGCCTACCGTGGCCGCGGTAGCGGCGCTGGATCCCGAAACGGCCGCGAAGATGGAGCAGGCGACTATATTCGAATGCAGCAAGCTGCCGGGGATGACGGCGGTCCACTTGGAGACGCCCCTGTAGAGCCCCTCGCTCAGTCCGCTTTTAAGTATCAGTTCTCCCATGAAAATAAACATGGGGATAGCAACGAGCACAAAACTGTTCAGTCCGTTGAACAGGAGCGAATCGATCAGGTCCTGTTTGCCGCCCGCCAGGAAAGCGAGCGCGAACAGCCCGGCGCCAATCAAGGCAATAGATATCCACATCCCGGCGCCAATCAGCAACAGGAGGGCGCCCATAACCATTATGGCGCTGGCCCAGACCGGTACGTCTATGCCCATTAAATCGAACCTTCTTTTTCGTTCGGGATCAGGGGGAGAGAGAGTTGTTCCTTTTCACCGGCGGGATTCGTGACCTCGACGACCTTTTGCATGACAAAACCGATCATACCCAACAGGAAAACGGTCAGTCCTATCGGAACAAATATCGTGGGAATCCACATCGGGGTGCGCATCACGGACCAGGAGCGGATATTGTTTTCAATCTGGTATAGAAAGAAGGACAAGCTTCTTTGAAGCATGAAGCTGATTATGAAGGTGCCGACGACCCCGACGACGAGTTCTAACAGCCGTCGCGCTTTCGGCGGGAAGTGCTGAACTACGGTTTCCACGATAATGTGTCCACGGGTTGTCAGCGCGTAAGTCGCCGCGAAATAGGTAATCATGACGACGAAGAAGCCGGTCCACTCTTCGACGAAGTAGATCCTGATCTCGGTAAACTTCCGCAGTACGACGTAGACTGTGATTATTAGTACCATCGCGGCCAACAGGGCAAGCGAAATGACAGCCAACAACCGGCCCAGCATGCCGACCACCCGGTCGTTGAACCAGTTAGCGAAAACCGTAAAACGCCTCATTGCCGCCTGCCTTGAGCGAAGTTGCGATGAAGGGCTCTGGCAAGGCCGAAACCCGGCCAGAGCCCCCGTATCCTAGAGCTTTTTAAGGGCTTCCTGGATGAGATCGATCGCCGCTTGGCCTTGAGGGCCGGCCCGCTGCGCCCACTTGGTCCAGATGGTGGACTTGACCTTATCTTTGACTTCGTCGCGGAACTTGGCGTTGGGCGCGACGATGGTGGCGCCGAACTCGCTCACCAGAAGCTCCGTCTTCTTCCAGGCGTCAACCATGCTTCCCTCCATCATGGTATGCTGGGAGTCTGCCCATACCTTGAGGAAAGCATTCCTGGTGGCCTCATCCAGTTCCGCCAGGGCGCTTTTGTTCACCACGAAATCGCCGTTGGAGGAAGCCAGATCAAACAGATTCAGGACGGAAACGTACTGGTAGATACCGAAATCGTAAGTCGAGCCGACGCTGGTGATGACGCCGTCAATAACGCCGGTGGCGAGAGCAGTAGGCACCTCGCCCCAATCGACCATCACGCCGATGCCGTTCATGAGATTAACAACCTCGGCCAGCTCCGGAGAAGAACCCCTGATTCGCTTGTTCTTCAGTGAATCGAAAGAAGTGACCGGGACCTTGGTGTGGAACCGCTGCGGAGGCCAAAAATAGGAGAGCAGCCTCACACCGTTCCAGCGGTCATACATCGGGCCTAGAACTTGATCGGCGGTAGCGCCGAACACCTTTTCAAGGTCCTCGAGCTTGGAGGGCAAGAACAGGGGCAGGCCGTAAACGTTGGCCAGCGGTTCGGCGCCGGAGACCCAGCCGCTAAAGGACTGGACTACCTCCGCCTTACGCTCCTTGACGACCTGAAGCATGTCCGCCCCGGCGTAAGGGTGCTCGCCCCGGGCGAAAAGCTTGATCTTCATCGCCCCGCCGGTGGCAACCTCCAGGTTCTTTATGATTCCGGGGATCTGCCGATGCGGCCAGTCAGCCGGCGTGTAGGCACTGAACAGGTTCCAGTTATAGACCTTGCCAGGAGCTGCCGCCGGGGGAGCGGCGGCCGGAGCCGGCGCCGGGGCTGCGGGGGCGGGGGCCGCGGGAGCGGGCGCCGCCGTGGGTGAGGGGTTAGTACAAGCCGTTACCACCAGGATGAGCAATAGCGTGATGGGCAATACATACCTCAGGACTTTCTTGTTTACCATCCAAGCACCCCCTTTAATTCGAACGTCTTCTCAGAAGAGGTAACTCTTTTGACTACCGTCTCTGGTAACAAGTGCGCCGTTTCGTGTGTCGAGGTAATGAGCATTATCGGCCATCGCCAAAGGCTTGTCAAGACCCTGCCTTTGGCTTTATCGTTGCCCACGCTTCCAGAAGCCGGCCAGGCATAAAGGCGCTACCTTCGTACCGAGAGCGTTGCCTGTGAAATGCTCGACTTTCTCGATACCAGTGAAGGCCCGGGACTCTTGGCGCACCGACCTTTAGCGGTATAAAGCACGACACATGATATTGTCGCAAGCGTATGCCTCGGTCGTTATGCGGGCGGTGCCGGGTGGCGAGGATGTGCTATACACTGGCGCCGGGCTCGCTGGCGGCTGGCAGCGATATGGTAAAGGTTGTCCCCTTACCCGGCTCGCTCTCAACCCCGATCTTGCCGCCGTGCCGCTCGATGATGCCGTAGGACACCGCCAGCCCCAGCCCCACCCCTTTCCCCGCCTCCTTGGTGGTGAAAAAGGGCGTAAAAAGCTTCCCCATGTTCTCCGGGACAATGCCGCAGCCGGTGTCCCGGATGCTCAACATCACCCGGCCGTCGTCCGACCAGCTTTTTATCGTCATCCTGCCGCCCTCGGCCATCGCCTGGACGGCGTTGACCATGAGGTTGATGAGCACCTGCTGGATCTGGCCGGGGTCGGCCATGACCGCCGGGAGCGTCCCCGCCTCCCGGACGACCGTGATACGCTTCATCGCCGCCTGGTGGCCGACCAGCGCCAGGGCTTGCTCGATGACCTCGTTGAGCGAGGTCGCCTTCATCGCGGGCTCGGACTGCCGGGCGAAATCGAGCAGGCCGCGGATGACGCGGGAGCAGAAGCCGACCGCCGACTCCATCCTGGCGAGGTTACCGAGCGCTTCGGCCTTGTCCAGGGAGTCGCCGGCAATCTTCCGGGCGAGGAGCCTGGTATACACCAGGACGCCGGCCAGGGGGTTGTTGATCTCGTGGGCGACCGAGGCCGCGAGCTGCCCGATAGCGTTCAGCTTTTCCGCCTGGACAAGCTGCCTCTGGGCGCTCTCCAGTCGCCGGACGTAATCATTGAGCTCCTCGTTCAGGGCGAGTATCTCCTCGTAGGCCTGGTATTGGGCTTCGAGGTAGTTGAGCAGGGTGGCCCACATGCCGCCGACGACCAGCGCGAAGCCGGCGAAGAGCAGCGCGGTCAGCAGAGAGACGGCCGTCTCCACGTAGAGGATGTTGTATGGAAGGAGTATGCCGAGCAGCGCCAGGCCGGTGACGATGACGCCGCGCCCCCGGTAGACGGTGGCGGCGTAGAGCAGCGGGTAGAAGAACAACAGCACGAAGATGTCATGATAGGCCGGCAGGACGGCGTAGTAGATATAGCCCAGGCCCGCCATGAGCGAGGCCAGCAGCCAGAAGTGGAGGGAGCCGGCCCCTGAGGTCGCTTTGAACCCGATAAGCCACCGGGCCAGGCCCGTTTTCAGCGGGGCCTGATTGCCGGCCGGCGGCGCGGCGTTCGTATCCATAGTCCGGTATATTATAGCACCTCAATAGGTAAAATAGGCATCCCGACATGCGCTTAACTGCCTAGCGCGGCCCAACGCTCAATGGGCGCTCCCCGTTATGGCCCCGGCTAAAATTAGGCCTTTTCTGATATAGAGCTTTAGGTATCAAGACGGAAGCCGCGCCGACGGCCGGGTGGTATTTTTATAGTGGCGGCGGGGAGGAGGGGAAAGAGGGAAAAAGGAGGTACAAGGCAATGACAGCAGCGATCGTAGCAGCAGCGGTGGCACCGGTAATCCTGCTCCCGGCGGCCTTCATCTGGTACCTGAACTTTGGCGGCGTCTACGCGGCCCTCAAAGCGCGGCGCATGGCCCGGGCGGCCCTCGACGCCAGGTAAGGCGAAACGGAAATCTGACAAGGAGGCATACTAAAATGGCGATGATAATCGGACTGGCGCTGGCGATACCCCTGGTCCTGCTCCCGGTGGCCTTCATCTGGTACCTGAACCTCGGCGGCGTCTACGCGGCCCTCAAGGAGAGACGGGTGAAGAAAGCCCCCGGCGGGGCGCCGGTGGAATACCGGTAAGACGAACACTAAAAACAGGGTACGGCGATACGGGAGGTCGTCGGTACCCTGTTTGCTTTTTGCCTCCCCTGGCAACCGGAAGGCTCAGGCATTCGTTCATACCCCTTTCGTAACTATCTTGAACCGCATGAGCTTTGAGTTTTCTCGAAATCCAACCAACGCTATATAATCTCCGGGCGGAGGCGTAAATTTGAATTCGTGTACAGCACTTTCGGGAATAGGCCGCGGAGGTAGGGGACCCGGCGTTGTAATAATTTCGCTTGAGTCCACTTCCGGTAGCTCATATAAAGCAGCCACGACTTCAGCGTCCTTTGGATCCCAGTGTAACCTTCCTGACCAGTATGAGGGATGCCAATCTTCCCTCAACACATCCTCATGAACGACTACCCCGGCAGGAAAGCCTTTGACCTTATCCCTCGCAATTAATTCGCCTGTGTATTCTTCAGTGTCTTCGACTACCCAGAATATCCGCATTCCCGCATCGAAACTAAAGGAGCCATTTCCCGGGAAAATGGACGTCTTGTGAAACTCGGTCGCCTTTACTCTAAGAGTTTCCGCGTCGACGACCTTGAGGTTTTCACTCATCCACTCGCTAGGCTTGGAATAAAAATCCTTTGCGGGCGCAGACTCATACTCGACCTCTAACACTTTGTCTTCAATGTTTGCCCGTACCAAATGGACTGGAGCTAAAACAATCATCCCGAAAAATGCCGCGAGAACCGCCAGGGCAACCAGTACAGCCTGCAAATTTTTTATCATGCTATCCCTCAGAAGCGGAACCCTTCGCACTGTTCAAGAGACAGGACTGCCAGCCGCGGGATATACTTCCAACCAATCGGACGCCGAAGAGCCGGCCAGCCTCTGCCAGACTCACACCCGAAACCGCCAGCCGGTCGTTGCCAACTCGATTGGCGCCCATACGCCGTACAGCTAAATTACTCCACCTGATTCAACGTGTCAAGCGGCTGGACTCTGCTTGGCATAATACTCCGCCGCACCTGTACCTGTTGGGTTATTATCCTATTAGCAAACATGGAACAGAAGATAAAAGCAGGTGAGGTTGCTCAAGTCACCACCAAAATTGAGCAGAACCCCCGGAAACACGGCTTGACCGGCTCCTCCTAAATAGGTATATTTGGTACAAACCACCCTCAAGGAGGCGGTTATGCCACCGGTCGAGATAAGTCCGCGGTCATCGGCCCTGCTGGTCATGGACTGCCAGCGGAGCATCCTCGAAGCCCTGACCCCCGTTGACAGGGAGCGGGTGCTGCAAAACGTCAGCCGGGCGCTTCAGGCGGCCAGAGCGGCGAACATGGCCGTCTTTTACGTCGTCGTCCAGTTCCGCGACGGCTACGCCGAGGTCGCTCCGCGGAACACGCTCTTCAGCCAGGTCAAACAGAACGGCGCCTTGAGGCAGTCCCAGGACAACGCCCAGGTCTGCCCTGAGGTCGCCCCCCTGCCCGGCGAGCCGGTGGTTATCAAGAAGCGGATAGGCGCTTTCACCGGCAGCGACCTGGAGGTGCTGCTGCGGTCGCGGGGCATCGATACCCTGGTGCTCACCGGCGTCAGCACCCTGGGGGTTATCGAGTCAACCGCCCGCCAGGCCTTCGATATGGACTACCGCGTCTTCGTCCTGGGGGACTGCTGCGCCGACCGCAATCCGGAGGACTCCGCGCTGGCCCTCGCCCGCTTCCTGCCGCGCATCAGCACGGTCTGCCCGGTCGACGAATTTATCGCCGGTATCGCCTGAAGCTGTTCCCCAGAACAAGCGAAGGAGGAATCGACCATGACCCAGGCAAGAAAGCGAAAAGCCCCCGCCCGGCCGGCGACCACCCGCGAGACCCTGCTGGTTGAAATACATGACTGGATTGGCGCCGTCACCCTGAACCGGCCCGACCGCCTCAACGCCATCAATTTCCAGATGGCGCAGGAACTTAATAGCGCCCTGGTCGAGCTGGGGGCGGATGACGCCGTACGCGTTATTGTTATCAAGGGCGCCGGCCGCTGCTTCTGCGCCGGCATGGACCTGAGCGAGTTCGGCGACCTCTCGGCAATCGATTTCTTCAAGCTCCTTCCGGTGCTCGAAGAGACCACCCGTACGATACCTGAGCTACCCAAGCCGGTCATCGGGCAGGTGCACAGCTTCTGCCTGGCCGGCGGCAACGAGCTGGCGCTGGCCTGCGATCTCGTCATCGCTAGCGAGGACGCCTCCTTCGGCACCACCGCCATCAACTTCGGCGGGTTCTGCTTCGCCCCGTCGGTGCTGCTATCGCGCCACACCGGCCGCAAGAAAGCCCTGGAGATGCTGCTCACCGGCGACCGCATGGAGGCCAAAGAGGCCTACCGCCTCGGGCTGATAAACCGGGTGGTCCCGCTGGAGAAACTGGAGGAGGCCGCTGCCGAGCTGTCCGCCAGGATCGCCGCCAAGTCGCCGCTCGCCGTGCGGCTCGGCAAGAAGGCGTTCTACAGCGGCGGCGACATGACCTTCGAACATGCTCTACACTATGCCCACGCCCTTAACGCCGTCCTGTCCTCGACGGAGGACTCGAAGGAAGGCTTCAACTCGTTCCGGGAGAAACGCAGCCCTCAATGGAAGGGCCGTTAAAAGGGAGGATATTTTGGCTTACCGCTACTGCATCTACGAGAAGAAAGGCCGCATCGCCTACGTGACCATCAACCGCCCCGAGGTGTACAACGCCCTGCACCCGCCGGCCATGCGGGAGCTGCAGCAGGTCTGGGCTGATTTCCGGGACGACCCGGAGGTCTGGGTGGCCATCTACACCGGGGCCGGGGACAAGGCCTTCTCCACCGGCGACGACCTGAAATACATGGCCGAGAAGATAAAGGAGGGTATCCCCCAGCCCGAGCCCTTCCCTTACGGCGGCTTCGGCGGCATCACCAACCGTTACGAGTGCTGGAAACCGATAATCTGCGCGGTCAACGGCTATGCCATCGGGGGCGGCTTCGAGATCGCCTTGGCCTGCGACATCATCGTGGCGGCGGAGCACGCCCGGTTCGGCCTGCCCGAGGCCAAGGTGGGCCAGATGCCCACCCTCGGCACCTACACGCTGACTCGCCATATGCCACTGAAACAGGCCATGGCCCTGCTGCTGACCGGCGACCAGATATCGGCCCCGGAAGCCCTCCGGCTGGGCGTCATCAACGAGGTGGTCCCCAGGGAGAAGCTCATGGCGGCGGCGGAGAGCTGGGCGGCGCGGATACTCGAGTGCGCCCCGCTGTCGGTGAGGGCCATCAAGCAGGGCGCGATTCAGGGGCGGGACGTACCCCTGCCCATCGCCCTCAACCAGATGTGGTGGGAGTACGAGCAGATGCGCGTCTCCGAGGACGGCAAGGAAGGCCCAGCGGCCTTCGCCGAGAAGCGGAAGCCGGTCTGGAAGGGCCGCTAGGCGTACTGTCCCGGGAACAAGCCTGGACTGTGCTCGCGCCCCCTGTGGAGAAAGGCCCTTCTCCGGTTGCCGTAATCGGAATCAGGACGGGTGCTGGTCTTCCGGGGGGTCAGCCCCGTCAGGCGGGCCGGCGCCTTCCTTCTCCAGCAGTTCCATGAGCTTCGCCGCGCGGGAGTAGCCGATGTGAAGCTGGCGTTGCAGGAACGAGACGGAGATGTGCTCGTGCCCGCGGGCCAGGTCCCGGGCCGCGGCGAGGAGCGGGTCGGCGTCCTGGCTCGGCCCCTGGGCGGCGGGTGAGAACAGCTCCCTGGTACGGAGGCTGGAGAGCTCCTGGCTCTGCCGGCTCCAGAAATAGACCAGCCGCTCCATCTCGGCGTCGGAGACGAAACAGCCCTGGAGACGCTTGGGCTTGGCCGCCTCGGTGGGGGCGTAGAGCATGTCGCCCTTGCCCAGCAGCTTCTCCGCCCCGCCGGTATCGAGGATGGTGCGGGAGTCCACCTGGGAGGTGACGGCGAAGCTGATGCGCGTGGGGAAGTTCGCCTTGATAAGGCCGGTCACCACGTCAACCGAGGGCCGCTGGGTGGCCACCACCAGGTGGATGCCGATGGCGCGGGCGAGCTGGGCGAGACGGCAGAGTATGGTCTCGACCTCATCGAAGCCGGCCATCATCAGGTCGGCCAGCTCGTCGATTATCAGCACCAGGAAGGGCATCCGGTCGCTGCCCTGCCGGTTCTTGTTGTAGCTTTCGATATTGCGCGCCCCGGCCGCCGCCAGCTTCTTGTAGCGCTCGTCCATCTCCTGGTTGAGCCAGCGCAGCGCCCCGAGCGCCTTGTTGGTATCCACGATAACCGGGGCGGCCAGGTGGGGGATGCTGTTATAGGCGGTAAGCTCCACCCGCTTCGGGTCTATCATCACGAAGCGCACGTCGCTCGGGGTGTCGTGCAGCAGCAGGCAGCACACGATGGTCTGGAGGCACACCGTCTTGCCGCTGCCGGTGGCCCCGGCGATGAGCAGGTGCGGCATCTTCGTCAGGTCGCCGGCCACGGTCTCGCCGCCCGCCCCCTTGCCCAGGGCCAGGGTCAGTTTGGTCTTGGCCAGGAGCTTCTGGAAGGAGCTGCTCTCGACGACGCTGCGCAGGCTGACCACGCTTGAGATGGTGTTCGGCACCTCGATGCCGATGATGGACTTGCCGGGTACCGGCGCCTCTATCCGCAGGCTCGGCGCCGCCAGGGCCAGCGCCAGGTCGTTCGCCAGCGAGGTTATTTTTTCCACCTTTACCCGGGTGCGGGAGACCTCCTCCTGCCGGGATTTGACGTTGCCATCCTTGTCGCGCTCCTTTATCTCCTTGAACTTGCGGTCCCACCCCGGCTCCACCCCGAACTGGGTTACCGTGGGGCCGGCGTTAATCTGGACCACCTTGGCCTCGACGCCGTAGCTGGCCAGGGCTTCCTCCACCAGGCGGGCCCGGCGCATGTTATCGGCCTGCCCGAACTCTATCTCCTGGACGCGGTCGAGGATATCGATAGGCGGCAGGCGCCAGCCGTCGACGGTCACCACCCTGGCGGCCTCTTTTGCCACCTCCCTGGGCCCTTCATCGGGGACGGGGGCCGGGCTGCCGGCCTCCGCCGGCGGTTTCCTGGCCTTGAAAAGAGGCAGTACCGGCGGCCGCGGCGCCGCTTTGCGCGGGCTCCGGGTTTCCACCTTCCGGTGTATCCAGGCGACCGCCGCCGCCACGAAATCGAAACTGGCCCGGGGCGCGAGCAGGGCGATGCCGATGGCGGCCAGCGCGAGCACCCTCAGGCCGCCGCCGAGGTAAGCGAGAAAAGAGGCGGGGCGGCCGATGATGTTTCTACCGAGATCCCCCCCGAGGTTGAAAAAGCCCAGGATGCCCCAGACAGCCAGGATGATGCCCAGCAAGCCGAGCCAGCGGTAAATATACCTCAGGAAGGACACAAACTCATGCCGGACCATCATGACCGCCGGCACCGCCAGCGCCAGGACGATGAGCAGCAGCCCCCACCCCAGGAAGGCGGCGATACCGGCCACGGCCGCGGAAATATTCTGCTTCTGCCAGAAGAGCAGGGCGGTGAAGAAACCGACGAGCAGGAGCAGCCTCATGGGACGGCGGCTCAGCCAGTGGGCTGATTCGTCCGCCTTCCGCTTCGCCGCCCTTCTCCCCCTGGTCATCTCGGTCCGCTATACCTGCACCATGAAGGGGAGTATCATGGGGCGCCGCTTGGTCTGCTCGTAGTAGAACTTTTCCAGGGTGTCTTTGACCTTGCTGTTGACGTAGGTCCAGTCGGCCACCTGCCCCCCGCCGTGATCAAGCACGGTAGCCAGCAGGTCGCGGCTCCTGTCGAGCATGTCCTTGAACTCGCGGGTGTCGACAAAGCCCCGCGTCACGATGTCCGGCCGGCCTACCAGCTTGCCGCTCTGGCGGTTGACCGTCAGGATGACGACCACGATGCCGTCCTGCGAGAGCATGCGCCGGTTACGCAGGACAACGCCGCCGATATCGCCGACGCTCAGGCCGTCCACGTAGACGTTGCCGGAACTGACCTTGCCGTCCAGCTTGGCGCCCTGGTGGCTGATTTCGAGCACATCCCCGTCCTCCATGACGAACAGGTTCTCCTTCGGCATGCCGAGGGATTCCGCCAGCTTGGCGTGCAGGCTGAGATGGCGGTACTCGCCGTGCAGGGGGACGAAGTACTTCGGTTTGACGACGTTAAGCAGCAGCTTGAGCTCCTCCTGGCTGCCGTGGCCGTGCACGTGGACCTGCGCCAGCCGGTTGTAGAAGACCTCGGCGCCCTGCCGGAAGAGGTTGTCTACCGTCTTGTTGACCAGGCCCTCGTTGCCGGGGATGGGCGTCGCCGCTAGGACGATGGTGTCGCCGCGCTGGATGTGCACCTGGTGATGGTCGCGGTTGGCCATGCGCACCAGCGCCGAGGTCGGCTCCCCCTGGCTGCCGGTGGTGATTAAAACAATCTTTTCCGGCGGCAGGCCGCGCAGCTCCTCGATGCGGCCGATGATGTTGTCCGGCGCGTTGAGGTAACCCATTTCCAGGGTCATGCGCACCGTTTCCGTCATGGAGCGTCCCACGATGAACACGCGGCGGTTATACTTGGCGGCGGCGTCGATGACCTGCTGGATGCGCGAGACCAGCGAAGAGAACGTCGTGACGATGACCCGGCCTTTGGCGTTGCCGACGAGCTGCTCCAGGGACTTGGAGACCACCTGTTCCGAAGGCGTGTAACCGGGCAGCTCGGCATAGGTAGAATCGGACATCAGCAGGAGGACGCCGCTGGTGGAAAGCTGGGCCAGGCGCGAGAGGTCGGTCGGCTTGCCGCAGACCGGGGTGTAGTCCAGCTTGAAATCGCCGCTGTGGACGACGATGCCCTGCGGTGTATGGATTATCAGACCAACGGCGTCGGGAATGCTGTGGCACACCGGGAAAAACTCCACCCGGAACCGGCCGACCGTGACCTCGCCGCCGGGCTCGACCGTCTTGAGCTGGGCGCCTTCCAGCGCCTTACCTTCCTTCAGCTTGACGCGGATCATGCCCAGGGTAAGACGCGCGGCGTAGATGGGGGCGTTGACCTGCCGGAGCAGGTAGGGCAGGGCCCCGGTATGGTCCTCGTGCCCGTGCGTCACGAAGATAGCCTTTACCTTGTCCTTTCTTTCGACCAGGTAGCTGAAATCGGGTATGACCAGGTCGATGCCCAGCATATCTTCCTCGGGGAACATGAGCCCGGCGTCGATAACGATGATATCATTCTCATACTCCAGGACAAGCATGTTCTTGCCAATTTCGCCGAGGCCGCCGAGAGGTATGACTTTCAGTTTGGGTCTGGGCATAGCGCGAACCTCAAAACATGTTTAGCTGCCGGGGCGGCTCCTGGACCTCGTCCTGAACGCCTCCGGTCTCGGCCAGTATGGCCGGAATCTTAAGCATATCCGCCTCGATGACCGTCCTGAGGCTGGCCTGGTGCAGGGCGGCCGCCGGGTGGTACATGGCGAAGTAGACCGTGCCGTCGCTCTTCTGCCACGTCCCGTGTATCTTGCTGATGCTCTTGCCGGGAAAGAACTTCTCCATCGAATAGCGTCCCAGCGTCACCACCATCCGGGGGCGGATGATATCGAGCTGCTTATCGAGCCAGCCGCGGCAGTTCTGGATTTCCACGGGCAGCGGTTCGCGGTTGCCCGGCGGCCGGCACTTGACCACGTTGGCGATGAAGACGGTCTCGCGCTTCAGGCCGGCGGATGCCAGCAGCTTGTCCAGGTACTGCCCGGCGGGGCCAACGAAGGGCCGCCCTTGCTGGTCTTCATGCCAGCCGGGGGCTTCACCGATGAACATGGCCGCCGCATTCTCCGCCCCCTCCCCCGGTACCGCGTGCGTCCGCGACCCGGCAATCCCGCAGAGACGACAACGCTTTATCAGTTCATTAAGCTCGGTGAGCGCCGACATGTTAGCTTGCGACTATCATAGCATGGAAGATACGTCCAGTCAATTTGCGGCACTCGTCCCGGGCGGCCTCACGACACCCCGGCTTCCTTGACTCGGGCGGCGCTTTTTTGATATATTTCTTGTTTAAAGGATGGACAGAAAATGGAAATAGCTCAGTTCAAACAACTCCGCACTTCCTACGGCTTCGACGAAGTCGCCATCGTTCCGGGGGACGTCACCATCAACCCGGAGCAGACGGATATCGAGCTCAAGGTGGAGAACCTGGTTCTTCCCATACCCTTCATCGCCGCCGCCATGGACGGTGTTACGGACGTGAACTTCGCCATCGCCATGAGCAAAGAAGGCGGCCTGGCCGTCCTGAACCTGGAAGGCGTCCAGGCGCGCTATGAGAACCCCGCGGAGGTGCTCGCCCACATCGCCCGCGCCCCGGCCGGCGAGGTTACCGGCCTGCTCCAGAAAATCTACGCCGAGCCGATCAAAGAGAACCTCATCGGCGAGCGGGTCCGGGCGATTAAAAAAGGCGGCGCCGTCTGCGCCGTCTCCGTGGCGCCGGCCAACGCCAAGCGCTTCGCCGCGGCGGCCGCCGAAGCCGGGGCCGATATCTATGTCGTCCAGTCGACCGTTACCAGCGCCCGCCACATTTCCAAGAGCTACCGCGGGCTCATCTTCTCCGAGCTGCGCAACGCCGTCTCGATACCGATCATCGTGGGTAACTGCGTCAGCTACAGCGCCTGTCTAGAGCTGATGCGCACCGGCATCTCCGGTGTGCTGGTCGGCGTCGGCCCGGGAGCCGCCTGCACCACCCGCGAGGTGCTGGGCGTCGGCGTGCCGCAGATTACCGCCACCATGGACTGCGCCGCCGCCCGCGAAGAGTACTTCCGCGAGTCGGGGCGCTATGTCCCCGTCATCACGGACGGCGGGTTCCGCAAGGGCGGCGATATCTGCAAGGCGATTGCCGCCGGGGCCGACGGCGTCATGCTGGGCTCTATCTTCGCTCAGGCGGAGGAAGCGCCGGGCCTGGGCTATCACTGGGGCATGTCCCATCCCCACCCCGCCCTGCCCCGGGGCACCCGCATCAAGGTGGGCCGGGTGGCCCCGCTAAATCAGATCCTCTACGGCCCGACCACGGTGACCAACGGCACGCAGAACCTGGTGGGCGCCCTGCGCACGGCGCTGGGCATCTGCGGCGCCTCCAGCATCCGGGAGATGCAGCAGGTACCGATGGTAATCGCGCCGGCCATAACCACGGAAGGCAAGTCCTGGCAGCTTCAGGCCTGCCAGTAAGGGCTTACTCCTCTTCCGGTTCTTCGGGTTCTTCCGGCTCTTCGCGCCCGGCGGGGGCGGCGGCACGGCTGACGTACGGGACGAAGGCCTCGGCCTTCACCCGCCGGCGGGGCGGCAGATTGACCAGCTTGTCTATGCCGGCCCGGAGGGCCTCCAGCCTGGCTCTGGCATCCCCGGCCCCGATTTCGACGACAATGGCATCCGCGCCGGCCTGCCACACGGCTCTGACCTCGTTTTCGGCGAGCGTCAGGGGCGCCGGGACAATCAGGGGCTTGCTCAGGTAGTTCGTCAGGCGCTGCACGGTCATGAGGTGCCGCCAGGATATGGCGCCTTCCAGGAGCGGCGGACCGCTGAGAACGGCGTCTACCGGCAGGTCGTTGACCGTCCGCAGCATGTCGTCGCCGAGCGATGGTTCCAGCCGGAGCACGCGGCCCAGCTTGTCCGTCGAATAGGTGGCGGCGACGCTGCTCTCCGGAGTGATGACCACCACGTCGCACCCGGCGGCGGCCAGGGCAGCGATATCCTGCTGCCCGGCTTCATCCAGGTACGCTCCCCAGGCCAACCCGGCCATCTCCCCGGAGGTTTTCGGCAGGACGCCGGGGGAGGCGATGCCGTCCTCACCGTGCAGCCAGAGGCCGTCCAATAACGGCGCGTAGCCGGCGGCTGTTGCCAGGTTCTCCGGCGCGGCCTGCGCGATAAGCAGCATGCGGGGCCGGGAGGGGAGCACCGTTACCCGGAAACCCATCGGCTGGGGAAGGCTCTTAGAGACATCGTTTAGCTTTTCTATCAAGCGGCTCATACCCTGAATTATAGGTTAAACGGGGCTCCCTGGCAAACGATAATACTGGGCGGTAAAACTTTTTTGAATAAATGAAAAACCTATTGACAAGACCCTAGCCCTTGTGGTACTTTAATCTCGCAACCCAAGATATTGTGTAAAAATGAACTGTCCCTATTGCGGCCACTACGATTCCAAAGTCATCGACTCGCGCGAGGTCAATGACGGCATCCGGCGGCGGCGCGAGTGTCTGAAATGCCGCGCCCGCTTCACCACCTACGAGCGTTTGCAGCCGGCGAGCCTGTTCGTCATCAAGAAGGACCTGCGGCGCGAGGAGTTTAACCGCGAGAAGTTGCTGGCCGGCCTCCGCAAGGCCTGCGAGAAGCGGCCCCTGCCCGCGGGCGCCGCGGAGAAGCTGGCCGACGATATCGAGGCCGAGCTCTACCGGACGGGGCGGGCGGAGGTGCCCAGCCGGGTCATCGGCGACATGGTCATGGAACGGCTGAAGAAGCTGGACTACATCGCCTACATCCGCTTCGCCAGCGTCTACCGGGACTTCGAGGATATCACCGCCCTGAAGCAGGAGGTGGACACCCTGGTCAGCGGGGAGCCGGCGCGCCGTCCCCTTAACCAGCTCAGCCTGCTCCCGGATGACAAGCCCGCAGCACCGCCCGGCAGCCGCGGCAAGGCCCGGAACCGGGGCGGCAACAACTGACAAGGACTTAGCCATGGATAAAGACAAAAAAACGCCTTTAGACCGTTCCCGTATCGCCAGGGCGGTGTTCGCTGACGCCGAGTCCATGGGACTGCGTGACCGGGCCAAGATAGAGTGGCTTACCAGCCGGGTCATCGAGCGGCTGGAGAAACCCGCGACCCTACCCGGCATGGAGGACCTGGTGGCGCCGAAACCGCCCCGGGCCAGGCCCGCCCCGACCGAGTCGGAGGTGATGCTTATCGTCCAGGAAATACTGTTCAACGAAGGGGGCATGGTGGAAAACAGACCGCAGCCAGAGGAGGCTAAAACCGGTATGGAAACGCGCACCGCTTCAGAGGCCCAGAGCGAGCAGATTAGCCTTACCGATAACGCCCGGCACGTCCTGGAGAAGCGTTACCTGAAAAAGGACAAGGAGGGCCGGGCCATCGAGAACCCGGAGGAGATGTTCCGGCGCGTGGCGCACTACATCGCCGCGGCGGAGCTTATCTATCGTCCTGAGACGGACATCGGGGAGGTCAGGCAGCGGTTCTACGACGTCATGGCCCGGCTGGAGTTCCTGCCGAACTCGCCGACCCTGATGAACGCCGGCCGGGAGCTGGGGCAGCTTTCCGCCTGCTTCGTGCTGCCGGTCGAGGACTCCATGGAGTCTATCTTCGACGCCGTCAAGTACACCGCCCTGATACACAAGAGCGGCGGCGGCACCGGCTTCTCC
>JACPQH010000116.1 GCA_016190585.1 Chloroflexota bacterium | reverse complement strand
TAGTCCGGCATCTGGCCGTAGATGTGCTGCGGCGGGCGGTACAGGTTGGGCGCGGTGAACGAGACGATGCCCGGGAACCCGGCGCGGTTGGCTACCTCCATGGCGGCGGTGCCCTCTTTGGACGAGGCGGTGGCGAAGAGCAGGGCGCCCTGGTCCATGAAGCGCCTGACATTGGTGACGACCTTGGCCGAGTCGTACTGGCTGTCCAGCCAGATAGGCTCGATCTGGTAGCCGTTGATGCCGCCGAGCTCTTTGTTGATGTACTCGAAGGCGTCCAGGTTGGCGTGTCCCATGGGCGCGCCCTTTTCGGCGGCGGGCCCGGTCGAGGGGGTGGTGATGCCGACTTTCAGGGTCTTGCCGGCGGTGGCCGGCGCGGTCGGCGCGGCCGTGGGCGAAGGCGCCGCGGTAGCCACGGGACTCGCCGCCGGAGAAGCGGGCTTGGCGGGCGCGGTGGCCGGCGCTTTAGTCGTCCCCGGTGCGGGCGCGGCGGGGGTCGAGGCCGTGGCGGGGCCGGGCGACGGCTGGCTGCAGGCGGCGGCCAGCGGCAGGATGATGACTATCATCGCCAGGCAGGACAGGGTCAGGGCTAACAGCTTTCTGTTTCTCATCAGACCTCCTCGTTTCTCTCAGGCATAACATTCAGCTCGGGGAAAATACTAGACATCCCTAATACGAAAACGGCCAGAGCCGGTAAGCCGCCTTGAAGAGCATCCAGCGGTGGGACAGCCCCCGTGGCTCAAGGATGAGGAAAAGGATGATAATCAGGCCGAAGAGCATGGGGCTGACGCCGCTGGCGAAACCGGCCGGCAGGCTGGTAAGGGTCCTTTCCAGGAACGGCACGATCTGGACCGTCAGGCTCTGGTCGAGCAGCCGGATGAAAAGGACGCCGAATATCGGACCGAGCGTTGTGCCCAGCCCGCCGATGATGAGGATGGCGATATAGAGTATGGACTCGGACAGGCTGAAGTACTCGGCGTTAAGGAAGCCGTAGTAGAGGTGGGCCAGCAGGGAGCCGGCGATACCGGCGAGGAAGCAGCCGATGAAGAAGGCGAGCAGCTTGTAGTGGAACAGGTTGATGCCCATGACCTCGGCGGCCAGGTCGTTGTCCCGGATGGCGATAAAAGCCCGGGCGACCTTGGAGCGTCCCAGGTTCCGGGCGAACATGGTGACCAGTATGACGATGGCCAGCACCAGGTAATACCGGCTCGGCTCGCTGTCGAAGGTGAAGCCGAGGATCGCGGCCTCCGGCACCATGATGCCGGCCGAGCCGCCGGTCAGTCCCCAGTGGTTAATGACCCAGATGATGATGAGCTGGGCGGCGATGGTGCTGATGGCCAGGTAAAAGCCCTTGACCCGCACCGAGGGTATGCCGAAGACGAGGCCGATGAGGCCGGATACCAGCCCGGCGCCCAGCAGCCCCACCAGGAAGGGGAGATCGAAGCGGTTGGTCAGCACGGCGGAGGTGAAGGCGCCGACGGCGATAAACCCGGCGTGGCCGATGGAGAGCTGGCCGCAATAGCCCACCAGGATGTTCAGGCCGGTGGCGGCGATCAGCGTGATGCCGATGAGGTTCGCCACGCTCAGCCAGTAGTTGCTCAGGTAAAGCGGCGTGGTAAATAGGAAAAGGAGCAGTCCGGCCAGCAACAGCCACTGCGTCCGCGTCCGGACGACGGCCATGTCCTCGGCATAGGTGTAGTTGCGTACGCCGCAGGGTAGACTCATGCTATATCCTCTCTATGCGCTCCTCGCCGAAAAGCCCGTAGGGTTTGATTATCATAACGATGAGAATGATGATAAACGGCACGATGTCCTTGATGCCCGCCCAGACGTAGGGCGCCAGGTAGCCGCCCGCCAGGCTCTCGGCCAGGCCGATGATGGGCCCGGCAATCATGGCGCCGCCGAAGGAATCGAGCCCGCCCAGGATAACCACCGAGAAGGCCTTGAGGCCGGTCTCGACCAGACCGTAGGTGATGCCGCCGATGCTGGAGATGAGCACCCCGCCGATGGCGGCGACCATGCAGGAGAATATCCAGGACATCGAAAATACCCGGGTGACGGGGATGCCGCAGGCCTGCACGGCGGTCTGGTCGTCAGCGGTGGCGCGCATGGCGATGCCCATCCGGTGATAGCGGAAGAACAGGGTCAGCAGGAAGAACATGACGAGCGAGATGCCGGCGATAAAGAGGTACTCCATGGAGACCACCGCCGTGCCGATGCGCACCGGCGTGGTGGGGAACAGGCGGGGCAGGGCGCCGACGCTCATCGGCCAGATGAAGGTCACCAGGCCTTCGATGAAGTAGGCGACGCCCAGCGTGACCGTGATTAGCGCCAGGATGGGCTGGGCGATGAGGGGGCGCAGGACGAACCGCTCTACCAGCCAGCCGAGAGCCACGGCGAAAAGCAGGACGAACACAAAGCCGAGCCATACCGGCAGCTTCGCCTGGACGAGCATCCCGTAGGTGAACCAGGAAGAGAACAGCACCACCTGGCCCAGCGCCAGGTTGGCCACGCTGCTCGATTTCCAGATAAGGACGAAGCCGAGGGCGATCAGGGCGTAGACCATGCCCACGGACAGGCCGCTAATGGTGTATTGCAGGAACTCAGCCACCTCTGACCACCGCCTCCTTCTCCACGGTTCTCACACGAATGGTCGTGGCTACCGTCCCTTTGCGCCCGTCGCGGTAGGTCACGGCCGCGTTGATGGCCACGCTGTCGTGGTCGCCGTAGATCGCCTGGATCAGGTCTTTGTATCTCTCCTCCATGAAGTTGCGCCTGATCTTCCGGGTGCGGGTCAGCTC
>JACPQH010000110.1 GCA_016190585.1 Chloroflexota bacterium | reverse complement strand
GGGCATACATCCTGGCGGCGCGCATCAGCCTCGCCTGGCGGCCCTTGTCCTCGCCCTTTCTCTCGGCGTCTATCTCGTTCAGCAGCTTGGCGGTGACCACCGCGCCGGGGATCTGGTTGGCGTTCATCGTCCTGGCGGCGGCATAGGGAAGCACGTAGATATTGATGACGGCGGGGACATCGTAGCCGTTGAGCTTGAGCCAGGTCATAAGCTCGTGGTATTTCCGGATGTCGTAGCCGAGCTGGGTAATGAGGAAGCCGGCGCCGCTCTCGATCTTTTTGCGGAGCTTGTAGTATTGCCCCATGAGCTCGGCCTCGGTCTGCTTGAAGGGGGAGACGGCGGCTCCGGCGAAGAAGTCGGTGGGCGCGAGCACGGATTTCCGGCCCAGGGCCTCGTGCTCCAGGCCGTTGTTCATCATGCGGACAAGCTGGAGGCCGTGCACGGAATCGAGGTCGAAGTTCGGCCGGGCGCGGCCCATGAAGCCGCCGCTGGCAGGGTAGTCGCCGGTGAGCATGAGCAGGTTGCGCACCCCGAGCGCGGCGACGCCGTAAAGGAGGCTTTCGACCTGGTTCCGGTTCTTGTCGCGGAAGGCGACGTGCACCAGCGGCTCGATGCCCAGCTTCTTGAGCTCGGTGCAGAGTATCTCCGTAGAGATGGCCGGGTTGCCGCCGGGGTTATCGGTAACGGAAACGGCGTGGACCTTGCCGCCCCGCGCCGCGCGCGTTGCCTCTTCCACCAGCTTCTCCTGCTGGATCTCGAAAGCGCCCCGGCCCGGTACGTGCTCCCAGGTCACGCAGAAGGTATCGGGGTCGAGCATGGCCTCCTTGAACAGGTTGGCCCTTTCGCGGAGCCGGCTGGACAGCTTTTCCCGGAGCCGGGCGATGGGTTCCGCCAGCTGGGTGATCGAGGCATCGCCATCCTTGCCGGCCAGGGAGATATAGCCGTCGGCTTCGATCTGCATGCCCTCTTCGATGCTCAGGGTGCGGCACCCGGAGTCGGTGTCAACGATGAGCAGGGGGATGTTCTTGCTTATCCAGCCGTCCCGCAGCTTCTGCTGGAGCTTGAAGGCGGCGCCCGGAGGCTCCATGCAGCCCAGCGCGATAAGCGCCGGCAGCTCCTTCCGGGCTTTGTCCAGCCCTTCCTGGTCGGTGGCGGCGCGGGTGACCTCGAGAGAATCGCCCACGGCCCGGGCGGTCATCTCCGCCAGCGCCGGCAGGGAGCTGATCACGAGTATCTTGTCTTTCCTGGTTCGTTCTTGCATTAACCTTTCACTCCCGGTGGGGGTATGCGGTCTAACGGGATTCCCCGGCGGAACCGGGGAAACACAAAAAGGGGCCTGACCGGTGCCCGGGCGGCCCGGCCCGCGCGCCTTCCGGGAAAACAGCCGGTACCCTGACCGCAATATACCTGCGAAAAGGCGGGGAATTGACGGTGCAACCCTTAACAGAACAGCTCATTTCCTGATATTCACGCTTATCAGCAATCCGTGCGGCCAAGTCTGAGTATAGCACAAAGTTTGGTCAAGAGAAAACCCGCCGGAACCGGTTGCCACATCTCTCGGAATTCCGGTGGTGATGTTCATCGGGGATACCCATTTCGGGGTTTCCCGACGGCTATTTTACCTCACGGCGCCGGGGCGCGCGGTGTTGAATATTTGGCCTCTCGTTGCTATACTTGGGGCATAGCGGGGAGGTCGTCTTGAACGGGAAAGACTTGCTTTCGGTAGCTGACCTGAGCGGTGATGATATTCAGGGACTGGTAGACAGCGCCACCAGGAGCAAAGGCGAGCCGGCAACCCCGGCGCTGGCCGGGAAAACCCTGGCCCTTCTCTTCGAAAATCCCTCGCTGCGGACGCGCGTAAGTTTCGAGGTAGCCATCGCGCAGCTAGGCGGGCGCTGTATCTACCTGTCGCCCGCCGAGGTCGGCCTGGGCAAGCGTGAGTCGGTGCCGGATGTCGCCCGGGTGCTCAGTCGCTACGTGGACGTCATCGCCGCACGGGCATCGCACGAGGCGCTCAGGCTGCTGTCCCGGTTCGCCACCGTGCCGGTGATAAACGCGCTGTCGGAACTGGAACACCCCTGCCAGGCCATGGCCGACCTGCTTACCATCTACGAGAAGAAGGCGCGGCTCGGGGGGCTTACCCTGGCCTATGTCGGCGACGGGAACAACGTGGCCAACAGCCTGGTACTGGCGGCGTCGCTGGCAGGCATGAACGTACGTATTGCTTCGCCTGCCGGCTACCTGGTGCAGGAGAATATAATTCAAGCGGCGACGGGCTACTGCCGGAGAAATAACGCCGAGCTCATATGCCTAGACAAGCCCGGGCTGGCGGTGGCCGGCGCTGACGTGGTCTATACCGATGTCTGGGCAAGCATGGGCCAGGAAGCCGAGGCCTCAAAGCGCCGGCAGGTATTCGCGGCCTACCAGGTGAACGACGAACTGATGTCGCTGGCGAAAAAAGACGCCATCCTGATGCACCCGCTGCCCGCCCACCGCGGCGAGGAGGTCTCGGAGACGATCCTGGATGAAGGACAGTCGGTGGTCTTCGACCAGGCGGAAAACCGGATGCACTTCCAGAAAGCACTGCTGATGCGGCTGCTGGCCCGTTAGCTGATAGGGGACGACGATTCGACCAGGCCTTATGCATATACCGAAGTTTTACCGGTAACATGAGCAAACCCGTCGTGGCGATAGTCGGCAAGCAGAACGTCGGCAAATCGACCTTGCTCAACCGCGCGGCCGGCAAGCCGGTGGCTATCGTGGAAGACCTACCGGGCACCACGCGCGACCGCGTGCTGGCGGATGTCTGCTGGCAGGGCAAAGATTTCATGATGGTCGATACCGGCGGGCTCGTTCCGGCCGAGGAGACAATACTTTCCCGGGAGGTCGAGCAGCAGGTCCAGGCGGCCATCACCGATGCCGACCTCGTGCTTTTCATGGTAGAAGTCAAGAGCGGGCTCACCGCCGCCGACCGGGACGTGGCTGATATGCTGCGGCGGACGGGCAAACCGGTGCTGCTGGTAGCCAATAAGGCCGACAACGCGCGCCTGGAAAGCCAGGCCGCCGAGTTCTACCAACTCGGGTTGGGCGACCCTATTCCCATAAGCGCCTTTCACGGACGTTCGGTGGCCGAGCTGCTGGACAAAGTCGTCCCGCTGCTGCCCCCCTCGCCGCCCGCCGCCGGGCAGACACAGGCCACAGGCGTCGCCATTGTCGGCCGGCCCGGCGTAGGCAAATCGCTCCTGCTGAACCGGATTGTCGGCGAGGAGCGCGCCATTGTATCGAGCACTCCGGGAACGACCCGCGACGCGGTGGATACCCTGTTCGAGTATGAGGGGGCGCCGGTACTGCTCATTGATACCGCCGGCATCAGGCGGCGCGGCCGGGTGGCGCCGGGCATCGAGAAATACAGCGTGCTGCGGTCGCTGCGGGCCGCGGAGAAGGCGGAAGTCGTCTTGCTGGTGATTGACGCCCGCGACGGGATTACCGCCCAGGACGCCCATGTCGCCGGCTACGTCCAGAAGATGTTCAAGAGTGTAATCGTGGTGGTCAACAAATGGGACCTGGTCGAGGATAAGAACAAGGCGGCGTGGGACCAGGCTATCAGGGACGCGCTGAAGTTCCTGCCCTACGCGCCGATTATCTACCTCTCCGCCCTGACCGGCCACGGTGTTGACGCCATCCTGCCCCTGGTCTGCCGGGTCTATGAAGAGCGGCTCAAGCGGCCGCCGACCGCCGTCGTCAACCGCGTTATCCAGCAGGCGATCGCCGGGCACAGCCTACCCCGGCGGGGCGGCCGGCTGCTCCGCATATTTTACGCGACCCAGGCGGACGTGAGGCCCCCGACCTTTATTTTTTTTGTTAATGATGCTAAACTAGTGCATTTCTCATACCGGCGATACCTTGAGAACCGCCTGAGGCGGTCTTTCGGGTTCGAAGGCACGCCGTTGCGTCTGGTTTTCCGGACAAAAGGGGAAGAATGATACTCGCCCAATTCGCGCTGGTCGCACTTATCGGTTACATCCTCGGCTCCATCCCTTTCGGGGTGATAATCGGACGCCGGGCGGCCCGGGTTGATATCCGGACGATGGGCAGCGGCAAGACGGGTACCACCAATGTCCTGCGCGTGGCCGGGAAAAAGGCCGCGGGGGCGGTGCTGCTGCTCGACTTCGCAAAGGGGGCGGTGGCGGTGGTCATCGCCGGGATTATTTTCGGCTCGACGCGCTTCAGGATAGGCGAATACGCTCTGCTCCTCGCCCCCAGCGCCCAGGTGCTGGCGGCTTTCGCGGCCATCGCCGGGCATTCATGGCCGGTGTTCGTCAAGTTCAAGGGAGGCAGGGGCGTGGCTACTTTCTTCGGGGGGCTGATCGCGCTCTGTCCGCCGGCGGCCCTCTTCGGCGGCGAGGTCCTGATTATCGGCGCCGGCCTCACCCGGTATGTTTCCCTGGGCTCCATCGCCGGCGCGGTGAGCAGCTACGCCATCCTGGCGCCCCTGACGATAGTTAACGGTTTTCCCCCGGAATACCTTCTTTATGCCCTTATCGGGACCATTTTCATTATCGTCATGCACCGGGATAATATCAGCCGGCTTCTGAAAGGCAAGGAACGCAAGCTGGGCGAGAAAGTCCATCAGGGGAACGGCTGACCTGAATGCCCAAACTTAACATAATCGGGACAACCTCGTGGGGAATCACACTGGGCTCGATGCTGGCACACAAGGGGCTTGAGATAAGTATCTGGGCGCGTACCGAGAAGGAAGCCCAGGAACTGAACAAAAAGGGCCCGAACCCGCAACATTTCCCCGGTTTCACGCCTTCCAAGAACCTCTCGTTTACCGGCGACCTGGGCAAGTGCTTTCATGACAGCAAAGCCGTTATCCTCGCGGTGCCGTCGCAGAGCGTGCGGGAGAACATGCGGCGCATCGCAAAGCATCTCGACAAATCGATTATCGTTATCAGCGGCGCCAAGGGCCTGGAAGTTGACACCGGCAAGCGCATGTCCCAGGTTGTCGCCGAAGAGATGGGGAAGGGCCTGAAATCAAATATCTGCGTGCTTTCGGGGCCTAACCTGGCCCGCGAGATACTGAAAAACCTGCCGGCGGCCTCAGTGGTGGCCGCAGAAGACGCCGGGATAGCGCGCAAAGCCCAAAAGATGCTGACCTGCCCTAATTTCTGCGTGTTCACCCACACCGATATCGTCGGGCTGGAGCTGGGCGGGGCGCTGAAGAACATCATCGCGCTGGGCGCCGGCATCGCCGACGGCATGGGCTACGGCGACAACGCCAAGGCGGCTTTCATGACGCGCGGGCTGACCGAGATCACGGCCCTGGGTGTCGCCTTGGGCGCCAACCCGCTGACATTCTCCGGCCTGGCGGGGCTGGGCGACCTCATCGCTACCTGCGCCTCCCCCCTGAGCCGCAACCATTACGTGGGCGCCGAGCTGAGCAAGGGACGCTCGCTGAAAGAGATCCTGGAGTCCATGGACGAGGTGGCCGAAGGGGTGGGCACCACGCTGGTCGCCCGGAACCTGGCGCAGAAGCTGGGCCTGGAGATGCCCATTACCGAAAAGATCTACCGGATCCTGTATGAAAACGCCGAGCCGCGCCAGATAGCCCTGGAGCTGATGGGCGCCAATAACCGCCATGAGCTTACCGGGCGGCGATGGAAGCTGTTTTCCCTGTTCCGGCGCCGGCGCTCGGCGGCCTAGTCCCGGTCTTCCTGAGCGCCGCTGTCACCGGGCTTGTCGGCCGGGCCCATCGTCCGGGCCAGCTCCTCAAACAGGCGCCGCTGCTCTTTGGTAAGTGAATCCGGGGTGACCACCGTCAGCTTGACAAACTGGCTGCCGCGGCCGCCCCTGTTGAGTCGCGGGACGCCCCGGTCTTTCAGGCGAAGCACCTTGCCGGTTTGCGAGCCGGCGGGTATGTCCAGCCTGGCCGGCCCGTAAAGGGTGGGTACTTCCACCTTCGCGCCGAGCGCGGCCTGGGCGAAGTTCACGGGCAGCTCGAAGATGATGTCGTCGCCGTCCCTGACAAAAAGCTCGTGGGGGCGGATCTTGACGTTGATGAAAAGGTCGCCGGGGCCGCCGCCCTTGGTGCCGGCTTCGCCTTCGCCGGAGAGGGAGAGTACCGAGCCGGTGCCGACGCCGGCCGGGATTTCGATAGTGAGGCGGCGTTCCGCGCGGACGCGGCCCGCGCCCCGGCAGTCGGGACAGAGCTCGGGGATGACGGTGCCTTCGCCGCGGCACTGGCCGCAGGTGGCCGTATTAATGAACCGGCCGAAGACGCTCTGCTGTACCCGCCTTACCTGGCCGCTGCCGTTGCAGGCCGGGCAACGGGTGGGGTTGGCGCCGGGCGCAGCACCGGAGCCGCGACAGGCGGCGCAGGTCTCGTTGCGATTTAACGGGACTTCCTTTTCGCAGCCGAAAGCGGCCTCTTCCAGGGTGATGACCATCTCGCAGGAAAGGTCGGCGCCGCGCCGGGGAGCCCGCCGGGAAGCGGTCGTCGAGCCGCCGAAGAAGGCCTCGAAAATGTCGCCGAATCCGCTGATGTCAAAGCCCTCGAAGCCGCGCGCATCGAAGCCGCCGGCGCTGGTGTGCCCGTAGGTATCATAGTTCGCCCGCTTATTGGCGTCGGAAAGCACCTCGTAGGCTTCGTTGATCTCCTTGAACTTGTCGGTGCTCCCGGCGTCATGGTTGCGGTCGGGGTGGAACTGGAAGGCCAGCTTGCGAAAAGCCTTTCGGATGTCATCTTCGCTGGCGTTCCGGGGAACACCGAGGACCTCATAATAGTCTCGTTTTATCGCCATTGTCCTTTACGTAACGCCGGGAAGGATTAATTTCCCGGAGGAATTTCATGCAGTTGAATACCTTTATATATTATCAAATCCGGCTAGTAATGGGAAGAATCGGCCTCACTCTCGCGGCGCGCTTTCCCTTCGTCGAGGAAGTCCTGGAGTATGAGCGCCGCCGCCGCGGCGTCGTCCCGGGTCTTCCAGGGGGCCTTGCGGGAGGTCTTTCGTCCTGCCCGTAACAGGCGGCGGGCGGATACGGTGGAGAGGCGCTCATCGCGAAATACCATCGGGACCTTGATGTTTGCGGCCAGCTCGGCCGTGAACTCCTGCACCTTGACCGCCTGCTGGCCCAGGCTGCCGTTCATGGAGTACGGCAGGCCGACCACGACCCGGCCCACCTTATGTTGCTCCACCAGGGCAACGATGGCCCGGATTTCCGAGCCGGTCCGCTCGATGATGGTCAAGGGGGTAGCCAGAATACCCTCCGGGTCGCTCAAGGCTACCCCGATACGGCGGTCGCCGATATCCAGTCCCAGGCTGCGCGTCTACCGGCTCCCAATAATTGACATAACTACACCAGGCTCCGGGCCAGGGCCAGGGCGTCATCCAGCTTGTCCGGGAACTTGCCCCCCGCCTGCGCCAGTCCCGGCTTGCCGCCGCCGCCGCCGCCCGCCGCCTGGGCTACCTTTTTCACGATGTCGCCGGCGTTGTAGCCCTTCGCCACGAGGTCGGGCGTGACCACGGCGAGGAAGACGGGGCGTTCCTGGTGGACCGTGCCCAGGACGATGATGCCGCTCTTGAGCTTGTCCCGTATGAAATCAGACATCTCGCGCAGCACCGCCTGGCTGACGGGCGATACCCGGGCGACCAGCAGGTTGACCCCGCGGTTGTTCTCCACGCGCCCCAGCAGGGCTTCGGCCTCGCGCAGGGCCAGCGCGCGTTCCAGCGACTGCGTTTTGCGGCGCTCGGCGTCAAGCTCGTCAAGGACGGCGGTTAGCTTTTCCTGGACCTTGTCTGGCGACGTTCCCAGCCGGCAGGCGATTTCTTCCAGCGTACCGAGCTGCTGCTGGAGCAAGTCCTCGGCGGCGCGCCCGGTAACCGCCTCGATGCGCCGGAGGCCCGCCCCGATGCCGGTCTCGCCGAGGATGCGGAAGTAGCCAATCTCGCCGGTGCTGCCGACGTGCGTCCCGCCGCAAAGCTCGGCGCTGACCGCCGGCCGGCCGATTCTCATCAGACGCACGACCTCGCCGTATTACTCGTTGAACAGGGCGATGGCGCCCTCGGCCACAGCCTGGCGGTAGGAGGTCTGCTCGCTCATGACGCCGAGGTTGGCGCGTACCTGCTCGTTGACGAAGCGCTCGGTCTCACTTATCTGCTCCGGCGTCAGCGGCTCGAGGTGGGAGAAATCGAAACGGAGCCGGTCGGGGGCCACCAGCGAGCCCCGCTGCTGCACGTATTCGCCGAGCACCCGCCGCAGGGCCGAGTGCAGCAGGTGGGTGGCGGTGTGGTTACGGGCGATGTCAAGACGCCGCTCCCGGTCGACCGTGGCCTCGATATCCTGCCCGGTCTGAAGCTGTCCCTGGCTGACGTAGCCCTCGTGGACGACGACGTCCGGCGGCAGGCGTGAGGTATTGGTGACGACGAACTTTCCCGCGCCGTCGCTTATCTCGCCGGTATCGCCGAGCTGGCCGCCCATCTCGCCGTAGAACGGGGTCTGCGCCAGGATGACGCTGCCCGTCTGACCGGCCTTCAGGGTCTCGACCGGGCTGCCGTCGGCCATCAGTTTCAGGATGACCGATTTTTCCCTGAGCTTCTCGTAGCCGACGAAGCCAGTGCCCTGGATATCGATATCGCCCAGCGCGTTCGGCGTCTTGAGCGCCGTATCGAACCGGTGGCTGGCGCGCGCCCGCTCGCGCTGTTTCTCCATCTCCTTTTCGAAGCCGGCCGTGTCCACCGCGAAGCCGGACCTGCCGACGATCTCCCGGGTGACCTCGACCGGGAAGCCGTAGGTGTCATAGAGCCGGAAGGCGTCTTCCCCGGACACGGTGTGCGTCTCTATGGTCTCGTCCTTGGCCAGGACCAGCTCGATGAGGTCGAGCCCGGTGCTGAGGGTCTCCTTGAAACGGGCTTCCTCAAGCTCGACGACCTTCAGGATGAAGTCCCGGCGGCTCTTGAGCTCGGGGTAGACGCCGTGCATGAGCTTGACGGTCAGGCCGGCGGTGTCCGCGATGAAAGGCCGGTACAGCCCCAAGCGGCGGCCGTAGACGACCGTCCGGCGCAGAAGGCGGCGCAGCACGTAGCCCCGCCCCTCGTTGCCCGGTATGACGCCGTCGGCGATAAGGAAGGCGATGCCGCGGCTGTGCTCGGCGACGACGCGCATGGCCCGGTCGGACTCGGGACTGGCGCCGTAAGCGACGCCCGCCAGCGGAGCGATAAGCTCCAGCAGCGGCGCGAACAGGTCGGTCTCGCAGACGGTGGTCTTGCCGCCGACGATGGCAGTGATGCGCTCCAGTCCCATGCCGGTATCGATGTTGGGTTTGGGGAGGGGCGCGCGCTGGCCGGTCTCGTCCTGGTTGTACTGGGTGAAGACGAGGTTCCAGACCTCGTTAAAGCGGCCGCAGTCGCAGTTGGGCGCGCAGGCAGGCTGCCCGCAGCCGAACTCCCGGCCGAAATCGTAGTGTATCTCGGAGCACGGCCCGCAGGGCCCGGTCTTGCCCGCCGGCCCCCAGAAGTTATGTTTCTCGCCGAAGCGGAATATCCGGTGCTCGGGGATGCCTATCTGCCGCCAGTAGCCGAAGGCCTCGTCGTCGTCCGTGTAGACGGTTATCCAGAGCCGCTCCGGCGGCAGCTTCAGCCGCGCGGTAAGGTACTCCCACGCCCAGCTTATGGCCTCCTTCTTGAAGTAGTCGCCCACCGAGAAGTTACCCAGCATCTCGAAGAAGGTCAGGTGCGAGCGGTCGCCCACGGAGTCGATGTCGGTGGTGCGGAAGCACTTCTGGCAGGAGGCCAGGCGCGTGTTGGGGGGGACGGCCTCGCCGGTGTAGAAGGGCTTTATCTGCACCATGCCGGCGGTGGTGAGCAGGAGGGTGGGGTCGTTCTCCGGCACGAGGGAGGAGCTGGGGAGGATGGTATGTCCTTTTTCTTTAAAGAAGTCCAGGAAAGACTGCCTGATATCGCTGCTGGTCAATTTCCACGCTCCGAGTAGACTGCAATCTATAGATTTTAGGTTACGGGGGTGAGCGTGTCAAACGGGGGGAGGTGGGAGGGAAGGAGGAGTGGGGTTCTGTTCGCTTGACAATGGTAGTGGGAATGAGAGCTCTATTCAATGAGCCTTAATTTAGCTTTCGCCGTTTCTGAAATTATTTTGTTACACAGGCTCGCAAAATCCTCTATTGCTTCATCTATTTTGAGTAAACTCGGGATATTAGTACCGAATTCGACAGCAATTCTTAGGTCTTCGAGTAACCTTATGAGCTTAGTTAATTGTTCCCATAATCGATTCGCGTCTTGTTCGGTCTGAACACTAATAAGACGTGCTATTTTGGTAATATATTTACCTTCGTCTCTTAAAGCTTGAAAATTACTTAGCAAGCGAGAACGATATAAACCCTGTAGTTTATCTTCTTCATCTTCGATATATGGTTTGTTTGTTTCACCTTCATAAAGTACCATGCAGTATTTTGAAATTTCTGTATATTCACGTAATACGGCCATTGTCCATGTTAAAACTTCATCGCAAAGCTTATCGGTTCTTCCTCGGCTTTGGTATCGGGCATTGTCTTCACGCAAACGTCTGGAATCTTCGATAGAAATAAACGCAGCAATAGCCACGATGACAGTCGCCATTCCGGAGAACACGTTTGCATACTGGGGATAATAGATAAAAAGTAAAATGAGTGTGATAATAAGTACTCCGAGACCTGTTATTTGCAGAGTCCAATCCTTACGCCTTAGACCACTAATAATAATGAAGGCACAAAGGAATCCAGCACATATTAGTTGGATATTAAGTATTATTATTTCCATGTTATGGTTTCTGTTGCC
>JACPQH010000112.1 GCA_016190585.1 Chloroflexota bacterium | reverse complement strand
CGGAGGCGGGGCTGGACAAGACGGTCCAGACCCTCGGACGGAGCTGGGACATCACCGCGCCCGGTGGCCTGTCACTGAAACTGCACGCCTCCTGCTACCTGTCGCAGTGGTGCGTTGACGCCGCCCTCTACCTGGTAAACACGCATGACATCAAGCCGGACGAAGTCGCCAGGGTGACCTGCGCCTTGCCCGGCGCCATGGGCGGCACCCTCAAGAGCCACCGCCCCGGCACCGGCTTCGACGGCATGATTAGCCTGGAGTACTGCATCGCCGCCGCCCTGCTCGACCGACAGGTGGGACTGGAGCAGTTCACCGATGAGAAGGTCGCCCGGCCCGAGGCCCGCGTCCTGCTGGAAAAGGTGGAAACGGTCTTCCCGCCGGATACCAGGGGCATGAGCCTGGCTGACGCCTTTAAATACCCGAACGCGGTCACCATCGAGCTCAAGAACGGGCGGGTGTACCGGCATGAGGTAGACTATCCCAAGGGCGACATCCGGAACCCGTTGACGGAAGAGGAAGGCGCCGCCAAATTCCGCAGCTTCGCCGGGGAGACGCTCAGTGCGGATGGCAAGGAAGCGGTGATCGCGGCGACCCGCCGGCTGGAGACCCTCTCGAAAACCTCGGAGCTCACCAGGCTGCTGGCCGGGCGGGAGCAGCCGGTGCGAGCCTGAAGCGGCCCTAGCCCCAGTTCAGGACCTGGTCGCTATCCCGCAGCGGCGCCGTCAGGGTTACCCGGCTGCCCAGGCCGCCGTCGGACTCGGTGACCAGCCGCCCCCCGAAATACGCCAGGCATTCCCGTATGCCCGCCGGCCCGAGGGTGACCGCCATGTCGTCCTCGTTAAGCCCGCACCCGTCATCTTCGATGCTAATCTCGATCTCGCCGCCCTGGCGGGTAACCCGGATGTTTAACGTCTCGGTGCCGCAGCTCCGGACGGCATGCTGCACCAGGTCCTCGACCGCGGTGTAAAGAAAGTCCCTGACATTCTCGTCCAGCGGCTTGGGCTGCCGGTCATCAACGAAAAAGCACCGCACGGCGTTTTCCTTTTGGACCTGGCCCAGGTAATCGCTGATGGCGGCTTCCAGCCCCAGCTCGTAAAGGACCGACTGGCTCAGGGCGGAGTTGAGATTCCGGGCATCCTGCAAGACCAACTGGACCGCCCGCCTCATCTGCACAAGCTGCTCCCGCGCCGCCTCATCCGCCGACTTGATAAGCAAGCCGAGACCTATCTCGCAGGAGGTCAGCCGCTGGCTGATGCTGTCGTCGATTCTTTTGGCGATCCGGCGGCGGTGCCGCTGCTCCGCCACTATCAGTCGGCAACCCAGCCCGCGGAGCTCATCCACGGTCTCATCCGGTTCAGATACACGCGCTCTTGTTTTATACACCAGGCTATCCCATTCCCCGGCTGACGCTTCGTCCCGGGGGAGGCCGGTTTCCGGGGTCAACCAGAAGTCCAAGCTGTCTCTTTCCACTCTCCCTACCTTATAACGTATTTTGACCGGTGATGATTGAGTGAACCAGGCCTGAAGCAGCCTGCTTGTTAAACGCAGGTTTGCTTATTGGCTTCAGGATAAGTTATCAGTCTCGTCCTGTCAAAACCCCCTCAAGCCTGACGGAAGTAGGAAATAAGTATCATTGACGTGAAAAAATAGTAATTACCTAAACCGGGTTAACATCCCGAAATTCCAGGGCGGCTCCCGCGAAGACTCGTAAAAAAATAGCGCCGGGCGTGTTTCCCGGCGCTATTACTGACAGATGATGCCTGGTGTTTACTTGGCTTTTTCGACGACCAGGGGCGTTTCCCGGGTCTCGACCTCGTGCCCGAAGGAACCGGCTCTCTTGGAGAACCAGACCGAGCCGATGATAATCCCCAGGCCGATGACGACCACGGTAACCGTAACCGGGGTCAGGCCTATCTCCCGGAAACCGCCGCCCGCGGCCGGCACCACCATCATGGAAGCGGCGATGACCGAGACCAGGTTGATGACCTTGATCAGCGGGTTGAGCGCCGGACCGGCGGTGTCCTTGAGCGGGTCCCCCACGGTATCACCGACGACGGAGGCCTTGTGCGCTTCCGAACCCTTGCCGCCGTAGAGGCCGTCTTCGATGGTCTTCTTGGCGTTGTCCCAGGCGCCGCCGGCGTTCGCCATGAACACCGCCAGGAGCTGGCCCGTCAGGATGACCCCTGCCAGGAAGCCGGCCAGGGCCTCCAGGCCGAAGAGAAAACCGATGACGATGGGCGACACGATGGCGAGCAAGGCCGGCGTCAGCAGCTCTTTTTGCGCCGCCCCGGTACAGATGGAGACTACCCGCCCGTAGTCCGGGTCGACGGTACCCTCCCAGACGCCCTTGACGTTGGTAAACTGCCAGCGTACCTCGTTCACGATCTGGTAGGCGGCCCGCCCCACCGCGCCGATGGTCATCGAGCTGAACAGGAAGGGAATGGAACCGCCGATGAGGAACGCGGTAAAGACCTGCCACTGGATGAGGTTGATGGTCTCAAGCTTGTAGTCCTCGTAGAAGGCGGCGAACAGGGCGACCGCCGCCAGTACCGCCGAGGCGATGGCGATGCCCTTGGTGATGGCCTTGGTGGTGTTGCCCACGGCATCGAGGTCGGCCAGGGTCTGGCGGGCTTTGGGTTCGAGACCGGCCATCTCGCCGATGCCGTTGGCGTTATCCGAGACGGGGCCGAAGGCGTCCATCGAGATGTTGTTGCCGGTCAGGGTAAGCTGGCCGATGCCGCACAGCGCCACGCCGTAGAAGATGTAAACGATCGACTCGCCGCTCCAGATGAGGGCCGAGGCGATGATGGACAGGGCGATGACGATAACCGCCATGACGGCGCTCTCGTAGCCGATGCCCAGCCCGGTGAGGATGGTGGTCGCCGGGCCGGTCTGGGTGGCGCGGGCGATCTCCTTGACCGGGTTCCGCTCGGTCGCGGTGTAGTAATCGGTCAGGTAGTTGATGGCGATCGCCAGGATGACGCCGATAGCCGTCGCCCAGAAGAAGCGCAGGTCCCGGGTGTAGAAGATGGCGAAGACCAGGAAAGAGGCGACCGAGATGAGCGCCGCCAGGATATAGCCGCGGTGGATGGCCTTCATGGCGTTTTCACCGTCGCGCAGGGCGCGCACCGTGTAGGTGCTGATGATGGAGGAAAAGACGCCGGCGGCGCGCACCAGCAGCGGGAAGATGATCCAGTAGAGCTGGCCGGTGGAGACGGTCAGGATCAGGCCGAGGATCATGGCCGAAACGATGGTGACCTCGTAGGACTCGAAGATATCGGCCGCCATGCCGGCGCAGTCGCCGACATTATCGCCCACCAGGTCGGCGATCACGGCGGCGTTGCGCGGGTCATCTTCGGGGATACCCTTTTCAATCTTGCCCACCAGGTCGGCGCCGACGTCGGCGGCCTTGGTGTAGATGCCGCCGCCGACCCTCATGAACAGGGCCAGCAGGGTGCCGCCGAAGCCGAAGCCGAGCAGCACCAGTGGAGCGTCACGGAAGAAGAATATGAAGATGATGGTGCCGCCGAGCAGGCCCAGGCCGTCGGTCAGCATGCCGGTGATTGTTCCGGTGCGGTAGGCTATCTGCAGGGCGCGGGTGAAGCTGGTGCGCGAGGCCTGGGCGACCCGGATATTGCCCTGGAGCGCCATGTTCATGCCGATGTAGCCTACCAGCGCCGAGAAGAGGGCGCCCATCAGGAAGCCGCCCGCCCGCCCCAGGCCGATGAGCCAGGAGGGATTGCCGTAGGCTGAGGTGCCCCCGGCGAACCAGCCGGTGAAGAAGACGAAGACCGCCAGTATGAAAACCAGCAGCAGGATGGTACGGAACTGGCGCATCAGGTAGGCGTTGCCGCCGGTGCGGATGGCGTTGGCGATATGCTTCATCTTGTCGTTGCCCTCAGGCTCCCTGAGGATCTGCCGGGTGAGGAAAGCCGCGTAAATTAGCCCCAGTACGGCGATGACGACCACCCCGACCAGGGCGTATTTCTCGAAGGTAGTGGCCACGCGGAAGCCTTCAAGTAGCGTTATTTGCATTTTTGCCTTTTACCTCTTTAACTAGTTACATCAGAAAATCACAATTGATCCCTCCTCAATAGTGATGCGTCATGTGAACTCCTTCTGCTCCTAGATAATACCGGGCAGGTTGGCGAGAACAGGCGCGAATACTACCGAAATTATGGCCATAAGCTTAATCATTATATTGATGGCCGGCCCGGAGGTGTCCTTGAACGGGTCGCCGACGGTATCGCCGATAACGCCGGCTTTGTGCGCGTCCGAGCCCTTACCGCCGAAGTTGCCGGATTCGATGAACTTCTTGGCGTTGTCCCAGGAGCCGCCGGAGTTAGCCAGGACGATCGCCAGGAGGAAGCCGGCGACGGTGGCGCCCATCAGGAACGCCCCCAGCGCGTACGGGCCGAGGAGGACGCCGACGATAACCGGGGCGATAATGGTGAGCACGCCGGGCAGTATCATCTCTTTCAGCGCCGCCTTGGTGGAGATATCCACGCACCGGCTGTAATCGGCCTTGGCGGTGCCTTCCCACAGGCCCTTGATCTCGGCGAACTGGCGGCGCACCTCGATGACGATGAGCGCGCCCGCCCGGCCGACGGCGCCCAGCGTCAGGGCGCAGAACACCGCGGGCATCATCGCGCCGAGAAAGAGGCCGGCGACCACGCGGGCGTCAAGCAGGTTGATACGGGTAGCATCGATGCCGGAAGCCTGGATGTAGGAAAGCATCAGGGCGAGGGCCGTCAGGGCCGCCGAGCCGATGGCGAAGCCCTTCCCGGTAGCGGCGGTGGTGTTGCCCAGGGCGTCCAGGGCGTCGGTGCGCTCCCTGACCTCGGGGGGCAATTTCGCCATCTGCGCGATGCCGCCCGAGTTATCGGCGACCGGACCGTAGGCGTCGGTCGCCAGGGTAACGCCCAGGGTGGAAAGCATGCCGACACCGGCGATAGCCACGCCGTAGATATCGGCGAAGCGGTAAGCCACGACCACCGCGATGGCCACGAAAATGATGGGCGGCGCCGCGCTCAACATGCCGTTGGCGAACCCGGCGATGATATTGGTCGCCGCGCCGGTGGTGGAGGCCCTGGATATCGCCTGGGTCGGTTTATAGGCGTAAGAGGTAAAGTAGTTGGTCGCCTCGCCGATGAGGACGCCGGCGACGAGGCCGGCCAGGATCGCCCAGAAGATTCCCATCGAGGCGTTGAGGAAGTAGACAATCAGGAAGCCGAAGACGGCCGACAGCACCGAAGCCGACAGGGTGCCGCGCCGCAGGGCGCCGAGAAGCGCCGCCGCTTCGGGCCGGTCGCCGACTTTGACGAGCAGGATGCCGATGATCGAGGCGACAACGCCGCCGGAGGCCATGAGCAGGGGCAGCAGCCAGGCGACCATCTGGTTGGGTACCAGGGCGGTGGCCAGCACCGTCGGGTTAAGGGCGATGACCGCGAGCACCATGGAGGCGATGATCGCCTCGACGTATGATTCATACAGGTCGGCGCCCATCCCGGCGACATCCCCGACGTTGTCGCCGACGAAGTCGGCCACCACCGCGGCGTTCCGCGGGTCATCCTCCGGGATGCCTTTCTCCACTTTGCCCACCAGGTCGGAACCGACATCGGCGCCCTTGGTATAGATGCCGCCGCCGGCCCTGGCGAACAGCGCCACCAGCGAGGCGCCCATGGCGAAGGCGGGTATTACGCTGGTCAGCGCCGGGCTGTTCCGGAAGATGAGGAAGATGATGGTGACGCCCAGCAGGCCGATACAGACCACCGTCATGCCCATCACCGCCCCAGCCCGGAACGACACCTTCAGCCCCTGGTTGAGTGACTTGGCGGCGGCGATGGCGGTGCGGCCGTTGGCCCGGATGGCCATGTTCATCCCGGCATAGCCCGCGGCCAGCGAGCAGACCGCGCCGAAGAGGAAGATGATGGCCGACACGACGCCCAGGCCGGGCACCACAGCCAGGACGATGGCGACCACGACGACCACGATGGCCTCTACCGAGTATTCCCGGTGCAGGAAGGCCAGGGCGCCTTCCTTGATGCCGTCGGAGATGTCACGGACGGCTTTCGGACCCGGATCGAACTTGAGTACATAAGCGATAAGGAAGAAGATGAAGACTATCCCGATGACAGCGACGATGAGTCCCATGTAGGCTAGGTCCACAGGCACCTCCCAAAATATAAAATACGGGCTGGAAGAAAAACGACCGGAAGGGGGGTGTCATCATGCGTGAGGCTCATTTGATTTCGGACAATATAACACAAAGCCCTGTTCAAGTCAATAGAAACCGGAAGGGGAGTTGTCCCGAAGAAAAACTAACCTTCTGCCATCCCCGGAGTTAATTAGGCCCCACCATTTATAGGTTAAATATTATCACGGACGGCCGGTCGAACACAATCCCTTCAGGCCCGTCCGGTTCTCATAAGTAGTTGCCCTTATGGGCAATTACGTATATTTACTAAGACCGGTTACGGGTCTCCCCTTATACCATGAGCCTGGTTCTTTGCGTACTATTGAGGCGTACCTCCGGCCTTCCGCGGGCCGGCGGACGCCACCAGAATGACCGCAGGGGAACACAATACTTGCTTGAAAGGCGGCACGAGATGAGTTTAGGAAAGGTCATCCGGCAGAAACGGCTTCAGTCCGGGCTGACCCTGACGCAGCTCGGCGCGCGCTGCGGGGTATCCCCCGCCCGCCTCCGGCGCATCGAAAGCGACCAGTGTTACCCCTCGGCCCGGAGCCTGGTCAGGATCGGGGAGCACCTCGGGCTCAGCGCCCCCTGCCTGGAGTCCGTCATCCTGAAGCTCCTCCTGGAAGAGCTGGCCGCCTTGAGCGAAGCCCTGGCCGGAAATAGCGTTACCACCGCCTCTTAAAACTTTACCAGCCGCAGCAATTGTTATAGAATTTCCTTAAGCTGTTTTCGGGCTGTTATTTTATGGTAAAAAAGAAGCGAATCGGCGTGCTCACCGGCGGCGGCGACTGCGCCGGTCTCAACCCGGCCATCAAGTGGGTGGTCAAGACGGCGACCGATGAGCGCCTGGAGTGGGAGCGCGGCGTTCAGTACGAGGTCATCGGCATCCGGGACGGCTGGAGCGGCCTGATATACGTGGACCCGCGGAGCCCGGAGATTAAAGGCTATGTCATGCCGCTCGACCAGGACGTCGTCCGTACATGGGACCGCTACGGCGGGACCTTTCTCGGCACCTCGCGGACCAACCCGTACAATCCCAAAAACGACCGGTCGCAGAAGGTGCTGGACAATATCCTGAAGCTGGGGCTGGACGCCATCGTGGCTATCGGCGGCGATGACACGCTGAGCGTGGCCTGCAAGCTCTCCCAGGCCGGGGTGAACGTCATCGGCATACCCAAGACGATTGACAAGGACCTGCCCGAGACCGAGTACACGCTGGGGTTCGAGACCGCCCTGAACGTCATCACCGAGGAGGTGGACCGGCTCCGTACCACGGCCGGCTCGCACAAGAGGATATTTGTCGTGGAGACGATGGGGCGGCATGCCGGCTGGCTCGCCCTGGAAGGCGGCGAGGCCTGCGGCGCCTACATCATCCTTATTCCGGAGTGTGATTTCTCCGTGGAGCGCATCAACGAGCTGGTTACCGACGGGCGGCGGGGCGGCGCCCGGTACGAGATTATCATCGCCGCGGAGGGCGCCAAGCCGGTCGGCGGCGCCGAGTTCGTGAAAGAGGCCGGCGTGGACGCCTTCGGGCACAAGATGCTGGGCGGCGTCGGGGAGTACCTGGCCGATGCCATCCAGGACGGGACGGGACTGGAGTGCCGCAGCGTCGTGCTGAGCCACCTCCAGCGCGGCGGCGCGCCCTGCGCCTTCGACCGCCGCATGGGCCGGTACTTCGGCATCGCCGCCGTGGACCTGATCGTCGCCCAGGAGTTCGGGCGTATGGTCTGCTACAAGAACGGCCGCATTACGGCCTGCGCCCTGGAGCAGGTAATCGGCCATCCCAGCTTCGTCAACACCAAGACCCAGTATGATACCGAACGCTACAACGGCCGGCGGAGCATTTTAAACCCATGAAAACAGAGTTTGGCGAGATCGACATCCTGGTGAACGAGGCCGTTTTCGGGGAAAACCCGAAAGAGACCCACCGGGAGATACGGGAGCAGGCGGCCCGGGCCGGCGTGTTCCCGGAGAGCCTCCAGGGGCTTTACGAGGCGGCCGGCCGGGGTCTTTATCATGGTATCACCGTGCCGGCCATCAATATCCGCGGGATTACCTACCACGTGGCGCGTGCCGTCTTCCGGGCGGCGCTGAAAAACCGGGTCGGCCCGTTCATCTTCGAGATCGCACGCTCCGAGATAGGCTACACCCTGCAAAAACCGGCCGAGTATGCCGCCTGCATCCTGGCGGCCGCCGTGAAGGAGGGCTTCCGCGGGCCGGTCTTCATCCAGGGCGACCATTTCCAGGTCAGCCGCTCGCTCTACGCGGCGAATGCGGAGAAAGAGTTCGGCACCATCCGGGCGCTTATCCAGGAGGCCGTGGACGCCGGCTTTTACAATATCGATATCGATGCCTCGACGCTGGTCGACCTGACGCAACCGTCGCTGGAAGCGCAGCAGGCGAGGAACTGTCAGGTCACCGCCGATATGACCCGGTTTGTTCGCGCCATCCAGCCGGCAGGCACGGTCATCTCCGTCGGCGGCGAGATCGGCGAGGTGGGCGGGCGCAACAGCACCGTGGACGACCTGCGGGCCTTCATGGCCGGCTACCTGAAGCTGCTGGCGTCCGGCGCGCCGGGCATCTCCAAGATCAGCGTCCAGACGGGCACCACGCACGGCGGCGTCGTCCTGCCGGACGGCTCGATCGCCCGGGTCCAGCTCGATTTCAAGACACTGGAAGAGCTCTCGCGGGTGGCGCGGCAGGAATACCGTCTTGCCGGGGCGGTGCAGCACGGGGCTTCAACCCTGCCGGACGAGGCCTTCAGACTGTTCCCCGAGGCCGGCGCCGCCGAGGTCCACCTGGCTACCGGTTTCCAGAACATCATCTACGACAGCCCTCACTTCCCCGGGGATCTGAAGGAGACCATCTACCGGTTCCTGCTCCAGGCGCACGCCGCCGAGCGCAAGCCCGGGGAAACGGATGAGCAGCTCATCTACCGGAACCGCAAGCGGGCTTTCGGCCGGTTCAAAAAAGAGATGTGGCGTATGCCTGAGGACAGCCTGCGGCTGATCGCCGCCGAGCTGGAAGACCGTTTCTCCCTGATATTCCGCGAGCTGAAGGTCACCGACACCGTCGACCTGGTGGCTCGTTTCGTCAGGTAGGTCTGCCTCACCCCTATCCCCTCTCCATCCTGAAATATTGGTGCCGCGCAAAGCTATATATATGTAGAGGGGAGTCAGGGGGTGAGGTTAACAATCACGACCAGGATTGATTAGAGCCCCCCGCTCCAAAAGTTGACATAATGGAGCGGCGGCTGCCGCAAGGGGGCGAAGAGCCCGCGCCCAATTTCCCTATCCGTCCTATACCGCCCGGTACGGCAGCCTTTTTTCGGGACGGAACGCGGTCGCGGCGAGATAAGCTTGCAGCAACCGGGATTGAGCAAAACCTGATCTGAATTATGTTGCCCGGCAGTTGACAGAAGTGATATAATGCCTCGGTAAATTTTAGAAGGCAGACAGAATGCTTTTCCATGGCGATACAGACAGATTTCCTGAAAACCATACCGTATTTTACCGGGCTTGAGGACGAGGAGCTCGCGGCGATAGCCAAGTTCGTTACCGAAAGGAAGCTGGAGCGGGGTTCGATAATCGAATCGGAAGAAGAAGAGGCCAGGGTAGTCCACTTCGTGGGCGCGGGTGTGGTCAAGGTATTCAAGTCCTCGGCGGACGGCAAAGAGCAGATCCTGAACCTGGTACGTCCCGGCGAGTCCTTTAACGATGTGCCGGTCTTCAGCGGCAGGAACCGGACCGGCGCCCAGGCGATGAGCCCGGTGACGCTATATGACCTGCAAAAGGCCGATCTCAACCTTATACTTAAGAAGCATCCCCCGGTGGCGACCAACCTGATACAGGTGCTGTCCGAGCGCGTGGAACAGCTCATGACCCTGGTTGAAGACCTGTCTTTCCGTCCGGTGGTGGGGCGGGTGGCGCGGATATTGCTCGAGCAGGCCGACGGCCTCAACCGGAATCCCCGGCTGACCCAGCAGGAGATGGCGGCCATGGCGGGCACCGCCCGCGAAATGGTGGGGAGGTCGCTTAAAGCCCTGGAGGAAGAAGGCGCCATCAAGCTCGACCGTCACCTCATCATCATCAAAAACAAAAAAGAGCTGCGCGAGATCGCCAGGTGATAAAAGTCACAGAAAAACCAGGCCGCATGACATATGATAGATAGGAGGTTGTGAAGCAGGTGGGAGAAATGCCGGTTGTAAAACCGGAGTTATGCAACGGCTGCGGGTTGTGTGCCGCCGTATGCTCTTGCAATGCGCTATTGATAAGAGATAAAATAGCCTTTGTTGTGCAAAACTGCGAGTGTGATTGGTGCACCGATTGCGAGGCCGTGTGTCCCACGGCAGCCATCAGTTGTCCCTACACCATCGTCGCCGAGGACGGGGAGGTCGTCTAACTCCCGCTTGTTGTCCGGTTGATTCAGACCCGCGGCCGAGCTGTGCGTGATGAGACAAAAGTCGCAGACAACCACGCGTAACGGGTTTTAAAATATAAAATAATTAAAGGAGCAGGAGAACACAAGGTAGCCATGACGCAGGTTAGAGATATTGTCGAAGGGGTAGCAAGAGAGGGCTGCCCTCATTTCTGGGTGATCGAGAGCGCCGGCGGGCCCACCAGCCGGGGGCGCTGCAAGCGTTGCGGCGCGCAGAAGGAATTTTTCAATTCCGTTCCGGAAAACCAGGGCCGCAACGTGGGCGTGCTGGAACTGCCCGAGATGCCGGAAGTCGAGTTTGACGCCGAGCAGAGCAGCTAAGCGTCAACAAGAGGTAAATACAATGCCGGTGTACGAGTACAGGTGCCGGGAGTGCTCGACGCAGTTCGAGTTGAAGAGCGGTTTTGAGGCCGGACCCGAGGCTTGCTGCCCCAGGTGTAAGGGGCTGGCGCGGCGGGTGATTTTCGCTGTGCCGGTCATTTACAAGGGCTCCGGCTTTTACGTGACCGATTACCCCAAGGGAAGTAAAACCTAAATCAAATCAAGAGTCCCTCTTATCCCTTCTATTAAATAAGAGGGACTTTCTTAACACCGCAAGATAGGACGCCGTCTATTGGGCGGCTTTCTCAAGAGCCATCGTCCGGCGGCTTGCCCGCGGCCTCCCCCGGGACGGCGGAATTTCATCCTTGTTCCTTCACGCTCTTCCTCGTGTTGAATGTCCGTCCTTACCCGGCGCGCCCGCTGCCCGGTCTGCCGCCGCCCTCTGAGTTATTACGGCCTGATAGTCTGCCTGGTGCGTAAAAGGCCGCTGCCGCAGCCCCGGCCGCGCCCAATGGTTTATACCGGCGCTTTTGTTGTATGATAAAAATATATGGCTCCGAAACGACTGGCCGTACTCGGCTCGACGGGCTCCATCGGTACGCAGACCCTGGACGTCGTCCGCGGCTTCCCCTCGCTGTTCCGCGTGACCGCGCTCGCCGGCGGCCGGAACGCCGCCCTGCTTAACCAGCAGATAGCCGAGTTCCGGCCGGAAATGGTCGCTTCCACCTCGGCGGCGCTCCTGGCCGGCAATGCCCGGCGCACCGCCGTCGAGGACATGTGCCGGCATCCCGATGTCGACACGGTCGTCATCGCCATATCCGGCCTGGCCGGCCTGGGCCCGACCCTGGCCGCCGTAGGGGCCGGCAAGACCGTCGCCCTGGCCAATAAAGAGTCGCTGGTGGCCGCCGGGGAGCTGATCGTGGCCGAGGCGAAACGCCGCGGCGCCGTCATCTGCCCGGTTGACAGCGAGCACAGCGCCATCTGGCAGTGCCTGAAAGGAGAACCGCCGCCGGCCGGCCTGTTCCTGACCGCCTCCGGCGGGCCCTTCAAGGACCTCCCGCCGGCCGACCTGCGCGACGTCACCCCGGAGCAGGCCCTGCGACACCCCTCGTGGCGGATGGGGCCCAAGGTGACCATCGACTCGGCGACCCTGATGAACAAGGGCCTGGAGATTATCGAAGCCCGCTGGCTTTTTGACATGCCTTTTGATAAAATCAAAGTCCTGATACATCCCCAGAGCATCGTGCACTCCATGGTGGAGTTCGCCGACGGCTCCGTCAAGGCCCAGATGAGCTTCCCGGACATGCGCCTGCCGATACAGTATGCCCTGTCCTACCCGGAACGCCTGGCCAACCCCGCCCTGCCCCGGCTGGACTGGGACCGGGTGCGGCAGCTTGATTTCCAGCCGCCGGAGGCCGGCCGTTTCCCCTGCCTCGAGCTGGCGGCGATGGCGGGACGGCAGGGCGGAACCTACCCGGCCGCGCTATGCGCCGCCGACGAGGCGGCGGTCGAGCTCTTCCTGGGCGGCAAAATCCGTTTCACCGATATTTACCGCCTGGTGGCGCGGGTGCTGGAGAAACACCAGGGTGTGGCTAAACCGGACATGAATGATATTAACCAGGCCGATGCCTGGGCCAGGCGGACTGCGCTCGGGCTGGCCGCGGAGGCGACCAGTTGCTGCTAACTACAGGCGCTTTTTTGCTGATGCTGGCCCTGCTGGTCATCGTTCACGAGCTGGGGCATTTTTTCACGGCACGGGCCTTCGGCGTCAAGGTCGAGGAGTTCGGGGTCGGCTTCCCGCCCCGCCTGTTCTCGGTAAAGCGCGGCGATACCCGCTACTCGTTAAACGCCATCCCGCTCGGTGGTTTCGTGAAGCTAGCCGGCGAGGAAAACCCCGGCGTGCCGGGGAGCCTGGCAGGCAAGCCGCGCCGGGTCAGGGTGCTCGTCCTGGCGGCGGGCGCCCTGATGAACGCCATCCTGCCTGTCCTGCTTTTCACTGTCGCCTTCGTACTGCCGCGGGACATCGTGGTCAGCCAGGTGATGATCGAGAAGGTGGCTCCCGACTCCCCGGCGGCCGCGGCGGGCATCCGGGAAGGCGACGTTATCCTCCAGGTAGCCGGCGAGCCGATACGCAATACCGGCGAGCTGAGCCGCGCCATCGAGCTAAACCGGGGGAAGGAGATCACGCTGGTGGTGAGGCAAAGCGACTCGAGCGTGGCCACGGTGAACGTGATACCCCGGTGGCAACCGCCGCCGGGGCAGGGCGCCGTCGGTATCAACATCAAGGCCGTCAATCCGGAAATCGTCAAAGAGTCCTATCCCCTGTGGCAGGCGATACCCCTCGGGTTCGAGGAATGCGTCCAGACCTACGTTCTGTTCAAGAACGCCATCATCAGCATGGTCATCGGCACGACGCCGGTAGCCCTGGCCGGTCCGGTCGGCATCGCGGAGATAACCGGCGAGGCGGCGCGGGCGGGCATCAGCCCGCTGCTGGAGTTCGCCGCCTTTCTCAGCATCAACCTGGCCATCGTCAACATCCTGCCGCTGCCGGCGCTGGACGGCGGACGGATCGCCTTCGTGGTGCTGGAGTGGCTGCGCCGCGGCCGGCGCGTCTCACCGAGGGTGGAGGGCATCGTGCACCTCATCGGCTTCGCCATGCTGATGGCGCTGATGCTGGCCATTACCTACCAGGATATCATCCGCATCGCCCGCGGCGAGAGCCTGATACCGTAATATTTCGGAGTCGATATAACACCAATTAAACGCCGGCGCGGACGTACGCCCTCCGCCTTAAGGTGTCCGGAAACGTCATCGCGCAGGGCGGGCTTCGTAGCCCGTTACTAGGCAGTATTAAAACGGGGACAAGTGGAACCGCGAGCGCCCGGTCTGCTAGAATAAGCTCGGCAATGGAACGCAGGCAATCCAAACGGATTTACATCGGCAGGCTGGCCATCGGCGGCGGCGCGCCTGTCAGCGTGCAGTCCATGACCAAGACCGACACGCGCGACATCGCCGCCACCGTCCGGCAGATAAAGGAGCTGGAGGACTGCGGCTGCGAGCTGATAAGGGTGGCCGTGCCGGACGCCGAGGCTGCCCGCGCCATCGCTGGCATCAAAAAGGGCATCGCCATCCCGCTGGTGGCGGATATCCACTTCGACTACCGTCTGGCCCTGCTGGCGCTGGAGTCCGGCGCCGACGGGCTCCGCCTGAATCCGGGCAATATCGGCGAGCCGGACAAGGTCAGGCAGGTGGCCCTGGCGGCGCGGGAGCGCGGCGTGCCCATCCGCATCGGCGTCAACGCCGGCAGCCTGCCGGAAACGGGCAGAGATTTACCCCTGCCCCAGAGGATGGCGGCGGCGGCTCTGGAGCAGGTGAGACTCCTGGAAAGCCTCGATTTCGATTTAATCAAGGTGTCGCTCAAGGCGTTCGACGTGCCGGCCACCATCGACGCCTACCGGGAAATCGCCGGCAAAATACCCTATCCCCTCCACCTGGGCATTACCGAGGCCGGCACGCCCCGTACGGGCGTCATCCGCAGCGCCGCGGGCATCGGTACGCTGCTCTACCTGGGCATCGGCGATACCATCCGCGTCTCGCTGACGAGCCACCCCCGTGACGAGATAACGGCCGGCTGGGAGATACTCAAGAGCCTAGACCTGCGCCAGCGCGGCCCGGTACTGGTGAGCTGCCCCACCTGCGGCCGCACCGAAGCGGAGACTATGGAGCTGGCCCGCGCCGTGGAGCGGGAACTGGAGAAACTCGACCGGCCGATTAAGGTAGCGGTCATGGGCTGCGTGGTCAACGGGCCGGGGGAAGCCCGGGACGCGGACGTGGGCATCGCCTGCGGCCGGGGGCGGGGCGTCATCTTCCGCAGGGGCGAGAAGGTGGCCGTGGTCGAGGAAAAAGACTTTCTCAGCGCCCTGATGCGCGAGATACGGCTCCTTAACGAGTCCGACAATAAATAACGGAGGTTCCGATGACGGGCAGGAAGCATTTCACCCAGCAGGAGGCCAGGAAGATAGGGGAGAGCCTGGGCATCGACTGGAGCCGGTTTGACGTCGAGCAGTTCCGCATGGGCCTCGATGTCGAACTGGAGCACGGCACCGTGGACCCCCTAACCAACGTCACCGACGACGACCCGGTAATGACCGGGAAGATCGCCCTGGCCCATCTCAACGAGCTGGACGACTACTATACCCGCCTGGCCGAGATGGAAGAGGAGGCCGAAGAGGAGTAAGCCCCGCCCGCCTCACCGGCTCCTTCTCATCGACGCCCCCGTAAATACCGGGGTATTCCGTCATTAATATTTTACCATTTCCAGGGTAAAAAAAAGTCGTTATCAGATAATAGTGCTTCACGGCGCTTTAGCTTCACATCCTCATGCAGCTCGGGCGCTTATCTCATCAAATTCTAAGCATTCTCTAAGCCTGGGCTAATTAGCCTCCGGTAAAATGATTTTGGTTAACTGCGGTGGATAGTGCCGGCTTCAGCCTCGTACGCTTTCAGCTATAAATGCCTGTCATGCTGGCACGCTCGCGAGAGCCGGGGGGAACATGAAAAGGAAGTGGAAATTCTTCATCGGGGGGCTGGTGGTGGTCGCGGCGCTGGGCTACCTGGGCTACCAGGGCTTTATCGCCTCGGCGGCTTACCAGTACGAGCTGGGTGAATACCTGGCGCAGCCGGGCATCGACGCCAGCCAGAACGTGCAGGTTGCCGGGCAGGTGGCCACCGGCTCCATCGAGCAGAAAAGCTTCGACCTGAAGTTCACCATGACCGACGGCGTCAACAACATGGTCGTGGTCTACCAGGGCACGGTGCCGGACAGCTTCCGGGCCGGGGGTGAGGTTGTCGTGGCGGGGCGGCGCGACCCGGCGTCAGGGGTGTTCGAGGCTACCCAGGTCATGCCCAAGTGCGCCTCGAAATACGTAGCCGAATAAGAACCAGGAGATTTTGATGCCGGATGTCGCCTATGCCGCCCTTTTTTTGGCCCTGGCCGTCTCCGTCTACGCCGGGGTAGTTTACGTGATCGGGGCGCGGAGCGGGAACGCGGAGAGAATCGCCAGCGCCCGCAACGCCGTCTTCGCGGTTTTTATCCTGATGACCGTCGCGGAGGCCATCATGATCGCCGCCCTGTTTGGGCGTGACTTCCGCATCGAGTATGTCGCCAACTATACCGACCGCAGCCTGTCCTTTTTCTATACCCTGAGCGCCATCTGGGCCGGCAACCGGGGCTCGCTGCTCTTCTGGGCCTGGGTGCTGTCGGGGTGCAGCGCCCTGATGGTCTTCCAGAAGAGGGAGGTCGCCCGCGACATGGTGCCTTACGCCGCCGCCGTGGCGATGTTTACCCAGGTCTTTTTTCTGTTGCTGTTGGTCTCGGTTTCCAACCCCTTCGCCCGGCTGCCGTTCACGCCGGCGGACGGGGCGGGGCTCAACCCGTTGCTGGAAAACCCGGGGATGTTCATCCACCCGCCCACCCAGTTGATTGGCTATATCGGCTTCACCGTGCCCTTCGCTTTCGCGGTCGCCGCCCTGATTACCGGCAACCTCGGCGATGACTGGATCCGGGCGTCGCGGCGCTGGACCCTGATTTCCTGGACCATCCTGGGCATCGGCAACATGGCCGGCTCGTGGTGGGCTTATTATGTCCTGGGCTGGGGCGGCTACTGGGCCTGGGACCCGGTGGAGAACGCCGGGCTGCTGCCCTGGCTGGTGAGCACCGCCTTCCTGCACTCCGCCATGATGCAGCGGCGGCGCGGCATTCTCAAGCAGTGGAACATGGTGCTCATTATCCTGACCTTCGTGCTGAGCATCTTCGGCACCTTCCTCACCCGCAGCGGCGTGCTGGGCTCGGTGCACAGCTTCGCCGAATCGGCGCTGGGGCCCTTCTTCGTGGCTTTCATGGCCGTCAGCCTGGTCATTCCCCTGGTGCTGCTCATCTACCGGGGCACGTCGTTAAAGGGCGAGGCTGAGATCGAGTCCGCCATCTCCCGGGAGAGCACCTTCCTGCTGAACAACCTGCTGCTGGTGAGCGCCACCTTCGCCGTCTTCCTGGGGACGGTCTTCCCACTGATTTCCGAGGCGGTGACCGGGGCCAAGATAACGGTAGGCCCGCCCTTCTTCAACCAGGTGCTGACGCCGATATTCCTGGGCATTATTTTCCTCACAGGTATTTGTACCATGATCGGCTGGCGGCGCGCCTCGGTGAAAAACCTGGTGCGCAACTTTATCGTCCCGGTGGCGGCGACCCTGCTGCTGGTGGCGGTGCTGTTCGTCTCCGGGGTACAGGCCTGGTACGCCCTGCTGGCGGTGGGCTTGTGCGTCTTCGTGCTGTTCTCCATCACCTACGAATGGCTCCGGGGCGCCCGGGCGCGGCACCGGACCCAGGGCGAGAACTATATCAAGGCCTTCTTCAGCCTCCTCATGGCTAACCGGCCGCGCTACGGCGGCTATATCGTCCACGTGGGTATCATGGTCATGGCGCTGGGCATGATCGGCATGTCCTTCGCCGACGGCAAGGAGGTCACCCTCAGGACCGGCGAGTCAGTGAACCTCAACAGCTACACCCTCACCTACCGCGCCCTCGACCGCATCGAGACGCAGAGCAAGGTGCTGTTTACCACCACGCTTGCCGTCCAGAACCAGGGGAAACCCATCGGGCTCATAATCCCGGAAAAGTATTTCCACCGCGTGCACACGCAGCCGGTGACCGTGGCCGCGGTGCGCAGCACCTTGCTGGAAGACCTGTACGTCATCCTCATCAACTGGGAGGAGGACGGGGCATCGGCCTCATTTAAGATAATGGCCAACCCGCTGGTCAACTGGATGTGGATAGGCATGGCGGTGCTGGTTCTGGGGGCGCTGGTGGCTTTCTGGCCGGAGAGACAAAAACTTCCCCGACCGCCGCGGGAAGCGGGTGAGAAGAAATGAAAAAGTGGCTGACCTGGCTCGGGGCCCTATCGCTGCTGGTCATGGCCGCGGCGCCGGTCAAGGCGGAGACCGTCACCGTTGACTCGGTCGCCAGCCAGCTAATCTGCCAGTGCGGCTGCAACATGGTGCTCAACAACTGCACCCATTCCGAGTGCGGCTCGCGGGATACCATGCTGGGCATGATCAAGTTCCAGATTAGCCAGGGACAGACCGGCGAGGCCATCATCCAGTCCTTCGTGGGGCAGTTCGGGGAGAAGGTGCTGGCGGAGCCGCCCAAGCGAGGCTTTAACCTGACGGCGTGGCTCGCGCCCTTCGTCGGGCTGGCCGCCGGGGCCGGGGTGGTCTACCTGCTAATCCGGAAGTGGGCCAGGCGAGGCCGCGAGGTTATCGCCGAAGAGCTGCCTACCGAAGAGGTGGAGGCGTACCAAAGCCGGCTGGAACGGGAGCTTGAAGAGTTCCCGGAAAGGGGGTTCCGATGACCGATTTCCTGATACTGCTGCTGGCCCTGGGGACTTTCGCTTTTATTGCCTACCCGTTCTTTTTCGGGAGGCGCCGGGCGGCCGGCTCGAAAGACGAGTACCTTGATGAGCTGTACTCGAACCGCAACACCGCCTACTCGATGCTCAAGGAGCTGGAGTTCGACCGCTCTTCCGGCATACTGACGGAGGACGACTACCGGGAGCTGGAGACGAGGTACAAGCAGAAGGCGATAACGATTTTAAAGGATATCGACGAGCACGCCGCCGCGGGCTCCGACGGGGATTCCGAGATCGAGCGCGAAATCCGGCACGCGCGGGGCAAGCCGGTCGAGGGCGAGCTTGACGCCGAGCTGGAGCGACAGGTTATGGCGCGGCGCCGGGCCGGGGCCGCGAAACCCCCCGCCAGGGAAGCGGGCAAGTTCTGCACCAGGTGCGGCGCGCCCGGCGACCCGGGCGACCTCTTCTGCCGCGCCTGCGGCGCCAAGATTAAATAGGGGATAGGAAATGGTCAGGTTCATCAGGTCCATACCGATAGCGCTAATCCTGCTGATGCTCGGGCTGGGCTCGCCCGCCCTGGCCGTCGAGCCGGACAACGGGGCCGTCGAGGGCGTGGTCGTCAATGAGACGCAGTCCGGCGCCGTGGTGCCGGATGAGGTCGTGACCCTCAAGATATTTCTCAACGACAGCGAAATGGACTCCCGGACCGCGAAAACAGACAAGGACGGGCGGTTCCTCTTCGAGGGATTGAAGACCGGCGCCGGGTACGGTTACGATGCCAACGTGAAATTCCAGGAAGCCGACTACGTGAGCGAGCGGGTCAGCCTGACGCCCTCGGCCAGCCGGAAAACCGTCAAGGTGACCGTCTGGGATTCCACCGCCAGCGCGGACGCGCTGAGCGTGGAGAGCACGCACACCATCGTCTACGTGGAGCAGGGCAGCCTCCTGGTAAAGTCTTACGCCGTGCTTAACAACGCCTCGAACCTGACCTATATCGGCTCGAAGCAAATCGCCCCGGACAAGAAGGAAACGCTCAAATTCACCGTCCCGCCGGGGGCCAGCGAGCTCCAGTACGCCCTGAGCCTGATGGAATGCTGCGTCATTCCCGCCCCGGGCAGCTTCAGCGATACCATGCCTTTCCTGCCGGGTACCAAGGAAACCCTGTACACCTACCGCATCCCTCTCAAGGGCGATGCCTATAGCTTCATCCAGAAGTTCGACTACCCCACGAGCACCTACGATCTCCTGGTGCAGGGCAAGGGCATTGACATCGTCGGCGGCAACATGAGCCAGCTCGGGCCGGTGACGCTCGAGGGCGAGCAGTTCAACCGCTTCGCCGTCGACAAGGCCGCCCCCGGTGATGAAGTCAGGGTCGAGCTTGCCGGGCTGCCCAAGGCGGCCGGCGACCGGCTGGTGCAGTGGCTGCTCATGGGACTGGTGGCGGCGGCGGCCGGCGGCGGCTTCTTCTATATCGCGAAGCGGCGAAGGCCCGTCCCGGCTCCGGTAGCGGCGCGCGCCCGGACGCCCCGGGACCGCGCCCGGCTGGTGGCCGAGATCGCCCGCCTCGATGACCTGCACGAAGCCGGGCGGATTGACCGGGTAAGCTACCGGCGCCAGCGTACCGAGCTTAAGTCCGAGCTCCTCAAGCTGCTGCGGGGCAAGCCGAGATGACACGGCGCCGGGATAAAAAAGGGCGCAATCTCCTGCTCCAGGCCCTGGTAGTCATCATCCTGCTGAGCCTGACTGGCGTGGCCTTCAGCCAGAACGTGCTGTCCGGCCGGGGCGGCGAAAACCTCCCCCAGGTGGTGGCGGGGCTTAAAGTGGTCCGGCACCTCCACGGCGATGAGGCCCGGGCCAATATCAACAGGCTGCACGGGCTGAATATCACGCTGTCCCAGGCCTACGTTATCTGGTACGAGGGCGACAAGGGCCGGGCGACGGTCTGGGTAGGGGACAGCGAGACCCAGGTGGAGGCCGCCGAGCTATTGAACCGGATGGTCGAGGCCATTCGGCGCACCGGCCCGAGCGACATGCTCACCCAGGTAACGGTCAGCGGCCATCCCGTCTGGCGGATGGAGGAGGCCAGCGGCGAGTTCTTCTTCTACCAGTCGCACGAGCTCAAGAACCGGGTCGTCTGGGTCACCGTCGAGGCAGGCGACGCGCTGTCTTTCCTGAATGGCGCCGTCATGGTCTTTTAGCCGGGGCGGCCGCCCCGGGTTTCGTACATGATGCGAACGCGGCAGCCGGGCTAGTGGCAGCCCGGGCCGTGGCCCGGAGTCTTTTTCTCTTCGGGTTTGTCCGGTGAGACCTGATGACCGCCGCAGCAGCCGCCCATCCCGCGCCCGGAGCGGGTCAGCAGTACCACCAGCAGGATGACCAGCCCGATGAGCACCACCAGCCCGTAGCTCTGTAAAAACTGGCTCACAACCACACCTCACAAGGTCGATACCCGTGATTATACCCGGCTAAGCTTAGCCTGTGATTAGGGGACACTTAGGCAGCCATTAAAAGCTTCCCGGAATCCCCGGCCGGGCCATTCTAATTCAGGTCTAAAGATTCTTTAAGCTTGGGCTAATATCCGGGCGTTAAAATAACCCCGGTAGGTCGACAACGTCTTCGGGAAGGAAGAAGTTATGCGGGGGAAACACGTCTGGTTTATGAATAAAAACATTACAGCTCGCAAGTTCAGATTGTCTTCGATACTGGCCCTGCTGGCCGCCGGGATAGTCCTGGCAGCAGGGTGCTCGCAGGGCGTCCGGCCTCCCGAGGCGACCACAGCGAAACCCGCGCCGCCGGCTTACACGACGCCGGCCGGGGCGCCCGGGACGGGTTCCCTGGGACAACCCGCGGAGACGACCCAGGAGAGCAACGGCGGCGAGGTGACCATTATCGTGACCTGGGAGGGCCCGCGGGACGGCGGGCTGGCGATGGATGTTACCATGAACACGCACTCGGTGAACCTGGACAACTACGATCTCGGCAAGCTGGCGGCCGTCCGGTACGGCCCCGGCAGCGAGTATCGCCCGGTTTCCTGGAACGCGCCCGCGGGAGGCCACCACCGGCGCGGGACGCTGGTGCTGCCGCTGCCCCCCGCGAGTGACGGGGTCAGCACCGTGGAGCTGGTTATCCGGAACGTGGGCGGGATAAAGGAAAGGGTGCTGTCGTGGGCGCTGACGTCCTGAGCCCGCCCCTCGCCGGGACCGCCGTCGCCATCCGGCTGAAGCGGCATGTCCTGGTCGGTTTCGCCGCCGGTTGCCTGCTCCTCGGCTTCTACTTCGGGTTGCTCACCCTGTCCCAGGGCCTGGCCCACGCCCTGGAGCAGTCCCGAAGTCTCTGGTACTGGATATTGCCCCTGGCCGCGGGCTTCGGCTTCCAGGCGGGTCTGTTTTCCTTCATCAGGTCCGGCTTGCGCCACCGGCGCGCCGCCATGGCGTCGGTCGCCGCTTCGGGCGGCATCTCCGCCGGCTCGATGGCCGCCTGCTGCGCCCATCACCTGACCGACCTGCTGCCCTTTCTGGGCATCGTGGGGCTGACGGCCTTCGCCGCGCAGTACCAGACCGCCTTTTTTACCGCCGGGCTGGTCTCCAGCCTTATCGGCTCCCTGGTCATGCTCGAAACCATCCAGCGCCTCGGCCTCTGCCCGCGCCTGGCCTCATGGCGGTGGAATATCGCCCGCCTCCGCAAAGCGGCGACCGTGCTCGGTGTGTTCACCCTGGCGGCCGTCATCCTGGGGAGCTTGCTGGGGGGCGGGGTCTAAGCCTGTCCGGAAGCAGCCCAACACCCCTCCGGGGGTGAGGCAACCAGTATAAGCCGCTCTCCGGTCCATTTGACAACCGCCGCCTCCGGCCCCTAATATCATTGCAGGAAATCAATGCCGGATCCCCGGAGACGCCGATGCAGCAGGGCAAGACATACCAGGAGCTTAATATCGGGGACAGGGCCAGCCTGAAAAAGCAGATAACCGAGTCCGATGTTTTCCAGTTCGCCGCCGTGAGCGGGGACAACAACCCCCTGCACCTCGACGAGGAGTACGCCAGCCGCACCCGGTTCCAGGGGCGCATCGCCCACGGTATGCTGTCCGCCAGTCTTATCTCGGCCCTGATCGGCACCGTGCTGCCCGGCTCCGGCAACATCTACGTCTCCCAGACCCTAAACTTCCGGGCGCCGGTCTGGTTCGGCGATGTCATCGAGGCCGAGGTCGAGGTCGTGGAAAAGATGGAGCGGTTCCGGGTACGCCTGAGGACGGTCTGCCGCAACCAGGACGGCGTTACCGTTATTGACGGCGAGGCCATCGTCCTGCCGCCCCATTAAGCCCGGCGCTTGCTTCAAGCCCGGGTGTAGGCTGTGCTATGATGAATCAAAATTGGAGGGCAATGTGGACGGAGCGCTGAATAACGTAAAGGTGCTGGATTTTACACAAGCCTATGCCGGGGCAACATGCACGCTGATATTGCGGGAGCTGGGAGCGGACGTGCTCAAGGTGGAAAGGGTCGATGGCGGGGACACCACGCGGACCCAACCCCCCATCACGGAAGGCGGCGAGGGATGCAACTTCGTGGCCCTGAACCGCGGCAAGAAGGGCATTACCCTTAACCTGAGCTCCCCCAGGGGCCGGGAAATCGCCCTGAAGTTTGCCGAATGGGCGGACGTGGCGATGGAGAACTTCCGGCCCGGGGTGATGGACCGGCTGGGGCTGGGCTACGCCGACCTCAAGAAAGTCAACCCGAAGATAATATACGTCTCGGTCTGCGGTTTCGGGCACACCGGCCCGCGCACGATGGAGCCGGGTTATGACGTAATCGCCCAGGTCTCGGGGGGCATTTCCTGCATCGAGGGGTTCCCGCACGACTCGCCGGCTATCTGCGGTATTCCCATCGGCGACTATCTGGCGCCCCTCTACGCGACCATCGCCATACTGGCCGCTCTGAACTACCGGACGCTGACCGGCGTGGGCCAGGCCATTGACATCTCCCAGCAGGACGCCGTGTGGAACCTGGTCGGCATTCAGCAGGGCGCCCACTACTTCTACACCGGGAAGACGCCCCGGCGGTTCGGTAACACCATCCCGACGCAGTGCCCCTTCGGCATCTACCCGGCGAAGGACGGGCATGTCGTCATCTGCGTGGCCACCGTCGGCCAGTGGGAGCTGCTGGTAAAGACCATGGGACGGCACGACCTCGTCGGCGACGAGCGCTATGTCACCTCCAATGCCCGGGTCGCCCGTCGTGAGGAGGTGGATGCCATCATGAAAGAGTGGACCGAGGTGAGGACCAAGCAGGAGATATATGATATCATGAAGGCCGCCGCTTTACCCTGCACGGTCGTGCCGACCTTCGAGGAGGTGACGACCGACCCGCAGCTTCTCAGCCGCAACATGGTCGTCGAGATTGAGCAGGTGCTGTCCGGGAAGATGAGGATGCCCGGCTCGGTGTTCAAGATGTCCGAGACTCCCGGCAACGTCGCCTTCCCGGCGCCCTTCCTCGGCCAGCACAACTACGAAGTCTATTCCCGGATGCTGGGGCTGAACGAAGCGCAGATCAAAGAGCTCCAGGATGAGGGGGTAATCTAGCCGGGGCGATACCCACAGGAAATATCTCTCGTAATTTTCAAAAAATATAGGTGTGACTACGGATTTAAAAGGGGCCCAAAGCGGCTTATACTGGCGGCGCAGGTGTGTCTCAAGCGCGGGCGTTTGGTGCGAAGCCGGTGAGATTGCTGGTCTTGATTCTGCTGCCGCTGCTGGCGGCGCTGGCATCAGGCTGCGGGTAGCCTTATGAACTGAATGGCGTCAATATCTATACCTACGTCCCGGCGGGCAGCGAGGAGCGCTTTCTCGTTGACTGCGACATACACTGCCGGGACGCCGGACAGATAAGCGTGGAGGTCCAGTTGTGGCGCGACGGCAAACCGACAGGTGTCAGCGCCGTCTATTCGGACGACGTTCACGCCGGCGAAAACCGCGACTCAAAACGGCGGCGGTTTAACGGGGACTATACCTACTACGACCAGGTGAAGGTGGTCGTCAACGACGAACACACCCTGACATGGACGCCGCTCCACCGCAAGAGCTACAAGGTGATTTCGGCCTACGCCGCGACCAGCAACGCCACCGGGCAGGCGATAGTCGTCACCGAGATTTACGGCGGCGCCGGCGGTGACGCCAGAATAAGGGCGGAGCTTTACCCGCCCGCTTCCGTTCATGGTGAGATGAGCTACCATTTTGAAAAGGGCGAGACCGTCCGCATGGAGATATCGCTGAACCTGAAAGGCTCGGCCACCTATAAATGGGTCGTGCTGTACATCAATGGAGAGAAGGTCTGGAACTGAAGAAAATGGGAGGGACCATGTTCAGGAAAAGAAGGTTAAGCGTCCTGGCTGCCATTATCATGGCGCTGGCCCTGTCAGCCGTCATCGGCTGCGCCTCGCCGACCCCGCCGCCGGCGCCCACTACCCAGGCCCCCGCGCAAACCACCCCGGCGCTTTCGCCGACGGCGGCGTTCAAGCCGATGACCCTGAGCTACGCCAACCCCCTGGCCGCGACCGGCCCCCAGCAGTGGACGGAGACCATGAAACCCTGGTCGGAAGAAATCGCCAGGCGCACCAACGGCGCCGTTACCATCAAGCCCTATCATGACGGTTCCCTCTTGGGTAACACCGAGATGGCCCAGGGACTGAAAATCGGTACCGCTAACCTCGGCAACCTCCAGACGGGTTATTACAACTCGCTGATGCCGGCCCACACCCTCGACAGCGTGCCCCTGATAAGCGGACCGAACCCCTACGCCAATGTGCTCATCGAGAGGATCGTCTGGTCGGAGTTCCCCGTCTTCAACGAGGAGTTCGAGCGCGAGAACGTCGTCAACCTGTTCGTCGGCGCGACGGCGCCCCAGATATACATCGTCAAGAAGCCGGTAAAGACCCTGGCCGACCTGAGCGGCCTGCGAGTCCGGGCGCTGGGTATCTACTACCCCAGGATGGTGCAGCCGGTGGGCATGGTCCCGGTGTCGATGAGCTTCGCTGATGTCTACGAAGCCCTGCAGCGGGGCGTGCTCGACGGTGGTATTACCGCCGCGGTGTTCATCCGGCAGGGTCAGTGGGATAAGGTGGCCAAACAACTGGTGACCCCGGGGGCCATCCCTGCCCTGGCGGCCGGTATCGCTTTTGTGGTGAACAAAGACACCTGGAAAGAGCTCCCCCAGGAAGTCCGCAAGATCATGCTGGAAGAGGGCAAGAAGCGTGAGGCCCTCTTCGGCAAGTACATGGTGGACCAGGACCAGGTCTCGATCGACGCCAGCATCAAGGAGGAAAACTGCGCCTTGACCGTCCTGACCGAGGCCGAGATGCAGGAATGGACAAGCAAGGTGCCGGACTTTCTCGCCGAATACGCTAACGACGTCGAGGCCAGGGGCATCCCCGGCAAGGAGATTGTCGAACGCGTAAGAGAGCTCAACAAGCTGTCGGACGCCGAGCTCGAGAAGCTCTGGGAAGAAGCCTGGAACAGGGAAATGGCGAGGCTGCTCGCCATGTAGCCCGGCATAAGACAGGCTGTCCTCAAGGCCCTTGCCCGACCAGGGCCGCTACGCGGCAGGTTGTGTTCCGGGCAGGCGGCCGGCTGCCCGCATCACTAACGGCATGAGTCTGTAACAGTTTACCTGGTAGTTCCGTTCAACCGCCAGAGAAAAAGGGGGACAAGGGTTTGGGTCCTCGTCCCCCTTCCGCAACGTTCCTCCCGGCGAGAATCTTAGGGAATCTTGACCGCCTTGATAGCGGCGTCAGCATCTATGCCGAAGGTTATCGGGAAGGAAACGTGATGGCGCCGGTTGGAGACCATGTCATGGAATATGGCGATGCCTACGGTATAGGTCTTGCCCGCGGTGAAGACCTTGTCTTCGGGGTTGCCGGTGTCCAGGGCGCGGCGCATCTCCACCACCCATTTACCGTCGGTCCAGGTGCTGTTAACGAGCAGATCGCCGCGGCTGCCGTCCGGAGTTTGCAGGATGTACTTGGAAAGGATATCCCCTTCCTTGAAGGTGGCGCCCGGGTCCAGGGGTACGACGTTCTGCCCGCTGACCATCGGGAACTCCTTTAGCTTCGCTTCCAGCTCCGATTCATTAATCGCGTTGAAGCCGGTCTTGGACGCGTCATACATGAACCCGGGCTGAGCGGGCTGGCTGAACATGCCCTTGCCGGCGTCGTTCAAGCGGTACTGGAGAACATAAGTATCATCCCCGTAGCCGATAGGGCCGGAGCGGGCGCCGCGCCACATCCAGAGGTCAAGGAACTGGCCTTCCTCAAAGAGGGCTTTTATTTCCTCAGCGTTCTTGGGTTTGTCCCAGCCGCCGGTTATATCGGTCTCGGTACGGGTAATGAGCAGGTACTTGCGTATATCGGACTGGTTCAAACCCCCGGTACCGAAGTAGGGATGGGCCCTGACCTCGGCGGCAGACGGCTCGTTGGGCATAGCACGCATGCTATTGTGGCAGGTGACGAAACAACCGGCTTTTTCAAAGCCGATATTTGCCCCGTCGTAGGCCGGTATGTTACGGTCATCGAACAGCAGGGCGATCCTGTCCTCGTAGCTGTTGGCGACCCCCGGAGCCGTCTCAGGCTTCGGTCCGCCCCATGACACCCACTTGGTGCCATCGTAACGCCAGAGGGCATGAGTCACGCCCGGCCGCTCTGTTTCGTATTCGAACCGCAGGTAAAGGTACTCGTCATCAAAAGCGGCCTGCACATCGACGTCCACGGTGGGCTGTTTGCCCGGGATCGGGTCGGGCTCGAGTGTGGCGTGGCTGACCAGTTTTTGACCGAGGGTCTGTTCCTGGCCCTGGTGGCAGGTCAGGCAGCCTGTGCCGGAATTGACGGCCGCGCTGCCGGGGTGCTGGGGGCTGGTAACGAACTCCCATGATGCCTGGGCAGGATAGAAAAGGGTCACCTGCTTGCTTTGCACCTGACCCCAGTCGCCGGGGAAGTCGAAGAGCTGCGCCGACTCAAAGCCTGGTTCCGGTGCCGGTGTCGCGGTCGGCGTTGGTGTCTCGGTGGGTGTAGGCGTCGGGGTGGGCGTTGGTGTCGCGGTTGGGGTGGTCGCTGGCGGTGTCGCGGGGGTAGGCGTGGGGGTTGAAGTTACAGTGGGCGTCGGGGTCGGGGTGGGAGTGGGTTCGGGTGTGCTGGTGCAGGCGAGGGTAAGCGATGCTAAAACCATTAACAGCATCACCGCCCCCAAAAGGCCCCATTTTTTCATGCTAAACCTCCAAGCTTAAGAATATGGTTTATCTGGAACCCGTTAGTTCATGACCTCAGAGCCTATGGAAGCCGCGAAGACGCGAAGGCCACACATGATAACGCGCTAACGTTACCACAATGTGGTATAATCTGTCAACGAAGGAAATGGAGAGCGAAGAGGTCTCTCGCATCCGTCACTACCTGGGCAAATCTCAGTCCCAGATGGCGAAGCTCTTATGTGTCTCGCCTAAGGCGATACAGAGCTTCGAGCAGGGCTGGAGAAACGTGCCGGCGTCCGTGGAGCGATACCTGCTTTTCCTCATAACGTTGAAGGCGCCGCCCGATGAAAATCCCCGGTCCTGCTGGGAAATCCGGCGCTGCCCCGGGGAGTGGAAGGCCAAATGCGCGGCCTGGGAATTCCGGGCGGGCGGGTGGTGCTGGTTCGTCAACGGCACATTCTGCGATGGTCAAAATCAGGCTAACTGGAAGAGGAAGATAGCCATCTGCCGGCAGTGCGAGGTGTTTCAACCATCGAGGCTGGGTCTTGGCGGACAGTCCCTGAACCTATGAGAGGCAGGGGGCAGTTGCCAGGAGGAGGCGGGCTGTGGTAGCGCCAACACATTGTTTGAGTTGGCTTTAGACCCTTAGTGAGCCGCGGAATCCCCTGGCGGCATAGTACGATTCCGCCCCGTTGTGATACACGAAGACCGTGTTGTAACGGCGATCACAAAAGAGAGCGCCGCCGAGCTTTCTGATTTCAGGAGGTGTTTTCACCCAGCTCGACGTTTTCGTGTCGAAAATTCCCAGTTTCTGCAGCTCTCGGTATTGTCCTTCCGTTAATAGCTCGATACCCATGGCAGCCGCCATGTCGATAGCGTTATTTTCCGGTTTATGTTCTTTCCGTGACTCCAGGGCTTCGCGGTCGTAACAAACATTTCTGCGGCCCTTGGGGCTTTCCGCGGAACAATCGTAAAAAACGTATTCGCCTGATTTATCATCATAACCAACGACATCCGGCTCGCCGCCGGTCCTTTCCATCTCACTGAGTGACCGGGCTTTTCCCGGGACAGCTTCCAGCTTTGCCTGCACTTTGGCCCATTCAAGTCCTTTATGGCGGGTCATGTTTTCCTCATAACGGGCCTTCAATGTTCCGAGTAGTCCTTCACGTTGTTCCGGCGACAACTCTTTCTTGGCGAGATTAAAGCTGTTCATACGCAACACCGTGAGCGGTCTCGCCCGATTATCAGAGCTATTTCCTCAGGAACTCGAAGGGGAAAAGAGGATGATTTCTATGTTTATGCGGATTTCCCCGCGCGGCTTGTTCGCACCGTCCGTGAAGACTATCTTGCCTGGAACAACACAGAGCGGCAAATTCATTCTAGATCCCCGCCTTCTCCTGAATCATTATAGCTTACAGGCCAAGCCGTGCTTTAGCCTCTTTCCATGGTATTTGCTTCCCATCTTTAACTTCTTCCATGCTGCGGCGCAGTTGCTCCACGGCCTCATCGTCGCTCAGGACTTCCAGGGTTTCCAGGATAGCTTGACAGTCCTCCCAGGTCAAGATAGCCAGCACCGGTTTTCCCCTTCGGGT
>JACPQH010000111.1 GCA_016190585.1 Chloroflexota bacterium | reverse complement strand
TGCGTATCTTTCTTCCCTCGCATCTCGGCCTCCGATAATCTCGTTGGCCTTAATCTACCACAAGCTTAAAACTAAAGTCAGTTTTTTTAGGGACTTTTTCAGCATCCTGCTAAATTTATTATCACAGATGATATGTTTCTTCACCAACCCAACGCCAAAAAACAAGATACCAAAACGCAGGCTAGTATTCGAGAACAAAGGTCAGGTACACTATGCAGATTCTTAGAAAATAATCTAAACATTCGTGTGGGAACAATATCAGATTGTATCAAATATTTTAATACGGCAACACAAACATGCCCTAATAAAGACAAAGATTCGTGTAAAAACAATAAATAAAAGGCTACGGCCTCAATATTGTATCGTTTATCGGCTTGGCAAGTGATCTAATTCCCTAAAATTCCCTTGGTGAAGTAATCACGAGTTATCAAAGTACATGAGCATTTCAGCAAAGCCAAACTACCTTTACCTACCGGCTGTTATATTTATAGAAAGGGTCCAAGTCGGGCATCGTCCAGCCCCGGTAGAAGCCCTCTACGAAGGGCCGCAGCTCCCGGGACAGCGCCCGCAGCTCGGTCTCGCGCACGCCGAGCGCCCGGCCGAGCGACTCCCTTATACGGCCGGCGATATCGGCCTTGTTGATTTTGAGGTGTTTCCGGTCCCGGTAGACGATCTCGCCGTCGACCATGACGGTCTCAACGTCCGTGCCCCGGCCGCGCGCCAGCAGGACGTCAACGATGCCGGCCTCGGGGTCGATATACGGCTCGGTAAAGCCCTTGAAGTTGACCAGGATGATGTCGGCGCGTTTGCCCGGCTCCAGCGAGCCGGTGTCGCCCAGCAGCGCCGCCCGGGCGCCGTTGACCGTGGCCATCCTGACAAGTTCGCCCGGCGTCAGGCCGGGCCGGGCCGCCCCCGGCAGCCGTTGCAGGTTGGCGCACAATCTCATGTCCTCCAGCATATCGTCGCGGTCGCTGAGGGCGTGGCCGTCCATGCCCAGGGCGACGTTCACCCCCTTGTCGAGCATCACCCTGACCGGGGCGATGCCGCCGGCCAGCCGCAGGTTGGAGCTGGGGTTATGGCAGACCGAGACGCCGTTCGCCGCATACCGTTCGATGTCTCTCCCGGTGGCCCAGACGCTGTGGGCGAACGATACCTCCGGCCCGAGAAAGCCGAGCTCGTCCAGGTGCTCGGGGAAGGTCTGGCCGAAGACCCTGTGGGGATACATCTTCTGATGGACGGTCTCCAGCATGTGGGCGTGGATGCCGGTATGCCTTCCGGCGGCGGTCTCCTTTAAACGCCGCAGCAGGCGGTCGGAGCACCACTGGGGCCCGGCCACACCGACCAGGATACTGATGCGGGCAGGCTCACCGGCCGGGTAGCTCCGGAAAAGCTCGTCCAGCACCTCGAAATACTCGGCCTCGGAGACCTTCAAGCCGCCCAGGTAAGCGGGCATTTTCTGTGCGAGGGGCTTCGGCAGGGTCTTCAGGAACTCGCCGTCGTCGCCGTAGACGATGTGGTTCTGGTCCCGGGCGCCGGGGGCGAAGGCCAGCCGGATGCCGCCGTCGGCGTAGGCCTTGACCGTTTTCATCACGCCCGGAGCGTAGCCGGGGTTCCGCGGGAAGTGCAGGTGCATCACCGCGGTCACGCCGCCCTCGTAGAGCTGGGCGATGGTGTAAAGGTTAACCAGGTAAGGGTCCACGGCACGGTAGCCCATCATCGGCAGCAGCCACATCTCCAGGCTGTCGTCGGGGTTACCCATCAGGTTCGAGGAGAGGGCGGTGGCGTGATGCGCGTCTACCAAGCCGGGCATGACGATGTGGTCCGGCGAGCCGACCGTCTCGTCGGGCTGGTACTTCGCTGCCAGGTCAGCGCGCTTGCCCGTTTCAACAATCCGGCCGTTCTCCTGGTAGACGGCGCCGTCCTCGACGAGCGAAACCTCGTCCTTTTCGTTCACGCCGGTGATGACGTAGCCGCCGGAAATCAGAGTCGAACCCATGACCGCGCTCCTTTTTTAGCCTCATGCTAAGGTTTTTCGGCGGCGGCGTCAAATCATCGCTCCTTAAAAATCCCTTAATATGCCCTGAGGCTTATTGACAAACCGAAAAGGGTCGGTTATAATCACAACTATCCTGATTATATTAGTCAACTTTAAGGAGCGGAGATGGAAACGCCGGTAAATATCGAGGAGCTGAGGCGGGGCGGCATCACCAAGCTGAAAGAGAAGGACATGTTCGGTCTCTGGGTGAAGACCTCGTGCTGCAACCTGAACTCGACACAGCTCGAAAAGCTGGCCGACATCACCGATATCTTCGGCCGGGGCTTCCTGCTCTTCACCACCCGGCAGATACCCATCATCCCCTGGATCAATATCAACGATGTCCCCGATGTCAAGGCGGAATTGGGCAAGGTCGAGATGGAGCTCGACCGCTGCGGCAACCGGGTGCGCAATATCAACGTCTGCTACGACAGCAACATCTGCCCGGAGGCGGTGCTTAACTGCATCAGCCTGGGCGAAAGACTGGAGAGCTATTACCGGAACCCCATCCTCTACAAGATAAAAATCGGCATCGCCGGCTGCGGCAGGGACTGCATCATCTCGCGCGTTCTAAACGACGTCAGCTTCGTCGCCGCCGAGCGGGACGGCCGGAAGGGCTACGATGTCCACATCGGCGGCCGGCTCGGAGTCAAGCCCTCGGTGGGCCAGATAATAGCCGAACTGCTGGATGAGGACGAGAGCATCAGGTTCGTTCAGAACTATTTCGAGCTGCTCCAGCAGGAGGGCAAGGCGCCCAGCGAGCGGGGCGCCGACGTCATCAAAAGGATGGGCCTGGACGCGGTCAGGGAGCGGCTGACCCGGAACCTGCGCGTCAGGCAGGAGACCCGGCCGGTGGCCTGCCAGAGCAACGCCCGCCAGCCGGCCGCCGGCAAGCTGGTCCTCAGGATTCGGGCGACCTGCGGCGAAGTAAATTCGAAGCAGTTGCGCCAGATAGCGGATATCGCCCGGCGCTACGGGCCGGGTTTCGTTCATTTCGCCGTGCGCGGCGCGCCCGAAATCCCCTGCGTCGACGAAACAGACCTGCCGCGGATTAGGGAGGCGCTCCGGGAGGTGGGCTTGCGGCCGCTGGATGACGGCATCGACAACCTGCAGGCATGCTTCGGCTGGTACTGCTCCGAGGCGGTCGCCAACCCGCAGTCGCTGCTGCGCCAGGTTGAAGCCCGGGCGGCGCGGATGGGCCTGGACAACCGGAATGTAACGGTATCGGGCTCGGGGTGCCCCAACTCGTGCGGCATCGCCCACCTCAGCGATATCGGTTTCCACGGCGTGGTCGACCCGGAGGTCGATACCGCCATCTGCAGCGGCTGCGAGCTCTGCGTGAGCGTCTGCAAGCGGAGGGCCATCACCATGCAGGACGGCGTGGCCGTGATAGACAAAGAGGAATGCCGCTACTGCGGCGCGTGCCTCGGCGCCTGCCCGCTGGACGCCATTACCGAGAAGAGAAAGGGGTTCGCCCTGCTGGTCGGCGGCAGGGGCGGTCCCGAGACGCGGCTCGGCGTGGTTATCGCCCGGTTCCTTGCGGAGAGCGAAGCCGTGGAGCTGGCCGAGACCTGCCTGAGCATCATCAAGGAGCGGAACGCCTCTCTGGCCGACATCATCAGCGAGAGCGGCGAGGGAGATTTCAAGGGCATGCTGCTCGCCCGGAACTCGAATATCATAAGGAGCTTTGTAGCGCCATGAGCAAACATAACGGAACAGGTGAGGCGCCCGATCACGGCCTGCGGGTCTACGCGGACATCACGCAGCTTGTGTCGAGCCCGGAAAACCCCACCCCGCTGGTCAAGCTTAACCGGAGCAACCCCGCCCGCGAGTTCCCGGTCTACCTGAAGCTGGAAAGGTACAACCCTTTCGGTTCGGTCAAGGACCGGATCGTCGCCGAGATGCTGGCGGGCCTCGACCGGGACAGCCAGACGGTCATCGAGCCGTCGTCGGGCAACACCGGCATCGCCCTGGTAGGCATGGCGAACGCGCTGGGCATTCCCGCGGAGATAGCCGTGCCCAAGCGGATACCGGAAGAGAAGAAGGTCATGCTCAAGTTCCTGGGGGCCAAGGTCGTCGAAGCCGATGACGCCCTCTGCCCGCTCTTCCCCAGCGAGGGCGCCCGCGGCCTGGTGAACGCCATGATAAAGAGCCCGGCCACCAAAGACAGCTACGTCAGCCCCAACCAGTACGAGAACGAGCTTAATGTCCGGGCGCACTACCGCACCACCGGGCCGGAGATATGGAAGCAGACGAAGGGGCAAGTGACCCACTTTTTCGCGGGGCTGGGCACGGGGGGCACCATCAGCGGCGTCGGCCGTTTCCTGAAAGAGCAGAACCCGGCGATAAAGGTGATCGCCATCGAACCGGCCGCCGCCGAGCACAAGCTGCCGGGACTCAAGCGGATAACCGGCCTGGACGAGGAGTTCATCCCCAAAATACTTGACCGCTCGGTAATCGACGGGGTCATCGGGGTGAGCGACAGCGATGCCTACGAGACCGCCGTCCGGCTGGCGCGGAAGGACGGCATAATGGTCGGGCCCACCACCGGCGCCATCGTCTTCGCCGCCCTGCGCTCCGGCAAGTCGGCCAGGGGCCTGGCCGTGGCGATATCGCCCGACGACGCCTTCAAGTACGCCAGCTTCTACAAAGACTATCTCGAGACCAGCGCCCAGCGGCCGTCCCGCGAGTTCGACCTGGCCGGCCTGGTGTGCCCGCTTTCCCGCATCAAGGCCGCCGAGCTGCTGGACAGCCTCAGGGAAGGCGAGACCGTCCGGCTGGTGCTCGGCGATGTGGACTCGGTAAGGTCCGTCGCCCAGGAGATCAAGCAGCGCAGCCTGAAGCCGGATTACCGGCAGGAGGACAGCCGCCATGTCTTTACCGTCAAGAAGTAAGATGGAACACCGTTCGCCGGGCGGACAGGGTGGGGATTGCTCCTGTAGCGGGGTGACTTAAGGGGCTTCATTTAGCTTTAGTCCGCGCGAACTCGAGGGGGGTTAAATGAAGCCCCCCTTTTTCATTAACAGGGGATACATACTGACACACCAGCCCGGAACGGCGGAGCTAACCCGGGCCATTTTCACCCGCGCCGCCTTTCAGGCTATAATACGGGGTGACTGGAATATTGCGGCGCGATGGATAAAGAAAGGTTCAGCGAGCTTGTAGTCCGGGCGGTTGAGGCGCTCCCCGGGGAGTTCGCCTCCCGGCTGGACAACGTCGACGTTGTGGTGCAGGACAGCCCCACCCCCCGCCAGATGCGCCAGGCCGGGATCAGCCGTGACCAGACCCTGCTGGGACTGTATGAAGGCGTGCCCCTCACCCAGCGCGACACCCACTACGGCCTCGTCCCGCCGGACAAGGTGACCATCTTCCAGAAGCCCATCGAGGCGGTATGCCGCTCGGATGACGAGATAGTCGAGGAGATCGGCCGGGTCGTCAGGCACGAGATCGCCCATTTCTTCGGCATCGGCGACGAGCGGCTGGACGAGATCGAGGAAGGAATAGACTAGCCTGCCGGCCGGCCAACCGGCACGATGTACAGCGGGCTCTCACCGGACGGCATCCCGAGCCGCTCCCGGACCGGCTCGTCATAAAAGGCCCCGATGACCACCGAACCCAGCCCCAGCGCCACCCCCTGGAGGCACAGGTTCTGGGCGGCGTGCCCCGCCTCCAGGTGGACGTAGCGCGTCCCGCGGTCGCCGTAGCGGGCGGCCGTGCGCGCGTACACCGCGGCGATGACGATGTCCACCGGGGCTTCCCTGATAGCGGCCTGGTCGAGCGCCGCCCCGGCCAGGCTGTCCCTGAGGTCGCCCTCCCGGACCCTCTCTAGCCGGTGCCCGTCGGCGACGTAGCGGTAGACGCCGGGCTCAAGCCCGTTCACTTTTCCCACCACCGCGTACACCTCGAGGGGGTAGGTGCCGCCGGCGGACGGGGCGGTGCGGAAGCCATCCGGCGCCGTTATGCACTGCGCCGCCCAGAGCAACTGGGAGACAGCCTCCAGGCTTAGAGGCTCGTCCCGGAACTCGCGCACCGAGCGCCGCTTCCGCAGGGCTTCTTCCAGCGGTACCGGGCCGTCGCTTTTCGGGGATGGCAGGCTGACCGCCTCCCCGGCGGCGCGCGATGACTCCGAGCCGTAGTTAAGGGAGCCGCCGTAGGCGCAGGACAAGGGCATGAGGGCCAGCAGGATAAGGGCGCGACCGGAAAACTTCATCAGCCTATTGATAACGTCTCGAGGCTTGTCCATCGGCTCACCCGGAAACAGCCTTATTGTATTAAAGAACGGCGGTTAATACAAATGGGCCGGTCGCCTCTTTTCAGTGCGCGCTCTTGCTCCTGGAGGCCGGAACGAGAAGGTGGACCAGGGGCACGCGGAAGAGCCCGAAGACCTCGCGGTTGCGCAGGAAGCCCAGGAAGATGATAATGATGCCGGCCAGCTCCAAGAAATAGAATGGTTGCGGGACGCCGAAGCGGAGCAGCGTGCCGCCGAAGGCCGGCATGATGGCCCCCAGGGCGATGAGGAAGTTGGAGAGCACCCGGTGCGGCATGATCCTCTTGCGCCAGAAGACCGCGGCGCTGTAGATCGCCCCGCCCACCAGGGCCACCGTACCGAATATGTTGAAGAACGGCGTAATCAGCCTGACGTCCGCCGGGAAGGCGGTCCCGGCAAGCTGGGTCAAGGTGGCGACATCCACCGGCGCGGCGGCTACTTTGACGAGGGCGTAGACGGAAGCCAGCCCCAGCACCGTCATGGTGATGTGGGCCTTGCGCCGCGACGCCAGGAGGTAGACCGTGCCCATGCCCAGGTAAGCCGCCACGTAGATGGCGCCCGTCAGGTACCAGAGGCGGTAGACCAGCTCGTTGGCCCCGTAGGCTTCCCACAGGAACTCGGCGAGTGTCGAAGCGAAATAGAAGAAGAACCCGATGCTCCAAACGAGCTGGTGCGGTTTCCGGCGCGCCAGGTACTGGTCGAAGACGACCACGGCGAAGATGAGGCTGACCAGGCTCGACGTGAAGGGTAACCACTGCATGGCTTGAATATAACACCCGGTAAAGGTGCTGTCAAAGCCCCTGTTTCACATCGGCACCTTCGCCGGCAAGACGGTCGTCCGCCAGCGGGAAGGCAGCCCGAGGCGGGTCTCGACGATACCGGTCAACGAGAAACCGGGATTTTAACCGGGTCGACCAGGCCGTCCTTCAGCCAGATGACCCGGTCGACAAACCGCTCGTCCTCCGGCTCGTGGGTTACCATGACGATGGTCTGCCCCATCTCGTGGTTCAGCCGGCGGAAAAGATCGAGGACGACCCCCGCCGAGGTCGCGTCCAGGCTGGCGGTCGGCTCATCGGCGAAGAGCGTCCGGGGCCGGTTGATGAGCGCCCGCGCGATGGCCACCCGCTGCTGCTCACCGCCCGAGACCTCCGCCGGGTAGTGTCCCAGTCTCTCGCCCAGCCCGACGACCTCCAGCATCTCCCCGGCCCTCTGGCGATTGTTCTTGCCACCATTGCAGCACAGCGAGGGCAGGTAAACATTCTCCAGTATGGTGAGCTCGGGGATAAGGGAGTACTCCTGGAAGACGTAGCCCAGCCTCTCCAGGCGAAAACGGGTCCGCTGCCTCTCCGAAAGCCTCAGCACGTCCGTGTTTTCGATAAGTATCCCGCCGGAGGTCGGCCGGTCAAGCAGGCCCAGGAGATGGAGCAGAGTGGACTTCCCCGAGCCGCTCCGCCCCATCACGGCCACGAACTCGCCGGCATGAATCTCCAGGTCGACGCCCTTGAGGGCAAGGGTCGCCGTCGGACCCGAGCCGTAAACCTTGCGCAGATCTCTTACCTTTATCAAATCAGTTTCCCCATATCGCCTTGATAATGCTCTGTTTCATAACAGCCCAGGCTGGAATGAACCCCGCCAGCACCGCCGCGCCGACAAGCCCGAAGATGGAGCTCTGTATGGTCGAGGCCTTGATGGTCAGGCTCACCAGGCCGATGGGCAGCTCCATCGGGTTTTGGCGGAAGTAGGGGTCCAGCCCGAAGTGGATGATGGCCCAGCCGATGCCGGTCCCGGCCAGGGCGAAGAGCACCGCCTGGGTAAGGTAAGAGCCGATGATGATATCCTGCTTGACGCCGATAGCCCGCAGGATGCCGATCTGCCGGCGCTTCGACACCAGGTTGATGTATATCACGATGAACATGACGATTGCGGCCACGGTCAGGCCGACGCCGCCGATAAGACCAGCGATGATGCTGAAGGTGGAGACCATGCTGCGCAGGGCGCCGCCGTACTCCTGCCAGCCCCGGACCTGCGCCCCCAGGTCAAGCCGGCGCAGCCGCTCGACGAGGGCGTCTTCGTCCGCGCCCGGGTTTACCCTGACCAGCACCTGGGTGGCCCGGTCGGCGTAGACGGAGCGCCCCATCACGGACACCATCTCCGCCCGGCTGACGAAGGCCAGGTGGTCGGTGCGGATCATCTCGCGGGCGCGGAAGATGCCTTTCACGGTGTACTCGCGCCGGACGCCGTTGGGGTAGGTCAGGCGAACCTTCTCCCCCGCCTTCACCCCGCCCAGCGTCAGGAAGGGCGAGCTCTGCGCCTGCTCCCCGCCGGCGATCTCGACGCCCAGGACGATCTGGTCGCGGTCGTTCCGCGCGAGGTAGCTGCCCTCGATCATCTGGCCGTGGATGGTGGTCACCCGGGACTCGTCTTCCGGGTTGATGCCGACGACGTCCCAGCGGCCGCTCCGCCCCTTGTCCGCCGGCTGCCGCTTCTCCTGCCAGCGGTACTCGAAGAAGCCCTCGGCGTTAAGGTGGGCGGAGACGCCGGCGACCTCGGGGAACTGCCTGACCTGGCGTTCGATGTCGGCGGCGTTGTCCAGGTAGTACCGGTTTTCCGGCGGGCTGAGGACGATATTCGCCAGCGAGGTGTCGATAAGCTGCCGGTCCAGCGTGGTCGTCACCCCGGAGAGTATCGACGAGGTGAAGATGAGGTTCACAAAGCTGAGCGCCATCACCAGGACGGTCAGCGCCAGCGCCCACCGGTTGCCTTTCAGGATAGACTTGTAGGCGAGGAACAGAGCGACCCTGAGACCGTGCATTATTGACCGGCTTTTACTGAAGAGACGACCTTGCGGATAAGGTTGAACAACGTGGTCCTTTCCTCGGGCGCGAGGCAGCGCAGTATTTCTTTCACTCTTTGGTGAACGTAGCCTTCGATGTTGCCGTGCAGCTCGCAGCCGGCCGGGGTGAGGACCACGCGGACGACGCGCCGGTCCAGGCTGTCATGCACCCGGCTGGCGTACCCCCGGTCCACCAGCCAGTCGACGATGCGCGTGGCGGTGCTCAAAGGCACCGAGAGACGGGCGCTCAGCTCGCCCATCGTCAGGTCCTGGCGCCCGGCAAACCCGGCGCTGACCCGGTAAAAGAGCTCGTAGTTGGTCTCCGGCGGCTCGCGGCCGGAATTGAGACCGTTCAGGCGGGCCCGCACCCGGCTCAGCTCATGGGGCAGCATGGCGTCGAACCGGGTCCAGACATCCATAAAGCCCCGGACCACCTCATCAATCTGCTCGGAATAGGACGGCGGTTCGCTGATTTTTCCACCCCGCAATATTTGTTATCTGAAAATATCCTAAGTCTTTTAGTCCGGCGTGTCAAATGGGAAGCGGACAAATAAGGGGGGGTGTATTAGTAAATTACGTAAGAATACGGATTATCTGTGCTGGCCGAAGCCCGTGATAATTAATCTGGATTACGTGCTTCCCGCTAGAGGTGAATATGAGCCATGCCGTCTCCGGTACCGAGCTTGACCTGCCCGTGATACGGAGCTACTTCCCAGCCATCAGGCAGGGCCGGATAGTCACCAACAACGCCGCCAGCACCCAGATGCCCGACCCCCTGCTTAATTTCTGCAAAGAGCTGTGCCTGACCTACGACAACGTTCACCGGGGGCAGTCCGCTGCATCGGTGCGGACGACGGCGCTCTTTGAAAACGCCTACCGCGTCATCGCCAACTTCGTCGGCGCCGCCTCCTGGCGGGACATCATCCTTTACCGGGGGACCACGGAAGCCATCAACGCCGTTATGTACTCGCTGATGACGGAGTTCCGGGACGGCGACAACATCGTCACGACCTACATGGAGCACAACTCCAACTATATCCCCTGGTACGCCCTGTGCCGCGAGATCCTGCCCCGCTTCGGGCGGAAGGTGCAGTGCCGCCTGGCTCGCTTCGACCCCGAGACCGGCGAGCTGGACATCGACAACCTGGCCGGACTGGTCGATAAGCGGACCAAGCTGGTGTGCTGCACCGGCGCCTCCAACTTCCTGGCAACGAGACCGCCGCTCGACGAGGTACGGCAGATCGCCGATGACAGCGGCTACGAGCAGCCTAACGGCGTCCAGCGTTCCTATTTCCTGGTGGACGGCGCCCAGCTCGTCCCCAACAGCTTTGTTGACGTCGTGCGGCGCGACATGGACTTCCTGGCCTGGTCCTTCCACAAGATGCTGGCCCCGGTCGGCGTCGGCGCGCTTTACGCGCGGGAGAGCGTTATCGAGACCATGAGGCCCTTCCACTACGGCGGCGACATGATAGCCGAGGGCGAGGTCAGCCCGGAGCGCGTCGGCTATAACATGATGCCGTGGCGGTTCACCGCGGGCACGCCCAACATCCTGGGCAGCATCATGGCCGGGAAGGCCACCGAGTTCCTGGTCCGGGCGGCGCTGGGCTTCACGGACGGTTCCAACGGCTACCTGCTGGCCCGCGACGATATACGGCGGGCGATGGGCCGCATCCAGGACTACGAGATCAAGCTGAACGGCTACCTGCTGGAAAAATTGGCCGGAATCAAGAACCTCACCGTCTACGGGCCGGCGGCCCCGGAGCGCCGCACCTCGCTCATCTCGTTCAACATCCGGGGGAAAGACCCCTTCGATGTTGCCAGGGCCCTGGACAGGTACGGCGTCGAAGCACGGGCCGGCTGCCACTGTGCCACCCTGGCCCACTACTACCTCGGGCTCGACCCGCCGGCTTCATGCCGCATCAGCCCTTACTTCTACAATACCCTGGACGAGATGCGGTTCGTCGTCGACGCCCTGCGCGAGATCGCCGCCGGCTAGGGCAGCGCCATCCCCGCCGGGACGAGGAACCACAGCCTATCCCTTGATGACGCCGATAGGACGGGTACGGGCGACGATGCGCGAGATGCCGGCGTTATGGACGACCCCCACCACCGCGCTGACGTCCTTGTAGGCTTCCGAGGCTTCTTCCGCCAGGTCTCTCAGGTTGCCGGTGCGGACGGTTATCCCGCGCGCCTCCAGGCCCGCAAGCACGTCCCGACCCCTGAGATGCTTCTTGGCGGCGGCGCGGCTCTGCACCCTCCCCGCCCCGTGGCAGGTCGAGCCGAAGGTCTCCCGCATGGCCCGGTCGGTGCCCGCCAGGATGTAGGAGAAGCGCCCCATGTCTCCCGGTATGAGCACCGGCTGGCCGGTATCCCGGTACTTCACGGGAACATCCGGGTGCCCGGCGGGGAAGGCGCGGGTAGCCCCTTTCCGGTGAACGCAGACCGTCGTTTTGTTATCGCCGACCTGGTGCTCCTCTATCTTGGCGATGTTGTGGGCCACGTCGTATATCAGCTCGAGGCCGGCGTCGGCCTCGCGCTTGCCCAAGACACCGCAGAAGGACTCCCTGACCCAGTGGGTGATGCACTGGCGGTTGGCCCAGGCGTAGTTGGCGGCGCAACGCATGGCGGCCAGGTAGGCCTGTCCTTCCGGCGATTTCACCGGGGCGCAGGCGAGCTGGCGGTCCGGCACCTCGATACCGTACTTCCGCATCGCGGCGACCATTTCCTTGATATAGTCGTCTGCCGTCTGGTGGCCGAGGCCCCTTGACCCGCAGTGGACGAGGAGCATCACCTGGTCCAGGCCTTCGATGCCCATCGCCCGGGCGGTCTCCGGTTCGTGAACCTGGTCGACCACGGCCACCTCGAGGAAATGGTTGCCCGAGCCCAGCGTGCCGAGCTGCGGGACGCCCCGCTCCTTGGCCTTGTGGCTGACACGGGCCGGTTCGGCGCCGGGCATCTCGCCGCGCTCCTCGGTGGTATCGAGGTCATCCGCCCGCCCGTAGCCCCGCTCCACCGCCCACCGCGAGCCCCGGGCCAGCACCTGGTCGATCTCGCCCGAGCGCAGCTTTATCCTGCCTTCCGAGCCGACTCCCGAGGGGACGTTCTTGAACAGCGCGTCGACAAGCTCCTTGATCCGCGGCTTCACCTCCGCCAGGTACAGGTTGGTGCGGAGGATGCGCACGCCGCAGTTGATATCGAAGCCGACCCCGCCCGGCGACACCACCCCATCGGCAACCCGCATGGCGGCCACCCCGCCGATGGGGAAGCCGTAGCCCCAGTGGATATCCGGCATGGCCAGGGAGGCCTCCACGATGCCCGGCAGGGAAGCGACGTTCACCACTTGCTCCGGGGCCTGCTCCTCCTTGACGCTGTCCAGCATCTCCCGGCTGGCGTAGATTATCCCCGGCACCCTCATGCCGGCTCGGTAGCTCACCGGTATCCGCCAGCGGTAGTCGTCTATCTTTTCTAGCGGCCCGTTCCAGCGCGGCATGGGCTTGCTGCCTCAAACATCAAAGATTACCTGGACCTCGTTTTTGGCCCCGTCGACCTTCATCAGGTAGTAGGTGGCCGACTTTATCCCTATCCTGATGCGGTGCCGCGCGGGGTCATATTTCTCACCGCGGCAGACCGCGGTCAGGCGGTTGTTTCTCATTCCGGTGATCTCGAATTTCTTGAAAAGCCATTTTTCGACTTCAAAGAGGTAGATAAGGTGGTTCAGCCACTCGAAGAGCAGCCCTTCTTTGTCCTCGTCCGCCACTTCGACCGCCCGTTTGCGGGCCGCCCTGACCCGGCGCAGGTCGGTCATGATGGCGAACATGCCGTAGGCGGCGTTGGCGAAGGCCTCGGTCAGGTCCTCGCCGTAGGCCACCAGCCCGGTGTCGGCCGTGTGCGCGATAAGGTCGTACCTTTTCATCGCTCCGACCAGCCGTTGTGAATAATGCTATCCCGATTATCATCCGCCCCCATGGGAAAGTCAAGAGTCCCCCGGAGAACGAGGCGCCGTGCCCCTCGACTTGATTTCACGGGCGGGGCGCCATTACGTAGCCGCCGGCGGGTGAATTAGGTAAGCTTCCGTATATTAAGACCGCCTGAGGGATTGTAAAATTTCTCTAATTGGCCTTTTAGGGGGAATGATGGAGGCAGATAGACAGAGCTCCTTCTGGCGCGGAAAAAGGTGCCTGGTTACGGGCGGGTTCGGCTTCGGCGGCTCACACCTCTGCGAGCAGCTCCTGGAAAGGGGAGCGCGCGTCTATGTGCTCGATATCACCACGCCGAAGAACTCCTACCTGGTCCTGACCGGCCTGGACCACCAGGTCAACTTCATCCACGGCGACGTCCGCGACATCGGCCTGCTCAAGGTCAGCCTCGAGCGTTTCGAAATTGACAACGTGTTCCACCTGGCGGCGCAGCCTGTGGTACCCATCAATAACCTCTTCCCCTACGAGGCGCTCTCCCTGAACGTGATGGGCACCTACGCCGTGCTGGAAGCCATGCGGACCTCAACCTTCGCCAAGGCCCTGGTCTTCGCCTCCAGCGGCGCCTACTACGGGACGACGTTCCAGCGTGAGCCCATCCCCGAGGAGCAGGCGCCGGTGAAGACGGCCAACATCTATACCCCCTCCAAGGTGGCCGCCGATATCGCGGTGCGCTGTTACGCCCAGACCTACGGCATGAAGGCCGCCGTCTGCCGCTTTATCAACACCTACGGGCCGGGCAACACCAACTTCTCCACCATCGTGCCGCGGGCCATCACCAACCTGATGAACGGCAACGGCTACGATTTCGGCGGCCGCGACGACGGCACCTCGACCTTCGATTACCTGCACATCCAGGACATGACCCGCGGCTATCTGGCAGTGGCCGAGAATCTCGACCGCGCCTCCGGGGAAGCCTTCAACTTCGGCGGCGGCATCCCCATCTCGGTAAGCGACCTGGTGAAGCTCATCAGCCGCCTTTACGACGGCGCGGAAAGAGAGCCCGTTTTCCACGGCGCCCGGCGTGAGACCCCCGTCTGCAAGACCCTGGACACCGGTAAAGCCCGAAACCTGCTGGGCTGGCAGCCCTCCATCACCCTGGAGCAGGGACTTAAAGAGACGATCGACTGGTACCGGCGCTTCTGGGACCGGCTCTAAGGCCCGGCCTCCGGGACAATCGCCCGCGCCGGGGCAGCCGCAGCAACACGTGCGCGTCCCCCTGCCCTGGGCCGGTCGACGGGGGCGCCGACGATAGACAGCTTCGCCGCGCGCCCGGACGGCTCATTTATTACAGCGCGCGCCGGTTTGCCTACGTTCCAGAATCAGGCAGTACCCCTCCCCTTTCCCCGCCCGTCACCGGGAGTTCCAGGGGAGGGGTACGCGGGCTCTTTTACGCGGATACCGTGACCAGGGTCTATTGGGGCTTCTTCACGTAACGGTAGATAATGAGGCCGGCAATCGCCGCGACCACGATGATAAAGATAATCACTTTGGGTTCCATTTAAACCTCTCCTCTGCCGGAAGGCGTCTTCGGCCTTGCCGGCGCTCAACGGAAAAGACTGGTGAGAGGCTAAACGGCGGGCGGCGGTATATCGAGCAGGGAGCAAGACTGATGGGCGGCCTTCCGCAGCAGACTGTCCGGCAGGTCGGCGTAAAGCACCGAGTCCGGCCCGGGGGTAAAACCGCTGTGGGACAGGACGGCCTCCGGCGCTGGCGAGACGTCCCGGCGCAGGCTGTCCTGGGCACGCTTGCTGACGTGGAGCTCGCCGCTGAGCCGGACAGGGACGGGGAGCATGGCATAGGTCGGGCGCTGGATTGCGGTGGTGGAATAGCCCGGGTGGGACTGGGAGTGCCGGGCCACGCCGGAGGCAAAGACCAGGGCCACGCACAGGATGATCAGGCACCTGAAGAGCGGCTTGTCCCACTTTCCGGCCATGCTTAATTCTACTATTTTGGCGCTACGGGGACAAGGCGGAATATGGGGCGTGGTACCCCTGGTGAGAGTCGAACTCACGACACGCGGTTTAGGAAACCGCTGCTCTATCCATCTGAGCTACAGGGGCATGCCGGGGGCTGAAGCAGCTCAAACGTGTTTTCAGCCTATTTATCTTATCATCCGGGGCGCGGCGTTAGCAAGATTATCCGACCGCGCCTCAGCAGACCGTGCTCCCCTTCGCCGTGATCTCGCCGGGCGCGGCCGCCAGGCCGAAGTAGCGCTTCCGGAAGTACAGGGACACGTTCACCAGGCTGATAAGCACCGGCACCTCCACCAGCGGGCCGATGACCGCGGCGAAGGCCTGACCCGAGCCGATGCCGAAAACGGCCACGGCCACGGCGATGGCCAGCTCGAAGTTGTTGCTGGAGGCGGTGAAGGCGATGGTCGTTGTCCTGGCGTAGTCCGCACCGATCCGCTTGCCCATGTAGAACGAGACCAGGAACATGACCACGAAGTAGATAAGCAGCGGCACGGCGATGCGCACCACGTCCAGCGGTATCTGCACGATAAGCTCACCCTTGAGTGAGAACATGGCGACGATGGTGAAAAGCAGGGCGGCCAGGGTCAGCGGCATTATCCGGTGAATGAACCGGTTCTCGTACCACTCGCGCCCCCTGGACCTGATAAGCCAGAAGCGGGTGAGCATACCTGCAAAGAAGGGAATACCGAGGTAAATCAACACGCTCTGGGCGATCTCGCCGATGGTGATGTCCACCGCGGAACCGCGCAGCCCGAACCAGCCGGGCAGCACCGTGATGAAAATATAGGCATAGACGGAGTAAAAGATAATCTGGAAGACAGAGTTGAAGGCCACCAGGCCGGCGGCGTACTCGCGGTCCCCTTTCGCCAGCTCGTTCCAGACGATTACCATGGCGATACACCGCGCCAGGCCAATCATGATCAGGCCCATCATGTACTCGGGGTAGGGCCACAGAAAGCCGAGGAAGGCGACTGCCAGCAGGAACATCAGCACCGGACCGATGAGCCAGTTCTGCACCAGGGAAAGGCCGAGTATCCGCCAGTTGCGGAAGACCGGGCCCATCTCTTCGTACCTCACCTTGGCCAGCGGCGGGTACATCATCAGGATTAGCCCGATGGCGATGGGGATGGATGTGGTGCCGCCTAATACGGTTGTCCTGGCGTAGAGATCGGCCATCTCCCGGGGATAGAAATATCCCAGCCCAACCCCTAAGCCCATCGCCAGAAAAATCCACAGCGTGAGGAAACGGTCAAGAAACGGCAGCTTGCCGACCACCGTGCCTCGTTGTCTGCTCATTTATCCGTTCTCCTTCCTGAACAAATGATTGCCGGGGCTATTTGCCGTGCGGCGGATCGACCGCGTCGAGGTGCGACTTGAGCCTGCCCCGCTGCGAGCACCGGATCCAGTCATAAACAGACTTCTTCAGGAACCGCAGCGCCTCTTTTTCATCGGCGTCAGCAATGATCCTCTCCAGCGCCATAACATCTTGCTCGTCAGGGGGGACCACCGTCTTCCTGATTTCAAGTATTTTCGCCTCCACCCGGCGCCATTTGCTCCACCAGCTTCGTTACCCGTGCCTTTATCTCACTCCTGATTTGCCGGACCTCCGCCAGCGGCTTCCCCTCGGGGTCCGCCAGCGCCCAGTCCTCGGTCTCCGCCGTGGTCAGGGGACAGCTATTTTCGCAGCCCATCGTAACGACCTTATCAACGCCTTCCATCATATCTAGGGTCAGCAGCTTGGGCTTGTTCCGGCTGATGTCAATACCTTCTTCGAGCATCGCGGCGGCGACGACCGGATTTACCCTCGCGGCCGGCTGAGAACCGGCGGAAATCGCCCTGGCTCTCCCCCCGGCCAGGCTGTTGAACAAGGCCTCGGCCATCTGGCTGCGCCCCGAGTTATGTACGCACACGAACAACACGGTTTTCATGTTTGACCTCCGCCCTCCGGCTGCCGTCATGGACCCGATCCAGCGCCGCGCTCGCGATGAGGAGTTGTCCCCTGCTGGTCCGGTCTGGCACGCTTTGCCGGCATATTCCGGGCCGGCACGTTCAGCCGTCCTGAGCCTTTCGAGGTCGTTCCGCATCTGCCCGTCACCCTCAAGAGCCTGCCTGGTCGCTTCGAGGATGGCTTGCAGGTGCGGGCTCATGCCGTCCCGGTCAATGCAGTAGTAAGCCCAGAGCCCTTCGCGGCGGACCTTGAGGAAACCGGCGTTGTACAGCAGGTTCAGGTTGCGGGAGGCGCGCGTCTGAGAAATATCCAGGGTCTGCACGACCTCGCAGACGCAGCATTCCCTCACCAGAAGGAGGTTCAGCATCCTGAGCCTGGTCTCGTCCGACAGGGCTTTAACGGCTTTAATCAGGTCACGCATTAATATAAATCGCCTATATGCGCATATTCGACTATAGCTTATCAGTTTACCGGAACATTTTCAATGCTGGCCGGTTGAACAAGTTTGCTGTCCCCGGCCCCCGGCGGAAGATGCCGGCGGAACCGGAGGAACGCTTGTGTTATACTTGACTAGCTTAAACTCAGGAAAGATTTAATGGAAAATAATGTGCTGGACAGGTTTTCGCTTGAGGGGAAAGTCGCCCTGGTGACCGGCGGCAGCCGGGGTATCGGGCGCGCCATCGCCCTGGATCTGGCGGCGGCGGGGGCCGATATCGCCCTGGCCGCCCGGAAGCCGCCCGACCTCGAAAAGACCGCCGCCGAGATTTCGGCTTGCGGGCGGACCGCCCTGGCTGTCCCGGTGAACCTGCGCCACCTCCCGGAAATCGAGAACCTCGTGCGGAAGACCTTGGAGAGTTTCGGCCGCATCGACATCCTGGTGAACAACGCCGGTACGAACCCTTTTTACGGCTCCGTCTTTGACATCCAGGAGAAGGCCTGGGACGTGACGATGGGGCTGAACCTCAAGGCGACCTTCTTCCTGAGCCAGCGGGTGGCCGGCGTCATGCGGGAACGCGGCTCGGGCGGCGTCATCGTCAACATCGCCTCCGAGGCCGGGGTGCGGCCCATGGCGGGGCTCGGCGTCTACTCGATGAGTAAGGCCGGGGTGGTCATGCTCACCCAGGTGCTCGCCCAGGAGCTGGGGCAGTACGGCATCAGGGTCAACGCCATCGCGCCCGGCATCGTCAGGACCGAGTTCTCCCAGGCACTGTGGGACAACCCGGTCATCCGCAAGAGCGCCGAGGACAGCGCCGCCCTGGGGCGCATCGCCGAGCCGGACGAGGTGGCGGGCGCCGCCCTGTTCCTGGCCTCGGAGGCCTCAAGCTACATCACCGGGCAGACCATCCTGCTCGACGGCGGGCACTACGCCGGTATCGCCAGCCTGCTCAGAACGCTGCGGCCCGGGGAGTAGCCTGCGATAAAGACCATTCGACCGGCGCTCGGGGTGACCGGGGAAAATGCCGTTCCGAGCGCCGCGAAGCCTGCCGGAATCACCTCAGGGCTTCTGAGCTTCCGGGGCGCGGGGCGGCCGCGGCGGGCGGGTGTGGCGAAGGGGGTAGGCCTCGATGCCGTAGTTGGAACGGCAGAGGCGCATGATGTTCTTGCGGTACTCGTCCGGGTACCGGGGCGGCTGCTTCAGCATGGCCGCCACCAGCTTGCCCACCTCCTCAGAGCTCTTCATGGCGTAGGCGTCTTTGCCGGCCTCGCCGCGGAGCACCGCGTAGCCAAATGAAGTTGATGAACTGCTGGGCGACATCATTGTTCCCCACCGAGCCGGCGACGCTGATGACGCCGGCCACCTTGTTGACCAGCTTGTAGTTGGTGTAGAAGCCGTACAGGAGGTCCATGACGGTCTTGGCCTGCGCCGTGACCGACATATAATAAGACGGCGATCCCAAGATGAGACCGTCGGCGGCCTCTATCCTGGGGTAAAGCGCCCGCATATCGTCCTGGATGTTGCAGAGGCCGCCATTTTTCACACAGACCTCGCAGGCGTTGCACGGCTCGAGCTTTTTACCCGCCGCCGTCCAGAGCTCGGTCTCGGCGCCGTAGCTGCGGGCGCCCGCCAGCGCCGCCTCCATCATCATCTCTGTGTTGCTGTGGCTCCGCGGGCTGCACACCAGACCAAGTACGAGCATTTGTCCTCCTTAGAATGCCCTCTTTGGGAAAAGGGGGCAAGGGGGATTTTTTTAATCCCTCCTGCCTCACTTTACGAAAGGGAGAGCCGTTAGTTAACTTCCTACCTTTACGCAAGCGGTTTTCAGTCCGTGTACCTCTGGCAGTCCTTGGGCACCACCTGGATCATCGTGCCTCTGGCCACGAGCTGCGGCTCCGGCAGGACATCGGCCCAGGAAGGGTGGCCGGCGTTGTTGCCAGGGACGATGTACTTGTAGGCCTCCAGGTAGAGCTCGCGGGAGGTATTGCCGGCCCGCACGATCTTGCAGCGCGCCTCGATGAACTCCCCGGCGTGGACCGGCGCGGTGAGCTGGAGCTCCTTATAGGCGGCCAGCAGGCCCTCGTCGCCGTCATGCCTGATGCCGACCTCAGTGGCGACGTCCCCGAAAAGGCCGAGCACCCAGGCGCCGTTGACCAGCCCGCCGGCGTAATGGACGTCCTTCTCGCTGACCCTGACTCTGAGGCTCACCCATTCGCCGATTTTTATCTGCCTTTTCAACTGACTGCCTCCGATAGCTTCATTAAGGTATGCCCCCATGCTCTGAATTATAACGGAAAACCGCCCGGCGACAAAGCTGCGCCTCCCTTTCGCGAAGGGAGGTGGCGGGATTCGACCTGAAAACCGGTCGTCATCCTGAGAACTTGTGAAGAATCGGCAAACGTGTTAATCATGTCCCTTCTCTCTTCAAAGGGAGAAGGCTAGGATGAGTGTGTCAATCCCCACGGGTCAACGCCCTCACCTTAATCCTCTCCCGCCGGGAGAGGAAATATTTTGAGATTTCCTGATTTGTCCACAAGCTCTCCCATGGGTGGAGGAAAAATTTCGAGATTGCTGATTTGTTAACCAGCTCCTCCCAAGGGGAGAGGAAATTTTTTAAGATTTCCTGATTTGTTCACAAGCTCTGAGGTTTGGAGGTACCCGAAGGACCCGATCTTCGGGGCAAGACAGATACCTCGCCGCGCCCGGCCTGACATTTCAGACAGCCTCAACTCAGGCGCTACCGTCTCTTCACCCGCTTCAGCTTCTTGATGACCGAGTCGCGGTAGATGCGGGCGAGGCTGCGGCCGTGCTTGATGATGCGCTCGCGCTTCTTGCGGAGGCGCGCCTCGCGCCGCTCCTGCCGGGTGCGGAAGAGGTCGCTACTCACCCTTCCTCAGCTCGACGATGCGGTCGCGGATAAGGGCGGCTTTCTCGAACTCGAGGCTCTTCGCCGCGGCCTTCATCTGGCTTTCGAGGTCGCGGATGATGCGCGCCACTTCCTGTTTGCTGCGGGGAGCGCGGGTGTCATAAACGGGCTTCGGCTCGGCGACCGCGGCGCGCACTCGCTCCGTAATATCCTTGATGGCCTTGCGGATGCCTTGCGGCGTGATGCCGTGCTCGAGGTTATAGGCCTCCTGGATGGCCCGGCGGCGCTTCGTCTCGTCGATAGCGGCCTGCATCGAGCCGGTGACGACATCGGCGTACATGATAACGTGCCCGTCGATGTGCCTGGCCGCCCGCCCCATGGTCTGGATGAGGGCTTCCCGCGACCGCAGGTAGCCTTCCTTGTCGGCGTCGAGTATGGCCACCAGGCTGACCTCGGGCAGGTCGAGACCCTCCCGCAGCAGGTTGATCCCCACCACCACATCGAACACCCCGAGCCGGAGGTCGCGCAGTATCTCCACCCTCTCCAGCGTCTCGATCTCCGAGTGGAGGTAATGGGTCTTGACGCCCATCTCCAGCAGGTAGTCGGCCAGCTCCTCGGCCATGCGCTTGGTCAGCGTGGTTACCAGGCAGCGCTCGCCCCGGCCCACCCGCTCTTTGATCTGCGCCAGGAGGTCGTCAATCTGCCCCCTGGTCGGCTTGACCTCAATCGTCGGCTCGAGGAGGCCGGTGGGGCGGACAAGCTGCTCCACGACCTGCTGGCTGTGCTTGTGCTCGTACTCCGCCGGCGTGGCCGAGGTGTAGATGACCTGGTTGACGTGCTGCTGGAACTCCTCGAAGCTCAGCGGGCGGTTATCGATGGCCGAGGGCAGGCGGAAACCGTACTCGACCAGCGTCTCCTTACGGGAGCGGTCGCCGTGGTACATGCCGCGTATCTGGGGCAGGGTCATGTGCGACTCGTCGATAAACAGCAGGAAGTCATCCGGGAAATAATCAAGCAGGGTCCACGGCGGGCTGCCGGGCGCTCTCCCCGCGAGGTGGCGGGAGTAGTTCTCCACCCCGGCGCAGTAGCCGGTCTCCCGCATCATCTCGAGGTCATACCTGGTACGCGACTCCAGCCGGGCGGCCTCCAGGAGCTTGCCCTGGCTCTTGAGCTCGCCCAGGCGCTCCTCGAGCTCCCGCTTGATGCTCTCGATAGCCGCCATCAGCTTGTCGTACGAGGTGACGAAGTGCTTCGCCGGGTAGATGCTCACGAAGTCGAGCTCAGCCAGCATCTCGCCGGTGAGGGGGTCGAGCTGGATAATGCGCTCGATGTCGTCCCCAAAGAACTCGACGCGCAGCGCCAGCTCCTCGTAGGCCGGCTGTATCTCCAGGGTGTCCCCCCGCACCCGGAACTTGCCCCGGGTGAAGTCCAGGTCGTTACGCTCGTACTGCATGTCCACCAGCTCGCGCAGGAGCTTGCGCCGGTCGTAGGCACCGCCCTTTTTCAAATCGAGCACGAAGCTGCGGTATTCCGAAGGCTCGCCGAGGCCGTAGATGCAGGACACCGAGGCCACGATCAGGGTGTCCCGCCGCTCGAAGAGAGCGCGGGTGGCGGCGTGGCGCAGCTTGTCGATCTCGTCGTTGATATCGGCCTCTTTCTCGATGTAGGTATCGGAGCGCGGGACATAGGCCTCCGGCTGGTAGTAGTCGTAATAGGAGACAAAGTACTCCACGGCGTTGTCAGGGAAGAACTCCTTGAACTCGCTGTAGAGCTGGGCGGCCAGGGTCTTGTTGTGGCAGATGACCAGGGCGGGCCGCCGGGCGCGCTCGATGACGTTGGCCATGGTGAAGGTCTTGCCGCTGCCGGTGACGCCGAGCAGGGTCTGCTCCCGGCAGCCTTTATTCAGACCCTCGACCAGCCCGTCCACGGCCTCAGGCTGGTCGCCGGTCATCTTGAACTCGGAAACGATCTGAAAATCCGGCATAAAACTTATCTTCTGATAATAGTATAACTTTCGCGACGGGACGGGGGCAATTCGGGGGCGGGGCTACTTCCCGGCGAAATACTGGAGCGCCAGCCTGACCTTTTCCTCGAGCGCCATCTTCGGCGACGCCGGCAGGCTGGCTACGGCTTTAACGGCTTCCGCCGGCGAATATCCCAGGGAGGCCAGCGCCGCCAGGACATCGGCGTTCTCACGGGCCGGTGAGGCGGCGGGCCCGGTCCAGCCGGCGGCTATCCGGTCCTTCAGATCGAGAACGAGGCGGCTGGCGGTCTTTTTGCCGATGCCGGGAATCGTCTGCAGCAGCGCCTCATTGCCGGTGGCGATGGCCGTCGCCAGGTGGTCGGGGTTCATCGCCGATATCATACCCAGCGCCAGCCGGGGACCGATGCCGGAGACCTCAAGCAGGGTCGCAAACAGCGACAGCTCCTGCGGCGTGGCGAACCCGTAAAGGCTGACATTGTCCTCGCGCAAATGAAGATGGGTGTGGAGCTTCACCTGGCTGCCCGGCCGGCCCAGGGCGCTCAGGGTGGAGGCGGGCAGGAACACCTGGAGGCCGATGCCGCCGACATCGATGACGGCGTGGTCTTCGCCGTAGTATTCGAGCTTGCCGGAAATGCTGGCGATCATTAGCGGCCGGCCAGCAGGCGGCCCAGGTGCGCCTCGCGGAGGTGGCAGATGGCCACCGCCAGGGCATCAGCGGCGTCATGCGGCTCGGGCGCTCTTTCCAGCCCAAGCTGGAGCCGCACCATCTCCTGGATCTGCTCCTTGCGGCTGCCCCCGTAGTTGGTCACCCGCTGCTTCACCTGCGCCGGGGTGTACTCGGCGGCGGGGATCCCCCGGCTGGCGGCCGCCAGCAGCGCCATCGCCTGCGCCCGCCCGATCGCTAGGGCCGCCCGCACGTTGCTGGCGACAAAGGGCTGCTCGACGGCCACGGCGTCGGGGCGGTGCTGATTTATTATGTCAAGCAATTGCTCGTAGATGTTCTTCAGACGCTCGCCGATAGGCCGGCGCGCCGGGTTGGTCAGGACGCCGTAGCCCAGCGTCAGGATGGCATCCCCCCGCTCCTCCACCACCCCGTAGCCTGTGGCGACCGTGCCCGGGTCAACCCCCAGAACTTTCATTACGCCTGCTGGACGTGCTTCTCCAGGATTTCATTGGAGAAATCGGCGTTGGTGGACACCGACTGGACTTCGTCAAGCTCTTCCAGGCGGTCAATGAGCTTGAGAGCCTGCAGCGCCTGCTTCTCCTCAAGCTGGCTGGTCGTCTTCGGGGTCATGGTGACCTCGGCCGTCTGCACCGGTATGCCCTTTTGCTCCAGGGCTGTCCTGACCTTTTCCAGGGCTTCCGGTTTGGTATATATCTCGACAAAGCCGGTCTCCGCCTTGACGTCCTCAGCCCCGACGTCAATGGCGTTCAGCACCAGGTCATCCGGGTCCAGGTTATCGGTCCTGACCACGATTACGCCTTTGGACTCGAAGAGCCAGGAGACACAGCCGCTCTCCCCGAGGCTGCCGCCGTGCCGGGTGAATATGCTCCGCACTTCCTGGATGGTGCGGTTGCGGTTGTCGCTCAGCGCCTGTACCATGACGGCCGCGCCGCCGGGAGCGTAGCCCTCCAGGGTAAGCTCGTTCAGGGCCGATACCTCGGCCGCGCCGCTGCCCTTCTTGATGGCCCGCTCGATGTTATCGTTGGGCATATTGCTGTCCCGGGCTTTTTGTACCGCCAAACGTAAACGGAAGTTGGACTCGGGGCTGCTGCCTCCCTCGCGCACCGCTATCATTATCTCGCGGGTCAGCTTGGTGAACATCTGCCCCCGCTTGGCGTCCGCCATCCCCTTGGCGTGTTTGATATTCGCCCACTTGGAATGTCCTGACAT
>JACPQH010000109.1 GCA_016190585.1 Chloroflexota bacterium | reverse complement strand
GGAGCTGCTCCTGGAGGAGGGGGCCGACCCGGTGGAGCTTCCCACCATAGAGATCAAACCGCCGGCAAGCTGGGAGGCCCTGGACAAGGCCCTGCGCCGCTTGGGCGAATACCATGCCGCCATCTTCACCAGCGTCAATGCCGTGGAGGCGGTGTTCAGCCGGATGCAGGCCCTGGGCTACGATGCGCGGCGCCTCGCCGGTGTGCAGGTCGCGGCAGTCGGTACCATGACCGCGCAAGCCCTGGAGCAGCGCGGCGTGCGGCCCGACTATGTGCCTGACGAGTTCACCGGCGACGCGCTCCTGAAGCTGCTTGAGCGGCAGGGCGTGGCTGGTTGGCGGTTCCTCCTGCCGCGGACGGACATCGCGCCGGAGGGTATCGCGCTGGGGTTGAAGAAGCTGGGCGCTACTGTGGAGCAAGTAGAGACGTACCGCACCGTCCGCCCTGAGCCGGGGCTGGCCGCCGCCGACTGGCTGCACGATACCGATGTCATCACCTTCGCCAGCTCATCGGCGGTGCGCAACCTGCTCGACATCTTAGGTCCCAAGGCCAAGGTCCCTAACCGGGTGGCCATCGCCTGCATCGGGCCGACGACGGCGGCGACGGCGAAGGAGTTGGGGCTGCGCGTGGACCTGGTGGCCCGCGAGCATACCATCCCCGGCCTGGTGAAGGCCCTGGTCAGCTATTTCAGTCCAGGAGCGAAGTGATGGCTGGATTTCCTCAGGTGCGCATGCGGCGGCTCCGCCAGAACCCGCTGGTCCGCAACCTGGTGCGTGAGACACGGCTGGCGGTCAGCGACCTCATCTACCCGCTTTTCGTGACGCACGGCAAGGGCGTGAAGCGGGAAATCGAGGCGATGCCCGGCTGCTACCATTTCTCCCCGGACACCCTGGTGACCGAAGCGCGGGAAGTGGCCGGCCTTGGCGTCCCGGCGGTGTTGCTCTTCGGCATTCCGGCGCGCAAGGACGCGCGCGGCAGCGAGGCCTACCATCCCCGTGGCATCGTCCAACAGGCAGTCCGGCGGCTGAAGCGCGCCGTCCCCGGCCTGGCGGTTATCACGGACGTCTGCCTGTGCGAGTACACCGACCACGGCCACTGCGGCCTCATCGCGGGAAGCCAGGTGGACAACGACTCCACGCTGGAGCTGCTGGCACGGGTGGCCCTGTCCCACGCCGAGGCGGGCGCCGATATCGTCGCCCCTTCCGACATGATGGACGGCCGCGTGGCCGCTATCCGCAAGGCGTTGGATGACAATGGATTCCAGCAGGCGCCCATCATGTCCTATGCCGCCAAGTACGCCTCCGCCTTCTTCGGCCCCTTCCGGGAGGCGGCAGGCTCCGCGCCCCAGTTCGGCGACCGGCGCGGCTACCAGATGGACCCGGCCTCGGTGCGGCAGGCCCTGCGCGAGATGGCGCTGGACGTGGAGGAGGGCGCCGACATCCTCATGGTGAAGCCGGCGCTGCCCTACCTGGACATTATCGCCAGGGCGAGGGCGCGCTTCGACCTGCTCCTGGCCGCGTACAACGTGAGCGGCGAGTACTCCATGCTGAAGGCGGCGGCCCAGCGTGGCTGGCTAGACGAGCGGCAGGCAGTGCTGGAGGCCCTCACCGCCATCAAACGCGCCGGCGCCGACCTCATCATCACCTACCACGCCAAAGACGCGGCGCGATGGCTCAGAGAAGGTAGACTGGCCTGATGAGTCAGTGGGGCATCTACAACAGCAGCCGGGACCCTGTCCGACAGAAACGTGTTCAGGAGTGGCTGTGCTGGTTAGGAGAAGTGGCCCACCTCAAAGCGAAGAAGGCTTTAGAAGATAGACTGAAAAGCTCAATTGACTCGGATCACTTCTCCGCTAGGCTAGAGTTGTTTTTCTACCATCACTTCGCAACGATGGGTACTCATATTTCAATTGAGCCGAAAGCGCCCGAAAGTGCCCGCCGTCCTGATTTCCTAGTACTCAGTCACCTTAATTTCTTGAAGGATAGAGCCGGTGGAGTCTGACGCGGGCATCATGGGTAGTAAAGCGCCAATCGATGGCGGCGCAGACAGCATTGCGCTCCTGCTCCAAGGCCTCGATAGCGGAGCGCAGGACCAACT
>JACPQH010000108.1 GCA_016190585.1 Chloroflexota bacterium | reverse complement strand
TGTGGCCGTAGTTGAGGATGTGCCTCTGACCCAGGTCCCGCTCGTCCGCGGCCACGATGCCCGCCTTTATCCGGGCGCATCGGAAGACGATCTCTTCCCGCATCGAGGCGTCCACGGAGCCCGGGTCTTTCAGGTTGGCTTCCAGGAAGGTGAAGAAGTCCTTGTCGGCGATGGCGGCGCTCTTGATGACCTCGGCCAGGCCGTTGAGGATTTCCGCCTCCGGGAGGGTCTTCAGCACGTCAGTATCGGCGATGACCAGTCGCGGCTGGTAGAAAGTGCCGATGTTGTTCTTGATATCGCCGTGGTTCACGGCGGTCTTGCCCCCGATGCCGGCGTCCACCTGGGCGAGCAGGGTGGTGGGCACCTGGACGAAGGGGACGCCGCGCAGGTAGGTCGAGGCGACAAAACCGGCCAGGTCGCCGATGATGCCGCCGCCCACCGCCAGGATGGGGGTCGACCGTTCCGCGAAGAAGCTCATCAGCTCCCGGTAGAGCCGGGCGGCGTTGTCCAGCGACTTGTTGGCCTCGCCCCCGGCGACGACCAGGCTGATGACATTGAAGCCGGCGGCGCTCAGGTCGTCGGCCAGCCGGTCGCCGTGCAGTCGTTTGACCATCGGGTCGGTGATGATGACCAGCTTGCCGTCAAAGCCCAGCTCCTTCAGCCAGCCGGCGGCCTGCGCCAGCAGTCCCGCGCCTACCCGGATGTCATAGCTGCGGGCGCCGAGTTCTGCTCTGACGGTTCTCATGTCTATCCTTATCTCGCTACCGTCCGGCATATTCGCCGGCAGGTGCTGATGACCTCGCCCAGCTCGTCCGGGGTAATCATCTGAAGCCCGTCTACCAGCGCCTGGGCCGGGTCGGTGTGCGTCTCGATCATCAGGCCGCACGCGCCGGCGGCGACCGCCGCGCAGCTCATGCTGTAGATGAGGTCGCGCCGGCCGGTGGCGTGGCTCGGGTCGGCCATGATGGGCAGGTAGGTCTCCTTCTGGATCACTGGTATGGCGGCCAGGTCGAAGGTGTAGCGCGTGTAGTTCTTGCCCTTGCCTACCGGGATGATGCCGCGCTCGCAGAGGATGATGTCCTTGTTGCCCTCGGCGGCGATGTACTCCGCGAAGGAAAGAAACTCCTCGATGCCCGCGCCGAAGTGCCTCTTGTAGAGGACGGGCTTCTTCATGGCGGCTACCCTGGTGAGCAGGTCCTGATCGTACATGTTTCTCGCGCCTATCTGGATGATGTCCACGTACTTCGCGGTCAGCTCCACCTGGTTTTCGCCCCTGACCTCGGTGATTACCGGCATCTCGTACTTGTCGCCGGCCTCGCGCAGCCAGCTCAGGGCTTCCTCGGCCCCCTCCCGGCCCTGGGAGCCCAGCCCCTGGAAGGAGTGCACCGAGCTGCGCGGCTTGAAGACGCCGCCCCGCAGGATGTGGCCCCCGGCTTTTTTTACGCCCGCCGCGATCTTGAAAAGCTGCTCGCGGCTCTCGACGGCGCACGGCCCGGCGATGAACACGGGCTCCGGGCCGCCCACGGACAGGTCCCCGACCTTTATGCTGCGGGGCTCGCTGCCGCCATTGAATATCTTACCATACTCTTTGCTGATCAGCTTGTAGGGCGTGTCAATCATCATCGCTTCTTTTACCCCCGGCAGGACGGCGAAGTGCGAGAAGGGTATCTTCCTCTCGTCGCCGACCAGGCCGATTACCGTTCGGAACTCTCCGCGGGAAACGTCGGCCCGCAGTCCGTAGCTTTCGATATCCTTGACTACGGCGGCAATCTCCTCATCGGTGGCCCCGGCCTTCATTATGATCATCCTTCTTCTCCTGGTTTTTTATTAACAAAAAAGCCCTCCGCCGGGAGGGCTCCGTAAAAATTCAGACTTATTCTATGGCTATCTAAACATCAAAGCCCTCACCGGCGCACCCCGTGCGCCAGGTAAACGTGAGATACGAGTACAGAGTGACCTCAGTCAGGGCTTTCATAAAATTGCTATTATTATAGCATAGGGAAAACGGTTTGTCAAAGGTTTTAGTCAGGAAAAGCCGCCTGATTTTACGTTGCGGGTGTTGACAGGCGTGTCCTGCTTGTGATAAAGTTGTTTTTTAGTGTCGATAGCAAATCCATTGTAGCCGGGGGGAAACTTTTGTCCGGCTGCGAACCTGTGGATGGGTTTCGGCTCATCCATGATTAGTTTGGAGACCGAGGAGGAAACTAATTTGCCGACAATTAACCAGCTAGTGCGTAAGGGACGGAAGGAAATCGTCCAGAAGACCAAAGCGCCGGCGCTGAGATATACCTTTAACGCGCTGAAGAACCGGACCGCGGAAGGCAAGGGGTCTCCCCAGAAGAGGGGCGTCTGCCTTCAGGTCAGGACGATGACGCCCAAGAAGCCGAACTCGGCCCTTCGCAAGATAGCCCGCGTGCGGTTGACCAACGGCATCGAGGTTACGGCCTATATCCCCGGCGAGGGGCATGAACTGCAGGAGCATTCGGTGGTGCTGATTCGCGGAGGCCGCGTCAAGGACCTGCCCGGCGTGCGGTATCATGTTATCCGCGGCGCCCTGGACTGCAGCGGCGTGGCCAACCGTCAGCAGGGCCGCAGCAAATACGGGGCCAAGCAGGCCAAGGAAAAGGCGGGGGGTTAGGAAACGATATGCCAAGACGCGCGCAGCCTGAAAAGAGACAGCCGGTACCGGACGCGAAGTACCAGAACGTGACGGTAACCGCTTTAATGAACAAGATAATGATGGAAGGCAAGAAAAGAACGGCCGAGCGCATCGTTTACGATGCTATGCTCATCCTCGAAAAGCAGGTCGCGAAGGACGCCGTCACCGCCCTGGAGCAGGCCATCAAGAACGCCTCGCCCCTGCTTGAGGTCAAGCCCCGGCGAGTCGGCGGCGCCACCTACCAGGTGCCGGTCGAGGTCCGCGCCGACCGCGGCCAGGCGCTGGCCATCCGCTGGATAATAAAAACCGCCCGGAGCCGCAAGGGGAAGTCCATGGCGGAGAAGCTGGCCGGCGAGCTGACGGAGGCCTTCCAGGGCCAGGGCGCTACCGTCAAGAAACGTGAGGACACGCACAAGATGGCTGAGGCCAACCGGGCGTTCGCGCACTACCGGTGGTAAGGGAGACACGGCAACGAATACCTCGACTATTAAGGAACTGGTAAAACCCGAAAAAATGACATCTAGAAGTTTTCCGCTTGAGAATATCCGCAATATCGGCATTATCGCTCACATAGACGCCGGCAAGACGACGACTACCGAGAGGATCCTGTATTATACCGGCCGTACCTACAAGATCGGCAACGTTGACGAAGGTACGACCGTGATGGACTTCATGCAGCAGGAGCGGGAGCGCGGC
>JACPQH010000103.1 GCA_016190585.1 Chloroflexota bacterium | reverse complement strand
ACATCACCGCCACCCCGGAAGGGCGGGACACCATGGCGGACATCGTCGAGCGCATATCGAAAAAGGTCTTTATGCCGCTGACGGTCGGCGGCGGCATCCGCACCCCGGACGACGTGCAGCGGCTGCTCCGCGCCGGCGCGGACAAGGTCTCCATTAACAGCGCCGCCGTCCTGGAGCCGGCGCTGGTCCGGGAAGCCGCCGCCAGGTTCGGCAGCCAGTGTATCGTCATCGCCATCGACGCCAAGCGTAACGGCGCGGCGTGGGAGGTCTACATCTACAGCGGCCATAAACCGACCGGTCTTGACGCGCTGGAGTGGGCCCGGCAGGCCGTCCGGCTCGGCGCCGGCGAAATCCTGCTCACCAGCATCGACTCCGACGGACACCGCTCCGGCTATGACATCGAGCTGACGCGGGCCGTATCCGAGGCCGTCGAAGTGCCGGTCATCGCCAGCGGCGGCGCCGGGTCGCTCGACGACCTCTACCAGGCGCTGGCTTTAGGCAAAGCTGACGCCGTCCTGGCCGCCAGCATCTTCCACTATGACGCCTACTCCATCCGCGAGACCAAAGACTACCTCGCCGGCAGGGGCGTACCCGTCCGGTTGTAATCCAGCATATGCCCCGGATTGTGTTGTTAGCGCGGCAGGGCGGGGAGTGGGCGAAAGACCTTCAGCGCCAGCTTTCCCGGCGGGGCTTTCCCTGCGCCGTGCTGCTCGAGGGGGTGGAGGGCGAGCCGCCCGGCAAGACGCCGAGCCTGGTGTTGCTCGAGCTTGACGGGCAGTCAACGGACGCGGTGGCGCAGCGTCTTTCCCGCGCCGGCCTACCCGCCTATCTGCCCCTGATAGCCCTCGTGGACCGGGGCAGCATCGCCCGGCTGGCCGAGCTCAACGTGGACGATTTCGCGCTGCTGCCCGGCGACGCTGACGAGCTGGCCGCCCGTATCAAGCGCTTGCTGAAGGAAACCGCCCGCGGTCAGGTGATAACCTGCGGCGACCTGCTGGTTGACCGGGACAAGAGCGAGGTCTCGTTAAAGGGCAAGGCAATTGACCTGACCTTCCGCGAGTTCCAGCTCCTGTTTTTTCTGGCCAGCAACCCCGGGCGCGTCTTCTCCCGTGATTTCCTTCTCGACAAGGTCTGGGGCTACGACTACTTCGGCGGCGACCGCACGGTCGACGTGCACATCAGGCGTCTCCGCAGCAAGATCGAGGACCCGACCCACAGCTTTATCGAGACGGTACGGAACATCGGCTACCGTTTCCAGCCCCAGGTCGTCACCCCTGACTAGCCGTCCTTTCCGTAATATCCCCGTAACAAAAGCCGTGTAAACTGTTGCCATAAATAAATATTAAGGAGCGGAATATGGCAAAACAAAGTACGGCAGCTAAGAGTCTTGGCGAGCGCCGGGAATATGTTCTCAAGCTGGCCAAGGAGCACGATGTCAAATTTGTCTGGCTGTGGTTCACCGACATCCTGGGATTCCTCAAGAGCTTCTCTATCGGCATTCAGGAGCTGGAAAGCACCCTGGAAGACGGCATGGGCTTCGATGGCTCCTCGATTCAGGGCTTCGCCCGCATCGACGAGAGCGATATGGTGGCCATGCCTGACCCGGATACCTTCCAGCTATTGCCCTGGATACCCTCGGTGGCGCGCATGTTCTGCGATGTCCTCCGGCCGGGCGGCGAGCCCTTCGAAGGCGACCCCCGTTTCGTCCTGAAGAAGAACCTGAAGCGCGCCTCCGATCTGGGCTACACCTACTATGTCGGCCCGGAGCTCGAGTATTTCTACTTCAGGGACTCCAACGGCTGCCAGCCGCTGGATAAGGGCGGCTACTTCGACATGACCCCGCCCGACGCCGCCCATGACCTGAGAAGGGAGACCGTTATCACCCTGGAAGAACTGGGCATCGGCGTCGACAAGTCGCACCATGAGGTCGCCAACAGCCAGCACGAGATAATCATGCGCTACACCGACGCCCTGACCATGGCGGACAATGTAATGACCTATCGCCTGGTGGTCAAGGAGATCGCGCTCCGCCACGGCGTCTACGCGACCTTCATGCCGAAACCCATCTTGGGCGCCAACGGCAGCGGTATGCACGTCCACCAGTCGCTGTTCCGCGGCGAGCGCAACGCCTTTTTCGACTCGAACGGCAGGTATCACCTCTCCGATGTGGCGCGGGGCTTCCTGGCGGGTCTCCTGAAGTACGCGCCCGAGTTTACCGCCGTGACCAACCAGTGGGTGAACTCCTTCAAGAGGCTGGTGCCGGGCTACGAAGCGCCCGTCTATCTCTCCTGGGCGAACCGCAACCGGTCCGACCTTATCCGCGTGCCGGAGTACAAACCCGGTAAAGAGGAGGCCACCAGGTTCGAGCTCCGCTCGCCGGACCCGGCCTGCAACCCGTACCTGACCTTCAGCGTCATGCTGGCCGCCGGCCTGGCCGGTATCGAGGAAGGGCTCCAGGCCCCCGAGCCGGTCGAGGAGAATGTTTTCCACATGTCCGAGGAGGAAAGACTCCGGCGGGGCATCGGCAGCCTGCCGGCCAGCCTGCTGGAGGCCACCCTGCTTACCGAGAAGAGCAAGCTGGTAAAAGAAGCCCTCGGCGACCACCTCTTCAACGCCTTTATCAAGAACAAGAAGATCGACTGGGACCACTACCGGACCCAGGTTACGGAGTACGAGATACAGAAGTACCTGCCGGTACTTTAGCTTAAGCTCTGTCTCAGTGTCTGACCGTCATCGCGAGCGAAGCGCAGCCAACCCGCAAGGGCGCCGCTCGTGATGACGGTTGACCTGTTTCAATGTGGTTCCGCCGGCGCAAACCCGGTCTAACCATCCCCCATACAAGGCTGTCTCAAAAATGTCATGCTGAGCGCAGCGCAGCATCCGTCTGATCCCGGAAATACGGACCCTTCGGGCACTTCGTAACTTCAGGATGACACAAGGATTTTTGGACAGCCTCAATGCGCGACCTAGCGCACCATGATCCTGGCGTCAACCACCCGGTAGCCGCGCCCGCTGGGCAGCACCTTCACCGGGTTCAGGTCCATCTCCAGTATCTGCGGCATGTCTTCGATCATGGTCGAGACACGCAGCAAAAGGTCCTGGAGGGAGGCGGTGTCGCTCGGCGGCGAGCCGCGAAAGCCCTCGAAAATACGCGACATCCTCACCGAGGATATCATCTCCCGGGCGTCCAGGTTGCTCAGCGGCGGCAGCCTGAGCACCACGTCCTGCAGCATCTCGGCGTAGACGCCCCCCAGCCCGAACAGGACCAGCGGGCCGAAGGTGGGGTCCTGGGTCACGCCGACGATCGTCTCGATGCCCTCGGCGACCATCTCCTGGACAACGACGCCCTGCATCTCGGCCGGCTTGCCAAGCTCGGTCAGCCTTTGTTGAATACCCTGGTAAGCCTTTTTAACCCCTTCCGCCGAGTCCAGGTTAAGGACAACGCCGCCGACATCGCTCTTATGAGTGATGGTGGCGGACGCCAGTTTCACGGCCACGGGGAAGCCGATCTTCGCGGCCAGCGCCGCGGCTTCATCAGCGCCGGAGGCGAACATGGTCGCTACGGAGCGAATCCCGTAAGCGCGCAGCAGCCCGTCGATCTGCTCCGGCGTCAGCCAGAGCGGCCGCTGCACCGAGGCCTTCAATGCCCGGCTGATGATGTCGTGCGCCTGACGCCGGTTGATGCCGCGCAGCCGGGTGATGACGCCGCGCGGCTTCTGGCTGAGCTCGGTGTACTCCACCGTCCGGGCCAGCGCCGCCACCGCGCTTTCCGGGAACAGGTAGCTCGGTACGAAACCGCCCCGCTCGGCTAGCTGTGTCTTGAAACCCTGCTGGCCCATGAAGCAGGCCATCAGCGGTTTACGCTGGCGCCGGAAAAGGGGCGCGACCCGGGCGATGGCGCCGGCGATCGACTCCGCCTGCACCACTACCGGGGGTATGAAAATCAACAGCGCGCCGTCATTGTCCGGGTCGTCGGCGACCGCCCGGAGCGAGGCCTCGAACTCGTCGGCGGTCGCGCCCGCCGTGAGGTCCAGCGGGTTGCCGTACCGGATGTCGCGCCGGATACCCGGCCTCATGGCCTCGACCAGGGCGCTGCTCGGCTCGGGGAGCAGGATGCCGTGGTCGGAGCAGGCGTCCGCGGCCGTGATGCCCGGCCCCCCGCCGTTGGTGACGATGAAGAGGCGGCGTCCCCGGGGGAGGGGCTGGTTGGACGCCAGCGCGGCCACGTCAAAAAGCTCTTCGATGGTGTTCACCCGGATAATGCCGGCCTGGCGGAAAAGCGCGTCGGTAACCACGTTCGAGGTGGCCATGGCTCCGGTGTGCGTCGTGGCGGCGCGCGAGCCGGCCGGCGTCATTCCCCCCTTGACTACGAAAACGGGCTTCCTGGCGGATGTCCGCCGCGCGATATGCCCGAACTTGATTGGGTTGCCCAGCGATTCCAGGTAGAGGAGGATGACCCGGGTGTTCCGGTCCGCCTCCCAGTACTGGAGCAGGTCATTGGGCGATATATCCGCCCGGTTGCCCACGCTGACGAAGTGCGAAATGCCGATGTTCAGCGAGCTGGCGTACTCCAGGATAACCAACCCCATCGCGCCGCTCTGGGAAAGAAAAGCGACGTTGCCGGGGATCGGGTAGACCGTCGAGAAGGTGGCGTTCAGGCTCACCGGAAAGTCGGTGTTGATGATGCCCATACAGTTCGGTCCGATGAGGCGCATGCCGTGGCAGAAGGTAATATCCCTCAGCTCCTTCTCGCGGATGGCCCCTTCCGGTCCCCGCTCCTTGAAGCCGTCCGAGATGACGATAATGGCGTGGATACCCTTGCGCCCGCATTCATCGGCGATCCGCCCGACCACCGGCGCCGGTACCGCGATAACGGCCAGGTCAACCTCGCCCGGAATATCGAGCACGGAGGGGTAAGCCTTGACGGAAAGTATGGACTCGGCGTTCGGGTTAACCGGATAGGCCGTCCCCCGGAAGCGTCCATCCAGGACGCACTCGAACAGGAGCTGCCCCAGCGTGCCCGGCTCGCGGGAAGCGCCGATAATGGCGACCGAGCGGGGGTAGAGGATGGCGCGGACCGATTTCACCGTGGCGACGCGCTCCCTCTCTTCCTCCCTCTTGATAATCCGCCGCGTTCTGGTCAGCGGAAAGCTCACGTGGGAGATGCCCCCTTCCTGGGTGGTGAGCACGTGGAAACCGTAGTCCCGTATCACCGACAGCATCGGCTCGTTCGCTGACAGGACATCGGCCTCGAAGGTGGTGATGCCGTTGCTCCGGGCGACATCGACCAGCCATTTCATCAGCCCCGTCCCGATACCCCGCCGCTGGTAGGCGTCGTCGGTAACGAAGGCCACCTCGGCGGTGTTCTTACCCGGCAAGCGGAAGTAGCGCCCCACCGCCACGATGTTCCGCCGGTTGTCCCGGGAGGCCTCGGCCACAAAAGCGAACGTGTTGATGTAGTCCACGTCACAGAACCGCATGGCGTCATCCATCGTTAAGTCCTTGGTCACGTGATGGAAGCGCATGTAGCGGGTGTGGTTGCTGAGCTTGGAGACGAAAGACACCCACTTTTCCGCGTCATCCGGCCGTATCGGCCGCAACAGAATAGTTGAGCCGTCCCGCAGCACCAGCTCGTTCTCAAACCGGGAGGGGTATTCGGATTCCGTTCTTACCTGCATGGCCTACACGAACTCTTCTATCAGCTCCTGGAACCTTAGCGGGTCGAGGGGCTGCCTTACCAGGGGGACTCCTTTTACACCCAGCGCCTCCGGGCCGTAGACAGGGCGGTCGTGGCGGTAGATGACGCCTATGGGAATGCGGTCACCCCACTCCAAAGACCGGGCGAAGGCGGCCGGCCTGTCCGTGGGGTCATAGCTTTTATCGTCTTCCAGCTTGTAGACGCGCTGCTTGTACCAGGCGAAGGTGTTCCGGTGGTTGAAGGAGACGCACGGCTGTAGCACGTCAACCAGGGCAAAGCCTTTATGCAGGACGGCCTGCTTTATCATCGAGGCAAGGTGCTCCAGCTCCAGAGAAAAACTCCGTGCCACGAAGCTGGCGTCGCAGGCGACCGCCAGGGCGATAGGGTTGAGGCGCGCCGAGACGCCCTCGGGGGTCGTCTTGGTCACGAAACCGGGGTCGGAGGTCGGCGAGGCCTGGCCCTTGGTCAGCCCGTAGACCTGGTTGTCATGGACCATGTAGGTCATGTCGACGTTCCGGTTCATCGCCGCGATGAAGTGGTTGCCGCCCTCCCCGTAGCCGTCGCCGTCGCCGCCCACCGCGATCACCGTAAGCTCCGGGTTCACCAGCTTGGCCGCCGCCGCCGCGGGCAGCGCCCGGCCGTGCAGCTCGTTAAGCACGTTAGCTTGCAGGTAGTGCGGGAACTTGCCCGCCTGGCCGATGCCCGATACCATGAGGACCTGGTGCGGCTCCAGGCCCAGCTCCACCAGCGCCCGCCGCATCGCCGTCAGGATGCCGAAGTTGCCGCAGCCCGGGCACCAGGCGATGGGCACGGCTTCTTTATAATCGGTTACCGCTGCCATGGGGCGTAGGCCACCTCCTTCTTGAGTTCGCTCATAATATGCGCCGCGGAAAAGGGGCGCCCGTCAAACTTCAGGATCGAGCCGCTCACTTCGATACCGGTCTCGGTCCGTATCAGCCGGGCCAGTTGCGCGGTGGCGTTCATCTCCACCGCCAGGCTCCTCCCGGTCTTGCCGAGGGCCATGGCGACCTCCTTCGCCGGGAAGGGGTAGACCTGGTTCAGGTGGGCCATGTTGCACTTGACGCCTTCGCCCTTCAGCAACGTGACTGCCTCTTTAATCGCCCCGTAGCTGCTGCCCCAGCCGATGAAGGTGACCTGCGCGCCTGGCGTTTCCTCGAGACGCGGCGGCGCGGGCTCGCCCTTCAAGCCTTGCAGCTTTTTCATGCGCTTCAGCACCATCTTCGACCGGGTCTCGGCGTCCTCGACCAGGTGGCCCGCCTCGTCATGCTCGTCGGAATCGGTGACCACCAGGGCCCTGCCCTGGCCGGGATAGGCGCGCGGCGAGATGCCCGAATCCGTGTACCGGTGACGTTTGTAGTCGCTAATCCGGCCAAGCTCTTCATCGGTCAGCAGCTCGCCCCGGTCGATTTTTACCGTGGACAGGTCGAAAGCCTTCACGTCCTGGTAGGAGGTGGCGAGGTGATGGTCGGTCAGGATGATGACCGGCGTCTGGTAGCGCTCCGCCAGGTTGAAGGCCGTGACCGCGGTGGCGAAGTTGTCCTCGATGTCCACCGGGGCCAGCAGGGCGCGGGGGAACTCGCCGGTACCGGCGTGGAGGGCGAACGCGAGCTCACCCTGCTCGGTCCGGGTCGGCAGGCCGACCGCCGGGCCCGGCCGCTGCCCCAGCACCGCTACCAGGGGCGTCTCGGTGATGCCCGCCAGCCCCAGCCCCTCCACCATCAGGGCAAAGCCGCTGCCGGAGGTGACTGTCATCGCCCTCACCCCGGCGAACGCCGCGCCGATTACCATGTTGATAGCGGCTATCTCGTCCTCAGGCTGTACAGTAATGATGTCATATTTGCGGCCCTTCTCGGTGATGTACTCCATGATGGAGGAGGTCGGCGTCATGGGATAGGCCGCCACGAACTTGCAGCCGGCGGCCATCGCCCCGAGCGCCAGCGCCTCGTTGCCGTTCAGGAGCATCCGCTTGTCCGCGAGACCGGGCGGCGGCGGCGGTTCAAGGCCGTTTCCCGGCTGCCGGCGCGCGTGGTCATAGCCGGCCCGGGCAGCGGTGACGTTCGGCTCGGCCAGCCCCTTGCCGGCGAAGTGCTCCGTCAGGATCCGGGCCAGGGTGTCGAAGTCGTACCCGGCCGCGGCGATGGCGGCGCCGATGGCTACCGAGTTCGTCATCAGCTTGTTCGAGGTGGTATCCACCGCCAGCCGCTCCAGCGGTATCTTCAGCGAGTTTATCCGGTTCCCTTCGAGCTTGATACGGGATTCATCAAAGATAGCCGCGCCGCCCTCCCGCACCTCGTTCCGGTGCAGATCGATGGTCTCCTGGTTCAGGGCTATCAGGATATCCACCTTCTCGGTAAAAGCCTGCACCGGGTCGAGACTCATGCGTATCCGGAAGAAGTTGTGCCCGCCTCTAATCCGGGATTCGTAGTCCTGGTCGGCGAACACGTGGAAACCGAAGCGCGTCATGGCCTTGGCCAGGACAAACCCGATGGTCTGGACGCCCTGTCCGGCCTCGCCCCCGACCATGAAATTCAGCTCTTTTACCATCTCGGTCCTCCCCGGCAAGCTAGTCCAGCCTGTTAAACTCGCTCTGCGCGGCGCCGCAAACGGGGCAGACCCAGTCCGGCGGGAGCTGCTCGAAGCCGGTGCCCGGCTTGACGCCGTTATCCGGGTCCCCCAGGGCCGGGTCATAGATGTAACCGCAGACACTGCACTCGTACTTGCTCATTCGGCCCGGTTACCTCCCTTTCGCCGTATTTGGTGCACGCCTCCGGGGCGCGCCTTCTTTATACCTGTATCACCATCTTGTCAGGCGGCTCCGCTCTTTTCCGGGGGGTGTTCGCTTCGCTCGCGCATTTTTCCAAAAAATCGTTGACCCGCCCGATGTACCGCCCCGGGTCGGTCATGTATGACTGGGCGTGGCCGGCCCCGGGCACCGTCCAGAGCTCGTTCAGGGGATGGCCGGCAGCCTGATAGAGGTCGCCCGCGTTCCACGCCGGGATGTCCCTGTCGTCTTCTCCGTGGATGAACAACGCCGGGCAGGCCACCTGTTCCACCCGGCTGATAGCGTCGGCCGGCCGGAGGCCGTACATCAGCCTGCCGATGAGCAGCGCCCCCGGGAGGAAAAGCGGCAGCAGCCGGTTGACCCCGGCCAGCACCCGGCCGACGGTTTCCACCATCCGGGCGAAGCCGCTGTCCAGGACGATACCCTGGATGCCTTCCTCATGTGAAGCGAAAAGGATGGTCGCCACGGCTCCCAGGGAGATGCCGAGCAGGAAGATGTTTTCCCCGGCGCCGTTCCGCCGGCGAACAAAGTCCACTGCCCCCGCCAGGTCGTCATCCAGGCCGGCGCGGCACCTTCTTGAAGCCACCGAGGAGGCGCCGCAGCTTCGCCGGTCATACGTCAGCACGTTAAAACCGCGCCTCACCAGGTCAACGCACATCTCAAGCAGCCGTATACCCTGGTCGGCCCGGTTAGACTTGCCGCCGTGGCTGACAACCACGGTACCCCGGTGGCCGGAGTTCATAAGCCAGCCCCGCAACAGCAGCCGGTCACACCGGCTCGGGAAAGACACATCCTCGTAGCTCGTCCCCAGCGAAGCCGGATCGCGGGTTGCAGCGGAAGGAGCCGGGGAAGCCAGTATCCCGGCCAGGATGCCTGACGCCGTCAGGTAAATCACTGCCAGGCCGGCAATGGCAGATGCGATTATGAGGCCAATAGATATATCCATCTCGAACCGAGCACTCCTATTCTAACGGAGAGAGCCGCGACATAGAATCCGTAAGGCTACGTATTTATTTAAGCATAAATTTACACCTGGGGGCTAGCTTGCCTGACAAAATCAGGGGGTTTGGCCATTCAATTAGGTATCTTTACGAATACCATCAGCCGTGCCCGTGGAGCATACTGGTATCAAGGTCGGCAGGGAGCGAAGCCGGATGTTGTTACCGTTAAGTAGCAAGTTAGGAGGTAAATAAAGATGATGGAGAGATGGATGCCGCGAGCGTTGGATGTTTTCGATGAGGCCGAGCGCATGATGGAGGGCGTTAGCGAATCGCCGCGCGTCGTCTGGTGGCGGCGGACGCCGAGCGAAGGTATTTCCTGGTCGCCGGCAGTCTGCATGTACGAAAAAGAGGATGGCTTTACCGTGCGCGCCGAGGTCCCCGGTCTCACCATGAACGAAATTGACATCTCGCTGACGGGAGACACCCTGACAATCAAGGGCGAGCGCAAAGCGCCGGAGGGCGTCAAAGAGGAAGAGTTATCCTGCTGCGAGGTCTGCTACGGGCCTTTCTCACGTTCGATTACGTTGACTTCCCGGATCGACCGGAGCAAGATCGAGGCCATGCTGGAGAATGGCATCCTCGAGATAAAGCTGCCGAAGTCCCCCGAGGAGATACCCGCGAAGATCCAGGTCAAGGCAAAACAAGCCAAGGCCACCTGAAGCACCCGCTTCGCTCCCGGAATGCCGCCCGAACGAATAAAACGGGGGAATAATATGGCGCAAACGGCCATCACCGAAGAGTTGCTCAAGCTGTCCGTGGAGATCGAGAAGAACGGGCGGGAGTTTTATTCCCAGATAGCCCGGCGCGCCAGGGACGGCGACGTGAAGGACAAGTTCAGCTACCTGGCCGACCAGGAACACCTGCATGAAAAGACCTTCAGCGACATGCTCAAGCGCGTCAGCGCGCAGACCTCGCCGCCTAAAGGGTTCTCGAAAGAGGACTACCAGTTTATCAAGGATGTAGCGGCGAGCAGCATCTTCACCGGGGAGCGCGCCCTGGATGCCTTGAACCGGAAAACCATGACAGATATCGAAGCCGTGGAGCTGGGCCTGGGTTTCGAGAAGGATTCCATCCTTTTTTACTCGGACATGAGGGGCATGCTGCCGCGGGATGACCAGCCGCTGATTGACATGATAACCCACGAAGAGAAGAAACACCTCTCCGAACTGCACCTGATGAAGATGCGCGCGTTAAAGGGGTGAACGCTGGTAAGGAGGCGATAGCGGTGGCGGTATCAGGGAAGTACGGCAAGATTAGCATTCCCCGCATTGGCGATGATGAGCCGGTATTTATCCTGCGCGCCCAGGACAAGCTCGCCGGGGCGGCGCTGGAGATGTACCGCTCGCTGGCGGAATCCCACGGGCGCCCGCTGGCAAGCTCCTTGCAGAAAGAGATAGACAGCTTCAAACAGTGGAAGGGCAACAAGAAACTGCCTGATTAAGCCGCGGGCCGCGGGACTCTCCCGAGGAGGTTGACATGGCCGTCTATATCATGTTGAGCCGTATCGCGCCGAGCTCCGATTTTAAAAAACCGGAGGAGTTCCGGGAGTTTGCCGACAAGGTCAGCGAAAAGATCAGGAAGGAATGCCCCGGGGTGCACTGGAAAGAGAGCTTCGTGACGCTGGGGCGTTTCGACGTGGTTGACATCCTGGAATCCGATGATATCAAGCAGGTCGAGCGCGCCGCCCTGATAATCCGCACCCAGGGCCACTCCACTACCGAGACGATGCCGGCAACGCCCTGGAAGGAGTTCCTGGCCGGCCTTTAGTCCGTGGCCGGGGCGGCAGCTAACGGATTAAGCCATGTTTGAGGTGGCGCGGAATGACTATCCGGCACCAGGGCGCGGGACCGCCGGGAAGGTCCATGTGCAGTCCCGCGCCGCCACGCCCTTCCGGGACCGGCAAGAGGCGGGAGAGCTGCTTTCCCTGGAGCTGAGCGATTACCGAGGGAAGCGGGCCGTGGTCCTGGGCATACCGCGCGGCGGCATCGTTATCGCCCGCGAGCTTGCCCGGACCCTGGACGCCGACCTGGATATCATGCTGTCGCGCAAGCTGCGCAGCCCGGGCCACACCGAGCTTGCCATGGGTTCCATCGCTGAAGATGGCGCCATCTTCCTGAACGAGGGCGTTATCCGGGAGCTGGGCGTCGACCAGGTCTACATCCAGCAGGAAAAGGAAAGGCAGCTAGGCGAGATCGCCCGGCGGTGCGAGCTTATCCGGCGGATACTGCCCAAGGTCCCGCTGACAGGCCGCATCGCGATTCTCACCGATGACGGCGTTGCCACCGGCGCGACGATGCAGGTCGCCCTGTGGTCGCTCCGCCAGGAGTCGCCCCGGAAGCTGGTGGTCGCCGTGCCGGTGGCTTCCGAGGAAGCCGTCAACCGGCTGGCCGGGGACGCGGATGAGGTCTTTTGCCTGCGCCTGCCGCCCTTTTTCTTCGCCGTGGGCCAGTTCTATCTACGTTTCAACCAGGTAGAAGATGATGACGTCCTCAGGATCCTCGAAGAGGAGAAGGTGAGGAAACGACTGGCATGAGACCGGGAACCCTGGAAAACGCGGCGGCCCTGGCGGCGGAACTGGGGCATGCCTTTATCGCCACGGCCGATGACCGGGGCTGGCCCCATCTGGCAGCCGCCGGACACGCCGCTTTTTCCGAGCCCGGCCACATTGTTCTCGCCGAGTGGTTTTGCCCGACGACCGTCGCCAACCTCCAGCGCAACCCCCGCCTCGCGGTGATCGTCTGGGACCCGGTCTCGGACACCGGTTACCAGTTCCTCGGTGAGCTTGAGGAAATCAAGGAGACCAGCCTGATTAACGGCTTCGTGCCCGATATCGAGCGCAAAGGCGGTATCCTCCAGGCGGAGAGGCGGCTGCTGGTGCATGTCGACCGGGTCCTGGAGTTCCGGCGGGCGTCGCATAACGACATCGAGGAGGCCTAGATGCCGGAAACGGGGGAGGAGCCCGTCAGTATCCCGGCGGGAAAATTGAAGCTGGAAGGCAACCTCGGTGTTCCGCCGCACGCCCGGGGCCTCGTCCTCTTCGCTCACGGCAGCGGCAGCAGCCGTTTCAGCCCGCGTAACCGCTCGGTGGCCCGGGTGCTGCGGGACGCCGGCATCGCTACCCTCCTTTTCGACCTGCTCACGCCCGCCGAGGAGGCGGAAGACATGCATACCGCGCGGCTACGGTTCGATATCGAGCTCCTTTCCCGCCGGCTGGTCCAGGCTACTGACTGGGCGCAGCAAGGCCCGGAGACGGCGGCTTTAAGGCCCGGCTATTTCGGCGCCAGTACCGGCGCCGCCGCCGCCCTGGTTGCCGCCGCGGAACGGCCTGACACGGTTTACGCCGTCGTCTCGCGGGGCGGCCGGCCCGACCTCGCTTTCAAGGCGCTCCCGCTGGTGAAGGCCCCCACGCTGCTCATCGTCGGCGGGCTGGACGATGCCGTCATCGACCTTAACCGCAAGGCGCTGGAAAAGCTGAATGGCGAGAAAAAGCTGGTCATTGTTCCCGGGGCGACCCATCTCTTTGAGGAGCCGGGGGCACTGGAACAGGTGGCCCGTTTTGCGGTAAACTGGTTTGAAAATTACCTGGGAAGCGGGGAGGTGCGGGCGGAGACGGAAAGGAGCACGACATGATAACCGAGATGGCACCGGGGTTCTACTGGGTAGGGGTGGTCGACTGGGCGCTGCGGTACTTTCACGGCTACGAACTGTCCACCCACCGGGGCTCAAGCTACAACTCCTACCTCATTGTCGATGAAAAAATCGCGCTGGTGGACGCGGTATGGCACCCCTTCCAGGACGACTTTCTTGATAATATCCGCCAGGTCGTTGACCCGGCCCGGATTGACTATATCGTGGTCAATCACGCCGAGGTCGACCATTCCAGCACCCTGCCGGCCGTCGTAAGCGCCGCGCCGAACGCCACTCTCATCGTCTCCCGGCGGGGACGGGAGAGCGTCGAAGGCCATTACCACCAGTCCTGGAACTTCAAGCCGGTGCAGACCGGAGACCGGATAAGCCTGGGCAAGCGCGAGATGGTCTTCATCGAAGCCCCGATGCTGCACTGGCCCGATACCATGTTTACCTACCTGACCGGCGACAATATCCTGATGTCCACTGACGCCTTCGGCCAGCACTATGCCACCGGCGGGCGGTTCAACGACGAGGTAGACCAGGGGGAGCTGTATGAGGAAGCCATCAAGTATTACGCCAATATCCTGGCCCCGTACAGCGGTCAGGTCGCCAAGAAAATCCAGGAGGTGCTCGCCCTTGACCTGCCGGTAAGCATCATCGCGCCCAGCCACGGCGTGATATGGCGCAAGGACCCGCTGCAGATAGTCCGCCGCTACCAGGAATGGGCGGCGCAGACACCGCAGAAAAGCGCCGTGGTCCTCTTCGACACCATGTGGCAGGGTACCCGGCTGATGGCCGAAGCGGTCGGGGAAGGCCTCGCCGCCGAAGGCGTGCCGTACCGTCTCTATCATATGGCCATCACCGACCGCAACGACGTTCTCACCGAGATATTCAAGACCAAGGCTCTGCTCATCGGCTCGCCCACCCTGAACAACGGTATCCTGCCCACCATCAGCCCGGTGCTGGAAGATATTCGTGGTCTGAGGTTCCTCAACAAGATCGGGGCGGCTTTCGGCACCTACGGCTGGAGCGGCGACGCGGTAAAAATCATCGAAGACCACCTGGCCCGGGCGAAAATCCCCCTGGTGGCCGAGGGCGTCCAGGTCAAGTGGCATCCGGGGTCGAAAGACCTGGAGCGCTGCCGTACCCTCGGCGCGACCGTGGGACGGATCGTCAAAGCGGGCTGAGCCCGGCTTGCCTCGCCGTCCTGACCCCCCCCATTTCAATCAAAGTTGACAAGCCTGCGGAGCGGAATCTATGCTTAAAGCAGAGGTTCCATACGGTTGCAGGACTTAGATAACTTCCAGACCGCCCTCGGCGTGAGCTTCAAGGACGTCTCCCTGCTCCAGCAGGCCCTGGCGCACAGCTCCTATGTCAATGAAAATCCCGGGTTCGCGGCTGGCTCAAACGAGCGGCTGGAGTTCCTGGGCGACGCCGTGCTGGGACTGGTCATCGCCGAAAAGCTTTACCGTGATTTCCCCGAGATTTCCGAAGGGCAGATGACCAAGCTCCGCTCCGCCCTGGTCCGCCGGGATACGCTGGCCGGGTTCGCCCGGTCCATCTCGCTGGGCGGCCTTCTTTACCTGGGCAGGGGCGAGGAGACCAGCGGCGGCCGGGAGAAAACCGTGAACCTGGCGGGGGCGCTGGAAGCCTTGATCGCCGCCGTTTTTCTCGACCGCGGGCTGGAAACGGCCCGGGACTTTATCCTGAGGCTGTCCGGGTCCGAGATTAACCGGCTCAGTTGCCGGGCGGAGGGCCTTGATTACAAGTCGTGCCTTCAGGAGATGATACAGTCCAGAAGGCAGGTAACTCCGGTCTACCGTATCGTCGAAGCTGTTGGTCCCGACCACGAAAAGATATTTACCGTCGAGGTGCTGGCGGGCAGCGCCGTGCTCGGTACCGGCTCCGGGCGCAGCAAGAAGCTGGCCGAGGTCGAAGCGGCGCGCCTGGCGCTAGAGCGTCTTGACTTTACCCTGCGCTCGGACTAAACTGCAAGAAAAATCTCTAGAGGTGTTCATATGGGTTCCAAGGATGTCAGGCGAAGGGAGACAAAAAAACCGAAAAAAGATCCCCAGCGGTCGCTGAATGCCGCAATTCTGCCCCCGAGTCCGGTTGACGTGGAAGTCATCAAAAAAGGCAAGAAGCCCCGGGAATCCGGCGAAGAAGAATAGCCTCGCCGGACGCGTTTGGCGTTATGGCTGAGCTGGCCGCGCTTCAGGCAGTCATTCACGGCCGGGTGCAGGGTGTTTTCTACCGCTCTTTCGTGGCCCGCCACGCCGCCCAACTGGATATCCGGGGCTTCGTCCGCAACACGCCGGACGGCGCGGTCGAGGTGTATGCCGAGGGCGAGAGGGGCCAGCTTGAGAAACTGCTCGAGCATCTCAGGCGCGGGCCGCCGGCGGCGAAGGTCGAGCGGGTCGACACGGTCTGGTCAGAGAGGGCGGGCGCTTTCCCGGATTTCCGGGTGAGATAGCGGCCGTCGAGAAGGTGGCATAATGAAGATTAACTTTCAGGGACGTGAGGTCGAGGCTACCGAAGTTGATTTCCAGACCCGGCGTGAGGACTGGAACGAGTACCAGCTAATGGACGGCGCGGTTATCAAGATAAAGCTGGTAGTCAGCGGCTTTTTCAGGATAGACGGCCTCTATGACGAGGATGGCAGACCGGTCTACCAGATAAAATCAACCAACCTGCCCGTCGTCAGGGCGCCGGATAACCTGCGGAAACCGAAAACTTAGCCCGCGCGTCCGGCCCTTACCCGCCCCCGTCAAGAGACTGGTAGTGCGGGTATTTGCCGCGCAGGAGGGGGGTGTGCTCGTCCCTGAGGAGGGGCGCGGCGCGGTGCGCCGGACCGTCCTGCGCCTTCAGCGCGTTATCCGGCCGGAGGCAGTAAAGGTCTTCCCCCCGGGCGGCGCGGCTCTGGATGAGCACGCCGAAGCCCCCCAGCCCCTCCGGTTTGACCAGTTCGAGCATCGCCATACGGTTGGCCAGGTACTCATCGTAGCTGAGCGATTCTCGCGGCAGCGTCCGGATATAAGAGTCCAGCCCCAGGTTCAGCAGGAAGTCGCGCTGCGGCATCAGGCACACCGGGTCAAGGCCCTTCTCCTCGCCGAAGCGGGCGGCGCCGGAGAAATCAACGTGGCTGGTGATGTCCTGCTCGCCGATATGGATGTAAGGGTTGCTGCCGCTGGTGTGCCGGTAGCAGGTGGCGAGCGTGCCCCCTCGTCGCTCCGGGGAGTACCGGTGGCGGGCGGGTAAACCGTAATCAATCGTCAGCACGAAACCCCGGCTGAGGCGGCGCGAGACCTCACCCGCCCAGGGCCTGATGTTCAGGTTTATCTCCGTCCGGTAGCCCTCGGGCAGCTCCACCCCGGCGGCGGCGAGGTATCCGGCCAGCTCCGGCGTGGAAGGCCCGTCAAGGGCCTCAACGAGCTCATCGCCCCTGAGCGTCACGTAGATTTCCTGCAGGAGGCCGCCGCGGACCGTTACCCGGTGCACCGGCAGGGCGTCGAGCAGCTCATTTGACATAATACAGCCGGTGATATTATCGAAGTCCGCCGCGCCTTGAAGCACCGTTAAGGAATCTTTCTCCCCGGCGGCGTAGCTGACGGCGCTAGCGAACTCCGGGGAAAGCTCCGGCAGATAGCCGAGCAGGTCACGCGCCAGCGGCCCCCTGCCCGCGCCCATTTCCAGCACGCCGAAGCTCGCCGGGCAGCCGAGGAGCCGCCACATCTGCTCGAGCTGCCGCCCGATAAGCGCCGCGAAAACCGGGTGGGTGGCCGGGCTGGTGTAAAAGTCCCCCGCCGCCCCCACCCTGTCCCGTTCGGATGTATAGTAGCCCCGCCCCGGGTAATAGAGCGCGGCCTCCATGAACTCGGCGAAGGTTATCCGGCCCTGGGCGGCGATGCGTTCCCTTATGATGTTTTCCAGTGCGGTCACCGGTCTTAGTGTATCTTTTTTGAGCGCGGCGTACAATTAGCCCGCGTACGGGGGCCTGAAGCTAACCTTTCCCTTGATGATACGTTGTGTAGTATAGTGAGGTGATTCCTGCCGGAGGTCTGATGATGAAAAAGCTGGCGCTGGTTATCGCGGTGCTGGGCGTGCTGCTGTTCGGGGCATGCGCCGCGCCCGCGTCCAAGGAAGGCCCGACCGTGGGGGTTCCCGGCGCGGTCCCCGCCCCGGCGCCGCCCATGACCACGGTCGTTCCTTCGGCGCCTGACGCCGGCGACGATTTAATCGGGGACATCGACCGGATGATCGTGCGCACCGGCAACCTCGACCTGGTGGTGGAAGATGTCGCCGCTTCCATCGGGGAGATAACCCGCCTGGCGGAGACGCTCCAGGGGTATGTCGTCTCGTCGCGGAGCTGGCGGGATGGCCGGCGCCTGGTCGGGGCGATCACCATTAGGGTGCCCGCCGAGCGTTTCGGCGAGGCCATGGCGACCCTGCGCGGCATGGCGGTCGAAGTCACCTCCGAGACGACTTCGAGCAAGGACGTCACCGAGGAATATACCGACCTCCAGTCCAAGCTCAAGAACCTGGAGGCGGCCGAGGCCCAGCTCCTGCGCCTGATGGAACGGGCTGAGAAGATCGAGGACATCCTGGCCATCCAGCGGGAGCTGACGCGCACCCGGGGCGAGATTGAGCAGACCAAGGGCCGGATGCTCTACCTGGAAAGGACGTCAGCCACCTCGCTGATCGATGTCAAGCTCGAGCAGGGCCGGCTCGACGTGGCGCTGACCGCGGACAAGTCACGCGTCAAAACGGGAGACAACATCAGGTTCACCGCCCAGGTAAGCGGCGGTTTCCCGCCGTACAGCTACCAGTGGGACTTCGGCGACGGCAACACCAGCAACGAGGTCAGCCCCTCTCACGCCTATACCAGCGCCGGCGACTACACGGTTTCTCTTACCGTGACCGATGACCGCGGCAACACCGGCGCCGAGACGCGCACCCGCTATGTCGGCGTCGAGGCCGGCTGGAACCCGGGCAACATCGCCGGGACCGCCTGGAACGGGCTGGTTGTCTTCGGCCAGGCGTTGTTCAACGTCCTCATCTGGGTGGGGATATTCAGCCCGGTCTGGATTGTTATCCTCCTGGGCATTCTCTGGTACCGCCGGCGGAAGGGCTCACGCCGAGCCGCCTGAAAACCTCGGCGAGGTCCAGGCCCTGGATGGCGATGAGCTTGTTGCGGGCGGCGGCGCCCTTCAGGAGCGAGACCGAGCCCTTGCTGACGCCGAGGGCGCGGCTGAGGCAGGCAACCAGCTCCCGGTTGGCCTTGCCCTTGACCGGCGGCGCGGCGACCCTGATTTCCAGGACGCCACCCCGGAACCCGGTAATCTCGCTGCGGGGGGCGGCGGGGTAGACGTGTACCGGGAGCCTGGCCTCCGCCATCAGGCCGGCCGGGGTTTCGCGATGGTGCAGTAACGGGCCCAGCGGCAGCGCTGGCATAGCCGGAACGGGGATTTACGCCGCACCAGCTCCTTCCATTCCGCCGCCGTCAGGCGGGTGTCAAACGGCACGCCCAGCTCCCGGAGCAGTATGGCGTCCCATTTCCTGACCTCGGCCTCCTGGCCGTCGGAGGAGGTACAGGCCCCGTCCTTGTAGTGCGGGCACTTGTAGCACAGCCCGTCGGGGTTTTCGCTGATGACCACCGGCTGCTCCTGGCTCGTGAGCAGGAGGTTCTTGGTCCGGTCCACCAGCTTCTGGAAGTCCGGGTCGCGCTCGGCGAAATCCATCGTGGTGTAGGGCGTGCAGCAGATGTGGTGCGGGCGCAGCTTTATCTCTGGCAGCGACATCATTGGCTCCTGTGGGCCTGGTTATCCAAAAGGCCGGTCTTGTTATATAATCATTTTGTTCATATTATCATGAAGTCTGCGGCCAGACCAATCGAAGAGCTTAAATCCTGCCAGCCGGAGCCGGGATAATGCCCGGTCCGGAATGGGCTGTCGGCGAACTGCTGAGGCGCGGCGGGTTGACCCTGGGCGTGGTGGAGTCGGCCACCGGTGGCCTGGTATCCCACCTGATCACTAATGTGCCGGGCAGCTCGGACTACTACAAGGGCTCGGTAACGGCCTACAGCAACGATATCAAGGTACGCATCGTGGGCGTCAGCCAGGCATCTATCGCATCATTCGGCGCGGTCAGCGCCCCGGTGGCCGAGGAGATGGCGGCGGGCGGCCGGCGCGTCCTGGCCGTCGATATCTGCCTGGCCGATACCGGCGTCGCGGGGCCGGGCGGCGCGACGGCCGAAAAGCCGACTGGCCTTTTCTACCTGGGGCTCGCCCATAAGGGCGGGAATTTCAGCCAGCGTCATATCTTCCACGGCGAACGCGAGGCGAACAAGATGGGCGCCGCCCTCGCCGCTCTTGACTGGCTAGAGAAGTACCTGACCGGCCTCTAGCTATGGACTTCGTCTCTATCCTGGTTATCGCCCTCGGGTTGTCCGCTGACTGCTTTGCCGTGGCCTTGGGAATCAGCATCACGCGGCAGAGCCGCCTCCGCGAGGCCCTGGCCGTGGCGCTCTCATTCGGTCTCGCCCAGGCGCTGATGCCCGCCATCGGGTACCTGGCCGGCCGGGCCCTGACCGACATCATCGCCGGCTACGATCACTGGGTGGCTTTCGGGCTGCTGGGCCTTATCGGCGGCCGGATGGTGTGGAACGCCTTCCACGAAAAGGCGGAGAGACCGGTCGCCAGGCTGGGCATCGTCGTCCTGCTCACCCTCGCGGTGGCCACCAGCATCGACTCGCTGGCCGCCGGGCTGACCTTCGCCTTCCTCCGCATGAACATCTGGCTGGCCAGCGGCGTAATCGGCGCCACCGCCTTCGTCGTCAGCGCCTCCGGCTTCGTAATCGGCCGGCGGGCCGGCGACTGGCTGGGACGGCGTGCCGAGCTGGCCGGCGGCATCATCCTCATCGGCATCGGTCTCAGGATTCTTCTGGACCACCTGCTGGACTAGCGGCACTCCTCCTGAAATATCCCCGGCTTAATCATTTTGCCTGAAAACGACAAAAGACAATAAATAAGGAAGAAATAATGCCATAAGGTATTGACAATAGGACGAACGATTAGTATAATTGCTGACAGTTGGCACAAAAGCAAATGCGACAATTAAGCAAAACCAAATCAGTCCCGGTGAAATTCATCGCCGAATATTGCCTGGTCAGCCGGACTACCGTCAGGCGCTGGATAAAGGACGGCAGGCTCCTGGCGGTGAAGCTGCCCGGCGGCCACTACCGGGTCAAGAACGAGGATTTCAGGGCTTTCCTGGAGCGCTACGCCATCCCCGTCTCCCGGGAGCTCTTAGAGTCCTGAATTTTGGAAAAAGGAGGTGACAAATGGCAGTACAGACTTCAATTGCGCCGTCTGGTCTGGCCGAGGTGCTGGACCGCATCCTGGACAATGGGATCGTTATCGATGCCTGGGCGCGCGTTTCTCTTCTCGGTCTCGAGATCCTGGCGGTCGAAGCCCGCGTGGTAATCGCCGGCGTCGAGACTTACCTGAAGTACGCCGAAGCTATCGGCCTGACCGCGCCCGCTGCGTAAGGGACAGCGGGGTTTGCCAGGGCACCCTCGGGTAACGAGTGTACCTTGCCAAACCCTGAATATGAGGTGTTTGATGGAAAACCGGCTGCTGGAGCTGATCGGCGCATACCAGGAGCGCATCGTGGTTGTGGAGAACGTCGTGGCCGCGGCTTACGAGGCGACGATAATCGCGGATGAAGGCCTGTCCCGGGCTATGGAGGAGAGGGTCAAGCTGAAGAGCCATCTGGGCGAGACGCTTGCCAGGAACTGCTCCCTGAGAAAGAGGGACTTCGAGCGGGTCATGGAGGCCATTTTGAATGATACGGATGCCAGTAAACGGCAGATTGATGAAGAGCGAAGACTGGTCAGGGAATTATTGAAGTGCTACCTGCGAAAGCAAAAAGGGCTGACCGTCCTGTTAAAGGAACAACTGACCCGGTTGGACGCCGGCCTGGCGAACGCCGGCGATATCGAATCTATCCTGGAAAAAATAAAGTCCAGCTTTCAGGATGACGGCCGGCAAATATTTGCCCGGCTGGATAAATTCCAGCTGAGCCTTCAGCGGTGCCGCCGGGAACAGGAGTCCCTGAATCAGAAGATGAAATCGGCCACGGAGAAAGGTAAGCTTCTCCGGTTCGAGCATATCAAAGAGCTCGGCGGCGTCAGTGCCGGCGACAAACCCCCGGCCTCCCGCAGGGCACGGCACAAAGACGCGCGCCGGCTGCTGGTCCTCTCCGAAAGCCGGGAGGCGTCTTAAGGAGCAAAATGAAAGCGACGAATGACAGGGTCAAATCAGCGGGCGAGCGGCGCCGGGTTGTCCGGCAAATCAAGCGGGCCGCGACCGCTAGCCAGTCGCGAACAGCCGCCGCCGCCGTGATATCGCAGCTCGGCGAGGCCCGCCGGAACCGGGCGGCAGGCGGGCAGTTTTCCGGATACGTCTCCCGGAACCGGGAGGAGGTCCGCCGGCTGCGGCAGGAAACGCGGGATACCCTCCGGGACATGGCGCGGCGGCGCAAAGAGTCGCGCGCGGCCCTGGGAACGGATACCGAAGAAGCCGGCCAACCGCGGCACCCGTCCGAAACGGGCGCTGCGGCGAAAGCCCGCCCTGATGCGGCCAGGCAGGACCCGGCGGAGACAAGCGGCGCCCGGGAGCCGGTCGAGTTTAGGGAAAAGGAAAGCGAGACCTGCCCCCGCCCCCCGAAGGTCTCGGATTTCGAGTCGCAGCTCCTCGATGCCATCGGCGGCCATCCCGAAGGGGTGAGCCTGGCGGCGGTCGCCGAGGGTCTGGGCACCGCGCCCGTCGTGCTCGGCCGCGCCGTAAAGAACCTCCTGGAGAACGGGCGGATCCGTAAAGAAGACAAGCTCTACTTTCCGTCTTAAAGGCAACGGTATGGAAAGCGAAGCCCTCAGAAATATCCGGACCATGCGCCAGGTGACGACCAGCCTGGATATCGCCAAAAGGCGGCGCCCGGCCGCCGCCAACTCCCTCTCGGTAAAAAAGGGCGATACCGTCGCGCCGCCTGATGCGCGGCTGAGTATCTTGCTGGCCCGCGAGAGCCGCCGCATGCGGAACTATGAAGCTTCCATTATGAAGTCCCGCGGCCGGCTGCTCAAGATGCGGGCTAAGCTGGCGGCGATTATCGACCGAAACCGGTCGCTGGGCGCGCTGCGACAACAGATACAGGCGTCCTACTGGACCCCTGCGGGGAAGCCCGCGCCGCAGCCGGAATGCCTTGACCGGCTCGGGGCAACGGAGCTGAGGTACTGATGGCGAGGCTGAAGGAAGCGGGCGTCCTCCTGCCCCGTGAGGGTGAGACCTTCGTGGAGACAGACTATGTCCGCTTCCTGACCGGCCGGGCCCTGGGTTATTTACGGGCCGGGTTCCCTCTGCATCTCAGCGGCCCCACCGGTGTCGGCAAGACCACCCTGGCCTTCCATATCGCTTCACGGCTGGACAGGCCGGCGGTGCTGCTGTGCGGCGACTTCGAGTTCGGCACCTCGGACCTGGTCGGCGGCGTCTGCGGCTACCGCAAGCAGCACATCGCGGATAACTTTATCCGCTCCGTGGTAAAGACCGATGAGAGCATGACCGAGCGCTGGATCGACAACCGCCTGACGACCGCCTGCGAGCACGGATTGACCCTCATCTATGACGAATTCACCCGCTCCCGGGCCGAGGCCAACAACATTTTGCTGTCCGTCCTGGAAGAGAGGATACTGCCCTTGCCCGCGGCGAGGGGCGGGCGCGATTACCTCCGGGTACACCCGGATTTCTCCATCATCTTCACCTCGAACCCGGAGGAGTACGCCGGCGTGCAGAAGAGCCAGGACGCCCTGCGCGACCGCATGATAACCATGGAGCTGGGCAACTTCGACGAGGCGACCGAGACCGCTATCGTGCGCCGGAAGTGCCGGCTTGGCCCGGGAGACGCCGAGCGCATCACGGGCCTCGTGAGAAAAGTAAGGGCGGTCAAGGCGAACAAGCTGGTCCCCACCGTCCGGGCATGCATCATGATAGGCAAGCTGCTCCGGCTCGCCCGGGAAGCCGGCGACGGGCTGACCGGCAGCTACCGGGAGATTTGCCTTGACATCCTGATGCCGGAGATACCACCCCGTGAGAAAAAGCGGGCGCTCCGGGTGATTCAGGAAATGACTGAGGAAGTGGCTTTATGACTGACAGGGAAGACAAAGAGCATATCGAGGTTGATTTCGGCGTCGGCAAGGTGAGCTTCTCCGGCATGTTCAAGGGGATAGGCAGCCTGATCGACCTGGTATCGAAACTGGACCAGGAGGGCATCAAGAAAAGCGGGGCGATAAAAGGCCTGCCGAAAGACGCCCGGGGGGTTTACGGGTTCAGTATCCGGACGCTGTCCGGCAAGCCCGTTATCGAGACCTTCGGCAATGTCAGCGAGGGCGCGCGGGGGCCCGAGGTGAGGACGGTTTGGGAGCCGATGGTCGATGTCTTCGATGAAGGTGAAAGGGTGCTGGTCATCGCCGAGCTGCCGGGCGCCGCCGAGGACGATATCCAGGTCGAGGTATCGGGCGATATTATGAACCTCACGGCCAGCAGCAAGAACCGGCAGTACGCTCGCGAGATACTGCTGCCCGCCCGGGTAAAACCCGGCGTAATGCAGAAAGTATACCGGAACGGGATTTTGGAGATTACCCTGGAAAAAGAGCGGGGGAACGGTGGCTAGTCCCGAGGCCGGCACGGTCAATCTGAAAGTCGCCGAGTCCCGCCCGAAGGACGTCGGGCGCGGCCTGGCCCGGATCGACCCGGCCGAATTGGCGTCCCTCGGGGCGGCCGTAGGCGACATCGTCCAGATAGCGGGGAAGCGCCAGACCGCGGCCCGCGTGATGCCGGCTTATCCTGAGGACCGGGGCCGGGGCCTCGTCCAGATTGACGGGCTGCTCCGGGAGAATGCCCAGGTCTCCCTGGACGAGCGGGTGACGCTGCGCCGCATCGAATCGTCGCCGGCCGACAAGATCGTGCTGGCCCCGGTCTCGCCCAACCGGGCGCCCGGCCGCCGCAACGACGCCGGCTACATCAGCGCGCTGCTTGATGGCCTGCCGCTGGTCGAAGGCGACCGGGTCCGCGCCAACCTCTTCGGCACGCGGAGCCAGGACTTCACCGTCCTGGGCACGTCACCCCGCGGCCCGGTTACCGTCAGGCCCGGCACGCGCGTCGAGCTCAAAGAGGGCGGCGCCCCGCCCCGCGCCATGAAGATAGCCTACGAGGATATCGGCGGCCTGTCGCGGGAGCTCCAGAAGGTCAGGGAGATGATCGAGCTTCCCCTGAAATACCCGCAGCTCTTCGAGAGGCTGGGCATCGATCCGCCCAAGGGCGTGCTCTTGCACGGCCCGCCGGGCTGCGGCAAGACCTTGATTGCCCGGGCGGTCGCCCATGAGACAGCCGCCTACTTCACGCACATCACCGGCCCCGAGATAATGGGCAAGTTCTACGGGGAAAGCGAGGGGCGGCTGCGCGGCGTCTTCGAGGACGCCAGGGCAAAAGCCCCTGCAATCCTCTTTATCGACGAAATCGACGCTATCGCCCCCAAGCGGGAAGAGATGGGCGGGGAAAAACAGGTAGAGCGGCGGGTCGTCGCCCAGCTGCTCGCCTTGATGGATGGGCTGGAGTCGCGGGGCGAGGTCATTGTCATCGGCGCGACCAATATCCCTAACTCCCTTGACCCGGCGCTGCGCCGTCCCGGCCGCTTCGACCGCGAGATCGCGATAAGCATCCCGGACCAGCGGGGGCGGCTGCACATCCTCCAGATTCATACCAGGGGAATGCCGCTGGCCGGCGAGGTTGACCTGGAGAAAGTGTCCCGCATCACCCACGGTTTCGTCGGCGCCGACCTGGAAGCGCTGTGCCGCGAGGCGGCCATGAACGCCCTGAGACGGTTGATGCCGCGCCTCGATTTCCGCCGGGATGAGGTCCCTTACGATACCCTGCGCGGCCTCGAGGTAGGCAGCGACGACTTCGCTGAGGCCCTCAAGGAGGTCGAGCCGTCGGCCATTCGCGAGGTCTTTGTCGAGATACCCGATGTCCGGTGGGCGGACATCGGGGGTCTGGGCGATATCCGGCAGCGTCTCGAGGAATCCGTCGCCTGGCCGATAATGTACCCGGACCTCTTCCGGCAGTCCGGGGTAAGGCCGCCGAAAGGCATCCTGCTGGATGGGCCGCCCGGCACGGGCAAGACCCTGGTAGCCAAGGCGCTGGCTAACGAGAGCGGCGTCAACTTCATCTCGGTGAAGGGGCCGGAAATCATCTCGAAGTACCTGGGGGAATCGGAGCGGGGCGTCCGGGAGGTCTTCCGCAAGGCGCGCGCCGCCAGCCCCTGCATCCTCTTCTTTGACGAGTTCGATTCCCTGGTGCCGGAGCGCGGTCTAAGCGATAACTCGCAGTCCGCGGAGCGGGTCATCAGCCAGTTCCTGACCGAGCTTGACGGCCTCGAGGAGCTCAAAGGCGTGCTGGTGCTGGCGGCGACCAACCGCAAGGACCTGATCGACAGCGCCGTCCTGAGACCGGGCCGGTTCGATTTTATCCTCGTGTTCCCCCTGCCGGACGAAGCGGCCCGCCGGGAAATATTTACCGTCCATACCCGGAACCGGCCCCTCGTTGACGTAGACCTGGCCGCCCTGTCGCGTGACACCGAAGGCCTGGCCGGCTCGGATATCGCCACCATCTGCCAGGAAGCCGGCCGCACGGCTATCCGGGAGTGCGTCGCCTCCGGAACGGACCAGCTTCAGATTTCCGGGGAGCATTTCACCAGTTCAATACAATGGTTTAAGAGGCGATAGATGGGTAAATACATTTACGGGTTTGTCCGGGAGCCGCAGCCCCGAAAATTCGAGTTTACGGGCATCGAGGACGCCGAGGTCTACACCGTGAGCTATCGCGAGCTGGCCGCCACCGTTACCGATACCGGGCTGGCCGACATCGATCCTACCCGCCGCAATGTCCTGGCGCACACCCTGGTCCAGGACCGGCTCCTCAGGATGTACCCGGCGGTACTGCCGGCGAGCTTCGGGCTTATCGCCGGAAGCGGTGAAGAAGTGCTCGGCATGGTGAGGGAGCACTACACCGAGCTGGCCGGCCAGTTGGACAAGCTGCATGACTGCGTCGAGATCGCCCTCAAGGTCTCCTGGAACCAGGAGGCGGTCAGCGCCTGCCTGGAAAAAGAAGACCCCGAGTTCGTGCAGCTTAAGGAGAGGCTGAGGACGACCCGCTCGCCGCTGGAAGCCCAGGGACTGCTCATGCGGATAGGCTATAAGGTCGAGCAGGTGGCGCGGGAGTGGAAAATATTCCTGGCGGACGAGGTTTACCAGCACCTTAGGCCCGGCGCTATCGACGCTGTCAGGAGCGAAAACGGCGGCGTCAGAGGCCTGCTCAACGCCTCGTTCCTGATAAAAGGCGCGGAAGAAGGGCGCTTTCAGGAGGAGGTCCGCCGGCTGGACGGTAAGTTCGGCGACAAGCTCAGCTTCAAGTACATCGGGCCGTTGCCGCCGTATAACTTCGTTAACGTGAAGCTGGGACTGGCAGGGCGGCGTGCTGCTTAGCCTGGTATACCAGCTCTTGTTCGGCATGCCCGCCGCCATCGGGAAACAGGTGATGGCTGGTCTCCGGGACGAGATAGACCGCGAGCGGTTGATAACCCCGGATGCCATCAAACTCAAGCTCCAGGAGCTTCAAATCGAGCTCCAGGACGGCGAGCTCTCGCTGGAGCGTTACGAAGAGCTGGAAACCTACCTGATAGCGAGGCTGAGGCTGGTCAACCGACCGGAAAAGGAGGAAGCCTGATGGCTTTACCGGCGACAAGGGAAGAGAAAGCAACCCTGGCGGACATGATTGACCGGGTACTGGACAAGGGGCTGGTTATCAACGCGGATATCCTGGTTTCGCTGGCCGGGGTGGAGCTTCTGGGGTTGAAGGTCCGGGCGGCGCTGGCCTCCTTCGAGACGGCGGCCCGGTACGGGTTGGAGTTCCCCGGGGGTACTAACCTGCAAACGGCCGCCTGGAAAGAGGCGGCGGGAGGCCGCGAGGACTGTCCCCAGTGCGGCAAGCGGGTCCCCGTTACCGAGCTTCTGGAAGAAGCCTGCCCGTGGTGCGGCTGGGCAAGCGCCCGGGCCCGGAAAGCCCGCCTGGAATGGGACCTGCCGCTCGGTGAGGCTAAAGGTGCTCATTGATATCCAGGAAAATAATCTAAAATCAGGCGTCCTTACCCTCGTCCTGGCGCTGGTGGAAATTATCCGGGATGCGCTGCGCATCCAGGCGCTAAAGAGGATGGAAGGCGGGCTGGGCCCGGAGGAGAGCGAGAGGCTGGGTCGAGCCCTGATGGAACTGGACCGCGCCATCGAGCAGGTCAAGGCAGAGCAGGGGCTGAGCGAGTCCGTCGAGAGCTTCCGCGAGGGGCTGGACGGCCTGGTCGACGACGTCATCAACAAACTGCTGAGCCCGGAAGGAGACCGCGGTGAAAATGAGAGAGATAGACTCGCCGGACCGGCGAATTCCTAGGGCGACGGCGGGCCTGGCCGGGTGCTACGTCTACGGCGTGGTCCCGATGGACCGCCCGATAGCGCTGCCCGGTCCGGGGATAAACAACACCCGTGTTTATACCATCCCCTTCACCGATATCGGGGCCGTCGTGCACGACTGCCCGGCGGAGCCCTACAGCGCCTGGGATATGAAGCTCGTGAGGGAGTGGGTGAAAAGTCACCAGGGAGTCCTTGACGAGGCGCGTGCCCTGTTCGACACGGTGATACCGTTCGGTTTTGACACCATCATCCGGGGCGCTGACGGCGGTCCGGCCGGCGCGGCCGTGGCGGACTGGCTGAGCGCAGACTACCCGCGTCTTAAAGCCCTTCTGGAGCGCATGAGGGGCAAAGACGAATACGGCCTCCAGATATTTTACGACCCCGCCGTCATCGGGGTCAGGCTTATGGCGCAGGAAGACCTTAAATCGGTGCGCTCGCAGATAGAGGTGATGTCGCCCGGACTGGCTTACCTTTACCGGCGGCGGCTGGAGACGATGCTCCGCGCCGAGATGGGGTGCCTGGCCGACGGTTGGTTCCAGGATATGTACCGGAGGGTACGGCCGCTCTGTGTTGAGGTCGTTTTCGACAAGATAAAGAAGATGGGCAAGGATAAAGTGATGCTGCTGAACCTTTCCTGTCTCGTGGCGCGCGAATCAGTCAACGAGCTGGGCGAGGAGCTGGACATGATAAACCGGCTGGAGGGCTTCTCCGTGCATTTTTCCGGGCCGTGGCCGCCTTATACCTTCGTCGGCCGGACCTCGCCGGCGCTGGAACGGAGTCAGGCATGATCCCGTCGCGTGATACCCAGGCGACGCTGGTGGACCTGCTGGACCGCGTGCTGGACAAGGGGCTGGTGCTGGACGCCGATATCATCATCGGTTTATCCGGCGTGCCGTTGCTCGGCATCAAGCTCAGGGCCGCCCTGGCCGGCGTTGAGACGATGCTGAGGTACGGGCTCTGGAGCGACTGGGCCGAGGCCCAGCGCGCTGACACCGGGTCCGAGGCCAGGAAGGAGAACGCGGTATGCACCTGAACGATATCATAGAGAGGGCCAAAGCCGATTTCACCCTGCTGTCAAACTCGCCGGTTGACGGTATCACCAGCTTCGGCCGGTCGGACGGCGAATGGATACTCTGTCTCGAGGTGCTCGAGCGCCGGGCGATCCCGGACTGCATGGACGTCCTCGGCGTGTACGAAGTGCGCCTGGACAGCGAGGGTAACATCACCAATTTCGCGCGTAAAAAGCTGCGCAAGCGGGGGGACACCGGGGAAAGCGCCTAGTGGGCGACCTGCTGTATGTCCCGGTAATTCACGCCGCTCCGGATATGGGGTCCCTGGCCCGGGGTCTTGAGGGGAAGGCGGTCACGCTGCTCGGAGGGGAGACCTGGGCGCGGCACCGGGCGACCGTGGCCGGGTTGTGGCAATCAATCGCCCGGTTCTTTGATTCGGTAAACGCCTCCGGGCTAGTGGTTTTCCAGGACGGTCTGGTGGCCGGCGGCGATGCCGGCCAGCGCGTTGTCAGGGAAGGCGCCGCGGCGGGCAGCCCGAACTTCCTCGTAATCCAGGGTCTCGTCGCGCGGGGCGCGGTCATCGCGGCGACCGAAGCGGCGGCGCCGGTCAGGCAGGAAATGGACTACCTCCGCAATATTAGTGATTCCCGGACCCCCGGCGAGAGAGAGGCCGCCGCCCTCAGGTACCGGCGGGCCCTCGTCCGGCTGACACGGGAAAGGGACGCCTATATTGCCGGAAGAGTCGCCGGCGAGCTAAGCCATGGTGGACGCGGCGTTCTTTTTATCGGGGCGTACCATGACGTTATATCCCGTTTGCCGCCGGGGATTTCGGTCAGAGAGGTCAAAAAGCTTGCTATGGTCAGAGGCTATCTCAATCTCCTGGTGCAGCCCGGCCGGCAGCCGGGGCTTTTCCGGGAGCTTGCGGAGTATCTTACCGCCCCGGTCCAGGTTGCCGGCTGAACCCGCCTTCTTTACGCCGCTTATTGTCTTTGAATGGCGGCTGTGTTAATCTGAGACATGGCTATAGAGCGTCTAAAGGTGCCCGGGAAACGTCTGGTGGAAACGGTCAAACAGCTTGCCAGCCGCGGGGATGCCAGGAGAATCTGCCTCCTCAGCGAGGAAAAGCACCTGCTCGATATACCGGTCGCGGTGGGTGACCCCGCCGCCCCGGCGACCGCCCTGGAAGCCCCCGTCATGGCAGCGATAAACGCCTTCGCCACCATGATCTCCGAGTGCACCGTCGAGGTCGAAAAGACCGAGGAATCCTAGCCCGGCTTCAGGCGGAGCATGACTACTTCCCGGCTTCGCGCCTCAACAGCCAGGCTGCCGGCTTTCACGGCAGCCTCTTTAACCGGGTTCTCGTTGAAATCCACCATATCCGCTTTCTCAAGAGTGAAACTCGGCGTGATACTGCCTCGCACCGCTCGCCCGCCGATGTTGTAGACCCTTACGAGAAGCTCGCCGGCCTCGGAAAGCTCCATGCCCGACAGCATCAGGCAGCGCGGCGCTACTTCGAGGAAGCCGCGCTCGGGCGGCGCCGGGCTAGCGGGTGCGGGAACGGACCTCACCCGGCACGGCGCGTTGAAATTCTCGGCCTCGATATAAGCTCCCGACTGCTCCCAGTCCCCGGTATGGGGCATCAGGGCGTAGTCGAAGCTGTATTTGCCCGGGCACTGGGCGTCCTCGGCCTTGCGCACGGGGCCGGCGAAGCCCCGGCGCGTGCCGACGGCGCTCCGTGAGAGCCAGCCGACGCCGCGCAGCAGGGTAAGCGCGATGGTAGCGCCCCCGTCCTGTCTCACCTCGTATTCGGGGAGACCGCGGTTGATCACCGCGAGCCCGCCGGAACCGTCGCTAACGTCCACGAACCGCCGCTGCGGCTGTGTCAGGCTCGCACTTTCCTGGCCCGCCGCCGGGTCGAACCAGCCCGATTTGATAGCTTGCCTGTCTAGTTCAGGCTCGGGCCAAACGCTCCGCGTGATTACATCCCAGTGTCCGTCGGCGCAGCACCTGTCCGCCTTGAGACCGGTAGGGAATATGACCCGCAGTCGGTGGTCCCGGGAGCGGTTGTTGACCTCGGTATGGATGTGCACCAGGGGGGAGGCCTTTTTCAGAGTCAGCGTCGTGACAATGCTGTTTGGCGCCGTCTTCCGGCGCCTTGAGCGGGCCCGTATGCCGAGGGATTCTGGCAGGTCCAGCCGGTATTCGATTCTCAGGCCGGCCGTCAGCGCGCCGGTGCCGGTCAGCGAGATACGCGGCCTCGACTCAAGGGTGGTAATGACGCTGTCCTCCCGCGGCGGGGCGTAATTGTAGGTATCGCCGGCATCGCCCCCGTCCTCGAAATAGCCCAGGGGTCCATAGGTGCGCCCGCTGGCTTTGTGCGTAACCATGAAAGTCCCGTTCTCCAACACCCGGAGAACAAGGTGCTCGTTCTCGAGGGCGTCGCCGCGGTAGGCGGCTTGCCGGGTCTGAAGCGCGGGTCCCGCGTTGGGGAGGGGATAAAAGAGCTTATAGCCTAGGGCCGGCACGGACTCCGCCAGGAACTCCACCTGGGGGCCGGCGGTCTGGCATTGGGCCGGTTCGCCCCGGTCGTCGCACACCACCAGCCCGGCGGCGTTCTCGGCGCGGAAGGTCACCACCTCGCTGCGCGGGTGCGGGCTTGGATTGAAGACGGCCAGGGCGGGTTCCTTGTCCAGGACGCGCGCCGCGTCGGCCCGGCCGCCCGTCAGTGTGTTAAGGCTGTCTTCCATCACCTCCAGCAGCATGCCTTCCGCCCGGTCAAACCGGCGCGTCATGTCCCGCGTCACCTGGCTGATACTTGACCCGCAGATGGAATCGTGGGCGTGGTTCTGGATATAAAGGCGGCTGGCAGCCTCAAGTTTCTCGCGCGGGTAGCTTTTCCCGGTTACCAGGCTCGCGATGGCGGCCCAGGGGTAGCTCCATTTTTCCGCCAGCGTCTCGATGCGGTGGTTGGTCTGCTTGAGGAAGACCCTCGCCGATAGCGTGCCCGATAACAGGGGCGAATAGTGACTGCTCCTCAGCTCGCCGCGGACGACCGGCAGGTCGGCATCGTCTGTCGCGACCGACCGGAAATAGCCTTCGAGGGTGTCCTGCTTGAGTAACCGGTCTCCCCCGCGCCTGTTTATCTCCTCGATGTCTCCGGCGATATCCCGCGGCGGCTGGTGATCGCCCCCGTTGAAAAAAAGCAGGTCGCGGCCGGCCGTGAAATGCGCCAGCGAGGCGGTTTCCCTCCTGGCAAGCCCCTCCCGGTTGGCGCAGTCCTCCAGGGCCGCCAAGGAATGGAGAATCCAGTAGGTCGCCGGATACGAGAGGTAATGGTAAACGTGGTCCCTCAGGCCGTTCGTCCGGTCCCCGGAAAACGCCGGCCCGGTCAGCAGCGATAGCAGCCGGCGGCACAGCCAGGACAGCGCCCTGTTGGGTATCCCGAGCGCCCTGGCGTTGGTATAGCCGTGGACGAGGAAATATGAGAGCACCCGGGAGCCGTCCGGGGCTTCGAGGATGAACTCGCTGCGGATCTTCTCCGGCGCGCCGGTCATGCCGCGCCGGACCACCGCCCGGCTGATGCCGTACCGGCGCAGTAGCTGGGCCAGCTGGCTGATATGGCCGAAGGTGTCCGGAAGGTAGCCGATCTTCATCACCGGCCCGAAACGGGAGCCGAGGCTTATACCCAGCCTGAGATTACGGTAGAGAGACTCGGGGCTGACCAGGAACTCGTCCGGCATGACGTACCACGGGCCGATGACGATGTTGCCCTGCTCGATATACCGGGTCAGGAGGCCGCGGTTGCCGGGTTTCCTGGCCAGGTAGTCTTCCAGAAGCACCACCTGGCCGTCCAGGTGAAAGATATAGGATGGGTTCCGGGCCAGTATTGCCAGGAGCCGGTCAACCGCCTCGACGAGCTTGTCCTGGAAGCCGGGGAATGGCAGGTACCACTCCCGGTCCCAGTGCGTGTGCGATATTACGTGAACCGTGTACCCGGCTGATTGGGAGTTCAAAAAATCAGACCCCGCCCTTTTGTCCTGTACCCACATTCTAGCATGACGCTATAAAAGATGATAAAGATTTCTATGGGCCCACCACCCGGGTCCGGTTCATGACTACGTGACGGCGGCGCGGGCTGTCGCCGCGCCTCTTCTTTTTATACTTTGTTAATATCTTTTGTGATATACTCAGGTGAGAAAAGGAAGGTAATAGTTTGAAAAGAATTGACGGCCGCGTGCCGGAAGATATGCGCCCGGTAAAGATAACGCCCGGCGTACAGAAGTTTGCGGAGGGCTCGGCCCTGGTGGAAGTGGGCCGGACCAGGGTGCTGTGCTCCGTCAGTGTCGAGGGCAGGGTAGCCAACTTTCTTAAGGGCACCGGCACCGGCTGGGTCACCGCCGAGTACGCCATGCTGCCGCGCGCCACCGTTACCCGGAGTCCCCGCGATGCCACGCTGGGGCGGGTAGGCGGCCGCAACCAGGAAATCCAGCGCTTCATCGGGCGTTCGTTACGCGCCGTTATCGACCTGCCCTCGCTGGGCGAGCGGACGCTTATGGTCGACTGCGACGTGCTCCAGGCCGACGGCGGGACACGGACGGCGGCGGTCACCGGCGCTTACGTGGCGCTGCGCCAGGCCTTTAAAACGATGGTGAACATGGGGATAATATCCACCAATCCCATGAAGAGCGCCGTGGCGGCGACCAGCCTGGGCATCGTGAACAACACCTTGCTGCTTGACCTGTGCTATGACGAGGACGTCAACGCTGCGGTCGATTTCAACGTCGTCATGACGAGCCGTGGTGAGTTCGTCGAGATACAGGGTACGGCCGAGGGCAAGCCCTTCTCCAAGGAGAGCGTCGACGCCCTGCTGGCGCTCGGCGAAAAGGGCATCAGGAAGCTTTTCCTGGTCCAGGAAGAGGCCCTGAAGGGGATTTAGCCGCCGGGGGTACTACCTGGATTCCGTCTTTCGACGGAATGGACAGTAAATATCCATCCATGCCGGTGGCAACCGGCATCCAGGATACCAAATGGGGTAGCCAAGTGTGCCTGGATTCCGTCTTTCGACGGAATGGACAATAAATATCCATCTCATGCCGGTGGCAACCGGCATCCAGGATGCCGATCGTTAAGTCATGTATTCCGCCTTCGGCAAAATACATTGTCCTGATGCTGGGGGAATCCGGCATACCGGACAGGAATCAACCCGAATTGATAAGTCCGTTATAGAGGTCGTTCCAAGAAGGATTCTGTTTTTCAATTAGCTCGACCTTCCACTCCCTTCTCCACTTCTTGATCTGTTTCTCCCTGGTGATTGCTGATTCGAGGCTTTCGTGCAGCTCGAAGTATACCAGATCATGAACCCTGTATTTACCGGTGAAACCTCTGACGAAGTCGTTTTTATGCTCAAATACCCTTCGTAGCAGGTCATTGGTGACACCAACATAAAGCGTCCCATTTCTTTTACTGGCTAAAATGTAAACAAACATTTCTAATTCCTATCACACTATGTTCCAGGCCCAGAAAAAGGGCATCTAAGAATCAAGCGGACAGTAAGGCCTCCTGGATTCCGTGTTTCGACGGAATGGACAGTAAATATCCATCCATGCCGGTGGCAACCGGCATCCAGGAGACCAAATGGGGTAGCCAAGTATGCCTGGATTCCGTCTTTCGACGGAATGGGTATTAACGTCTACGCCCTGACCTGCCCGTTGCCGAAGATGATCCACTTGTAGGCGGTCAGCTCTTTCAGCCCCATCGGGCCGCGAGCGTGCATCTTCTGCGTGCTGATGCCCACCTCTGCCCCCAGCCCGAGCTGCGAGCCGTCGGTGAAGCGGGTGCTGGCGTTGACATAAACACAGGCGGCGTCCACCTCGTTGAGGAAGCGCATCGCCGAGCCGTACTCCTCGGTAACGATGGCCTCAGAGTGCCCGGAACCGTAGCGCGCGATGTGCCCCAGGGCCTCGTCCAGGGAGTCCACTACCTTGACCGAGGCGACCAGGGCCAGGAACTCCTTGCCCCAGTCTTCAGGCGCCGCCGGGACGAGCTTGAGGGCCGGATTGCCTTCGAGGATAGCCAGCGCGCGCTCGTCGGCGTGTATCTCGACCCCGGCCCTGGCCCAGGCGGCGGCTATCTCGGGGAGACAGCGGGGCGCGCTATCCTTGTGCGCCAGCACGCAGTCCAGGGCGTTGCACACGGTGGGGCGCTGTACCTTGGCGTTGTAGGCGATGGCGGTTGCCTTTTCTGTATCGGCGGCGCGGTCGACATACAGGTGGCAGACACCGATGCCGCCGGTGACGACCGGCACGGTGGCGTTCTCGCTGACGAACCTGATAAGCCCGGCGCCGCCGCGGGGGATGACCAGGTCGATAAGGCCGTTCAGGTGGACCATCTCGCTCACCAGGGCGTGGTCGGTATTTTCCACGAACTGTACCGCGTCGCGCGGCACGCCGGCGCTCTCGCAGGCCGCCCGCACCAGCCGGACCAGGGCGCTGTTCGAGTTCAAGGCCTCCTTGCCGCCGCGCAGGATGACGGCGTTGCCGGATTTCAGGCAGAGCGAGAAGATGTCGACGGTCACATTGGGCCGGCTCTCGTAGATGGCGGCGACGACCCCCAGGGGCACGCGCTTCCGTCCCACCAGCAGCCCGTTGGGCAGGGTGCGCATGTCGAAGACCTCGCCGACGGGGTCGGGGAGCGCGGCCACCGTCATCACGTCCTTCGCCATGCCCTCGAGGCGGGCGGCGTCCAGCATCAGGCGGTCGAGCATGGCCGCGCCCATGCCGGCGGCCTCGGCCGCCTGGTAATCAAGCCGGTTGGCGGCGATAATCTCGGCCTGCCGGGTGTGCAGGAACTCCGCCACCTTCGCCAGGGCCCGGTTTTTTATCTCGGGGGGAAGGTTGGCCAGGGGGCGGGCGGCGTCCTGGGCGGCCTGCGCCCTGGCGCGAAGCTCCTTCGTGGCGGAAGTGT
>JACPQH010000107.1 GCA_016190585.1 Chloroflexota bacterium | reverse complement strand
GTGCTATAACTGACATGGCTTCAAGTTTGAATAAACATATATAATCAACTTTTACGCGGATTATACATTAACTTGGGAACTAATAAAAGACTGGATTCCCATAAGATTTTAGGATGCTGAAAACCAATCGAAGCTCGTCCCCCTTTGAAAAAGGGGGATTCAGGGGGATTCGGGAGCGGAAATCCCTCTTAGTCTCCCTTTACGAAAGGGAGAGATATGAACCAGGATGGCGAGGGCATAAAGGGGTATGGCAGTACCCGAACGAGTGAACAGGCAAGAATCTTAAACTTAAATTACCCCGCTCCGTCCAGCATCCCCCTGAGGTAGCTCCTGAGCTCCGGCCCCATGTCCGGCCTTTTCAGGGCCAGGGCGATGGTGGCCTTCAGCAGGCCGAGCGGGTTGCCGACGTCATAGCGCACGCCCTCGAACTCGTAAGCGTAGACCGGCTGCGCGCGGGTCAATAGCTGCATGGCGTCGGTGAGCTGAATCTCCCCGTTACGGCCCGGCGGGGTGGCGGCGATGGCGTCAAAGATGGCGGGGGTCAGGATGTAGCGCCCCACGATGCCGAGGTCGGAGGGGGCTTCGGCGGGTTCCGGTTTCTCCACCAGGCCCCTGACCGGGAAGACCCGGCCCGACGGCGCGCCGGGCGCGATGATGCCGTACTTGTTCACTTTTTCCGGGGTCACGCGCTCGACGGCCACCACGCTCGCCTGGTACCGGTCAAAGACCCTCACCATCTGCTTGAGCGCCGTCTCCGGGAACTCGATGATATCGTCCGGCAGGATGACGGCAAAGGCCTGGTCGCCGACAACCTTTCTGGCGGCCAGCACGGCATGCCCGAGACCGAGCTGCTCTTTCTGGCGGACGTAGCAGATGTCGACCATACCGGACAGCGCGCGCGTCTGCTCCAGCAATTTGGTCTGGCCTTTCTTTTCCAGGAAGCACTCCAGCTCCGGAGAGCGGTCGAAATAGTTCTCGATGGCGTATTTGCCCAGCGCGGTTATCAGGATAATGTCATCGATGCCTGCGTCGATGGCTTCCTCGACGGCATAGTGTATCAGCGGCTTGTCGACCAGCGGCAGCATCTCCTTGGGCTGGGAGCGGGTGAGGGGCAGGAACCGGGTACCCCACCCGGCGGCCACGATGACGGCTTTACGAACTTTCATGCGCAGTCCTTCCTTTGAACGCGAACGCCGCCGCGCCGAAGATGCCGGCGTCATTGCCCAGCTCGGCCGTGATGATGCGGGCGGTGCGGGCGGATATGGGGATGGCCCTTTCATCGACCAGCTCCCGGGCCGGGGCCAGCAGCATCTCACCCATCTCCGAGACCCCGCCGCCGATAATGATGACTTCCGGGTTGAAGATGTTCACCAGGTTTACCAGGCCCACCCCGAGGTACCTGCCGGCGTGGCGGACCACGTCCAGGCTCAGGGCGTCGCCATCGCGGGCGGCCGCGCCCACCTTCTTGGCGGTGATCTCCTCGACCCTGCCCTCGACCGTGTCCAGCAGGGACGATTTCTCCTTGAGCACCCGCCGGCGGGCCTCGCGGGCGATGGCCGTTCCGGAAGCGAGGACTTCCAGGCAGCCGGTGTTGCCGCAGGGGCATTTTGGCCCGTGGATGTCGATGGTCATGTGGCCCAGCTCGCCGGCGCTGCCGGTGGTGCCGGTGTAAAGCTCGCCGTTGAGGATGAGCCCGCCGCCGATGCCGGTGCCGATAGTGAGCAGCACCAGGTGTTTCGTATCCTTGCCGGCGCCAAGCTCGTACTCGCCGAGGGCGGCGGCCTTGGCGTCATTGAGCACCCAGGTCCTGAGGCCGGCCTTCTCACGGACGATGTCCAGGAGCGGTATATCGCACCAGCCCGGCAGGTTCGGCGAGACGGTGATCACGCCCCGGGCGGCCTCGATGGCGCCGGCTACGGCGATGCTCAGTCCCACGACCCCGGATTTTACCAGGCCGGCCCGCTCGAGGAGCTCATCCACCAGGGATATCACGCGCCCGATAACGGCGTCCGGCCCGCCGCCGGCCAGGGTCGGGTGACGCTCTTTGGCCAGGACCCGGTAGTCCGGCGTAATCAGCGCGCCGATTATCTTGGTGCCGCCCAGATCAATTGACAGTACCGGCCGTCCGGTCCGGGTTTCGGGCATGAGAGACCTCAGCTTAGCGGCGCTGGACTCCGGGCAATCTCAACCACCAAAAGGTTCAGGGCCGTCTGGCTGTCCATGGCGCCGGTCTTGATTATAATATCGGTCTCCAGCAGCTTGCGGTAGGCTCTCTTGAGACCGGTCCAGGTATATCGCTGGGCTTGCTCCACGGTCTTGTTAAAGACGAAGTCGGCGCTCAATCCCAGCCTGGACTGGATTTCACGCGGGGGCGTGCGCTGACCGAGCAGGTCTCGCGCCCTGACCATCAGCCCGAGCTGCCGCCCGAGCATCGCCAGGACCCGGGGCGCGGCGACGCCCCGCATGGCAAGGTCCTCCAGCATATTCTCCGCCTGGCTTACCCTGTTCTCCAGGGCGGCGTCCACGAGGGCGAAGATGTTGGCTTCGACGGTGGCGCTGACCAGGTTGCGCACATCGTTCTCATCGATTGTCCGGCTGCCGGCGTAGACCGCCAGCTTGTCGATCTCGCCGGCGAGCACCCAGAGACTGTCGCCGGCGAAACCGGCCAGAAGCTCGACGGCGCCCGGCGCTATCCGGCCGCCCCTTTCTTTTACCCGGCTGGCGATCCACTGCGCCAGCCGCGCGCCGCGGGGCCGGGGGAAGGCGCGGACATCAGCCTTGACCGCCAGCTCCCGGAACAGGGGATTGCTGTTGCTCACGCTGCTATCGGTCAGTACGAGCGCGGTGAACGCCGGCAGGGCGGCGATACAGTCGGCAAAGGGTTTGTGGTCCGGGAGCGAGGCCTTCTTCGGCGGTTTTTTACCGGTGTTGGCGGGCGGCTCGAAGCGCTCCAGCAGCCCCTCAACAACGACCAGGCGGCAGGGCGAGAGGAAAGGCATGGTCTCGCAGCAGGTCCTTAAGTCGTTCGGCGCGAGCTGGCGGCCGTCGAGCTCCGAGGTGCTGATGAGGAGCGCGGCCGGATCGCCCAGGTTTTTCTTAAGCTCGACGAGGGATTGCCTGAGTGAGAAGTCGTCCGGACCCCAAAAGATGTAAAGCATAAGCTTATTCAGATTATATCATAGGGGGTTCAGGCGGAATTGACAAATGCGGCGCTTTTCTAAATAATCCGGGGTGATGAGCATCGGTATCGGCATCATCGGGCTGCCGCTGAGCGGGAAGACCACCGTTTTTAACGCACTGACCCGGGGTAAAGCCGGTACCGCGGGCCACGCGCCGGGACTTGCCCCGCACATCGCGGTGGCCAAGGTGCCGGATGCCCGCCTGGAGAAGCTGGCGGCGCTGTTCGCTAAGCCGGCGGTCCCTGCCGAGGTGCGGTACGCTGATATCGGCGCTTCCGTCAAGAGCCTGGTGCGGGACAAGGGGATCGGCGGCGAGCTTCTTAACCTGCTGTCTAACGCCGACTGCCTGATAAACGTGGTGCGGGCTTTCGACAACGATGCCGTGCCGTACCCTCAGGGCTCCCTGGACATCGGCCGGGATATCGAGACGATGAACCTGGAGCTGACCTTCTCCGACCTGGCGATTATCGAGCGGCGGCTGGAAAGGGTCAAGGTTTCCCTGAAATCGGCTAAAGCTCCGGAACGTCTGGCCATGATGAAAGAGCTCGACTTCATGGAAAGGCTTAAAGCCGCGTTGGAGAAAGACATCCCCGTGCGCGAGCTCGAACTGACTCCGGAGGAACTGAAGACCACCGGCAACTACCAGTTCCTGACGGCCAAGCCCCTGCTGGTAATAGTCAACATCGGCGAGGAGAGACAGGCCGGTCAGGGGGACCTCGAAAGGGAATTGAATAGCCGTTACGGGAAAAAGGCCTGTCGGGTTATCGCGCTGTGCGGCCGGCTGGAGATGGAGCTGGCCCAACTCGACGAAGGTGAGGCACGAGAGCTGCGCGAGAGCTACGCCATGACGGCGTCCGGCGCGGACCGGGCTATCAGGGAATCATACCAGTTGCTGGGCCTCATCTCGTTCTTCACCATCGGCGCCAGCGAAGTGCGGGCCTGGTCCATACCGGCGGGCACCCCGGCGGTGCGGGCGGCAGGAAAGATACATACCGATATGGAGAGGGGCTTCATCCGGGCCGAGGTTATCGGCTTCGAGCAGCTAGCGACCGCGGGCAGCCTGGCCGAGGCGCGCAAGAAGGGTACCCTGCGGCTGGAAGGGAAGGACTATGTTGTCCAGGATGGGGATGTCATGACCATCCTTTTCAATTTGTAGGACCGCCCGACCCTTATTACTCAATCTTGGTTGCTGACAGCTTACTTCACCCCCAAACCCTTCTCTGTCCTGAAACATGGTTGCCGTACATAGCTATATATGGACAGAGATGGGAGTATGTAAGCGAGGGGGCTCCGCCCCCTCGCACTAGCTCTCCCCCGCTCCATGTTTCTAAGCATTGGACGAAATAACTACCCTCCAAACATGGAGCGGGGGATGCAAGGGGGTGCGGCTGCACAAGGAACACCGCCATGACTAAGTGGAACCGCCCGGCCGGGAACCTTGACTTAGCTCCTGTCTTGATTTATATTTGTTTAATACCTTAAGAGGATAAACAAATAAACGGCACACCCTTGCTCATAGCCGCCATGCCCGCGTATAACGAAGCAAAATATGTGGGGACGATGGTGCTTGAGACGAGACAGTACGTCAGCGAAGTCATCATTATCGATGACGGCAGCAGCGACAAGACGGCGGAGATCGCCCGGTTGGCCGGCGCCACGGTGGTACGCCACGACACGAACCAGGGCTACGGGGCAGCTGTGCGCGCCGCCCTGCGCGAAGCCAGGGAGAGACGGGCCGACGCCCTGATACTTCTTGACGCCGACGCTCAACACAACCCGGCCGAGATACCGGCCATCGTCAAACCGGTCCTGGAGGACGGCTATGACCTGGTCATCGGCTCCCGGGAGCTGGGGCACAACCACATCCCGGCCTACCGGCGGTTTGGCCAGAAAGTACTCCTTTTTTCCACCAACCTGCTTTCCCGCGAGAAGCTGACCGATTCGGAGTCCGGCTTCAGGGTTTTTTCAAAGAAGGCCCTGGACGAGCTTGACCTGGAAGAGGACGGCATGGCGGTATCCGCGGAGACCGTGGCCAAGGCCGCGCAGAAGGGACTGAAGGTGACCCAGGTGCCGATATCCGTCAGGTACGGTCAGGACGGCTCGACTTTGCACCCGCTGGCGCACGGCCTGCTGGTGCTGCTGCCCGTCATCAGCATGATAACCAGGAAGCGTCCCCTGTTCTTTTTCGGGGCGGCCGGGGGGATAATCGCCCTTATCGGGCTAACTATCGGCGCGCTGGCACTGCGCAAAGTCAACGAGGGCTACAACCTGCCGGTGATGAGCTCTCTCTTTGCGGCGTTGTTTCTGTTAACCGGCGTAATCAGCATTTTCACCGGCATAATTGTTTACGTGCTCGGTAAAAGGGAACCGGCGCCGGCGCCGGTACGCTTTACCGGCCCGCCGGAATAGGTCGGCCAGCCGCGATAGAGTCGGGGTGAGAGGATTTGAACCTCCGACCTCAGCGTCCCAAACGCTGCGCGCTAACCAGCTGCGCCACACCCCGTAAGGAGCGTTACTCGCGGCAGCTCGGGCAGAGGTCATACTCCTTGACGGATGTGCCCGATTTCCTGGCGATGTGCTCGATCTGCTTTTCCGGCGCCCAGTAGCTGCCGCAGGACCGGCACCTCTTCATCTTGAAATCCATCTGGTCATGCGGCCACTTAACCAGCCTCTTGCCGCCGATGTCCTGGACGGATATTGCCTTGGTGGGGCAGACATAGGCGCAGGAGCCGCAGCCGATGCAGGCCGGGGAAAAGTCCTTGTGAAACGGCGTTGCCAGCTCTCTCTTGACGCCCCGGTTGACCAGGCTGATGGCGGATACGCCGACCACGTCTTCACAGGCCCGGGTGCACATGCCGCAGAGGATGCACTTCTTCTTGCCCTCGGATAGCGGGAAGGGCGTGTCCACGGCGCCGAGCTCTCGCGCCATTTCCTGGATATCCTCCGAGTCCGGGCAGCGGGCGAGCAGCAGCTGGATAAGGGTCTTGCGTATCCGGCCGAGCTTTTCCGTGCTGGTCTGGACCTGGAGCCCTGGCTCAACCGGGTACAGGCAGGAAGCCACCATCTTCTGACGGCCGCTGTGCTGGGTAATATCCACCAGGCAGAGCCGGCAAGCGCCGTAGGCGGGTAGCGACTCGTTGTAGCAAAGGGTGGGGATGTTAATATTGTTTTCCCGGGCGGTATCGAGAATGGTGCTGCCTTCCCTGGCCTGGACCGCCTTCCCGTTAATCGTCAGTTTAACCATGTTTCACCCTTATTCAATATTAATGCCGCTGAGCTTGCAGACATCGAAGCAGGCCCCGCACTTGATGCATTTTTCCTGGTCGAGCTCTACCGGCTGACGCTTGCCCTTGAAGGTGATGGCGTTTACGGGGCAGGCCTTGATGCACAGGCTGCAGCCCACGCAATTAACGTCATCAACGTTATAGGTTATCAGCTCCTTGCAGACGCCGGCGGGACAGGTCTTGTCCCGGATGTGGGCTTCATACTCGTCGCGGAAGTAGCGCAGCGTGCTCATTACCGGGTTCGGGGCGGTGGTGCCCAGGGCGCAGAGCGAGCCTTCCTTGAGGGCTTCGGAGAGGATCTCAAGGAGCTCGATGTCGCCGTCGTTGCCCCGGCCCTCGGTGATGTCGTTGAGGACCTCCCACATGCGCTGCAGGCCCTCCCGGCAGGGCACGCACTTGCCGCACGATTCCTCGCGCAGGAAGTTGATGAAATACTTGGCGATATCGACCATGCAGGTGGTATCGTCCATGACAATCATGCCGCCGGAGCCCATCATCGAGCCGGCCTTAGTCAGCTCGTCGAAGTCGACTTCCAGGTCGAGCAGGCTTTCCGGGATGCAGCCGCCGGAGGGGCCGCCGGTCTGCACCGCCTTGAACTTCCGGCCTTTGGGGATGCCGCCGCCTATCTTGTAGATGATGTCGCGGAGGGTGATGCCCATCGGCACCTCGACCAGGCCGGTGTTGTTAATCTTGCCGACCAGGGAAAAAATCTTGGTGCCCTTGCTGCGGGAGGTGCCGATACTGGCGAACCAGTCGGCGCCCTTGTTGATGATAACGGGTATGTTGGCCCACGTCTCGACGTTGTTCAGGTTGGTGGGCCTGTCCCACAGGCCGCTGACGGCGGTGTGGACGTATTTCGCCCGGGGCTCGCCGACCTTGCCCTCGAGCGAGGCCATGAGCGCCGTCGACTCGCCGCAGACGAACGCGCCGCCGCCCCGGTTTATCTTGACATCGAAGTCGAACCCGGAGCCCAGGATATTCTTCCCGAGCAGGCCGTATTCTCGAGCCCGCTCGATGGCTATCTGGGCATTGCGCACGGCCAGGGGATACTCGTAGCGCACGTAGATATAGCCCTCATGGCTGCCGATGGCGTAAGCGCCGATAATCATGCCTTCCAGGACGCTGTGCGGGTTGCCTTCCAGCAAACTGCGGTTGGCGTAGGCGCCCGGGTCGCCCTCGTCGGCGTTGCAGATAACATATTTGACGTCACCCTGGGCCCGCCGGGTGGTCTCCCACTTGATCCCGGTGGGGAAGCCGGCGCCGCCGCGCCCTCTCAGGCCGGACTTCTTGACCTCTTCCACGATCTGGTCCGGGGACATGCCAGACAAGGCTTTAGACAGAGCCGTATAGCCGCCGATGGCGAGATAGTCATCGACGGATTCGGGGTCGATAAAGCCGTTGGCCCCGAAGACCAGCCGGTTCTGGCTGCTGTAGAAGGGCAATTCGTGCTCGTGGACGGCTTTCTCGCCCGTCAGCGGGTTCTTGTAGAGCAACCGGTCGATGACGGCGCCCTTGAGGACGGTCCCGGCGATGACATCAGGGACATCCTTCACGCCGACCCGCTGGTAAAAGATGCCGGCGGGCTTGATGGAGATGATAGGCCCGCGCTCGCATAAGCCGTGGCAGCCGGTCAGCCGCAGGTCAATCTTGTCCGTCAGCTCCTGTTTTTTCAGCTCGTCCCGGAAGGCCGCCGCCACGGTCTCAACGCCGTAGGCACGGCAGCCGGTACCCCCGCAGACGGTAATGCAGCTCCGGTCCGGATCACGGCCGGCCGCTATTTTAGCCCGGTATGCCTCAAGGGCTTGAGGCGAGTCTATCTTTACCAATTGTGTGTTAACCAACGGCGATCCTCCAAGCTAGCTGTATTCCTTGAGCACGGGCGTGACCTTGTCCGGCGTCATCTGCCCGTGGTACTTGCCGTCCACGACGACGATGGGGCCGAGGGCGCAAGCGCCCACGCAGTTGACGGTCTCCAGGGTGAACTGGAGGTCCGCGGTGGTCTCGCCGGGCTTGAGGTCCAGGTCGCGCTCCATCTTCTCCAGTATGCGCAGGGCTCCCCGGACGTGGCAGGCGGTGCCCATGCAGGAGTGTATCAGGTGACGGCCTACCGGCTTCAGGGTGAAAGCGCGGAAAAAGGTGGCCACGCTGTAGACC
>JACPQH010000013.1 GCA_016190585.1 Chloroflexota bacterium | reverse complement strand
GCCTATCACACCGCGCGGCTGAAGGGCTGTTCCATCGATTTCCCGCGGAACCTGGCGAAAAGCGTCACCGTTGAGTGAATTTGACCCAGGACTGTAGAATCGCTTCCGGCTAACGTAAGAATATCGCTTCTAGCGTTCGTCTAAAAAGATTACGGCGAAAGCCTTCTTTCGGAACCTCTCGGCGGCTACCGCCAGCGCCGCGGCGTCATGGTTCAGCCGCGATACCACCAGGATGGTCGCCGGGAACGCCATTCCGTTTGCGGCCCGGGTCAAGGCCAGCGTTGCCGGGTGCCGGCGCGCGCCGGTCTCCAGCGCCCGACGCTCAAAATCAAGGATATCATGCAGGCGGCGGGCCGGCTTGGCGGACGACCGGTCAAGCAAGGTGAGGTTGCGCCCGAGACGGCGGACATCGGGCGGGTGCAGGGAACGTCCCGCGAAGTCAGAGACGCTTATTTCCCGGACAAGGGCAAGGGCCAACCGGACGGTTTCCCTGGGTTCATCCAGCGGGGTCGTCCGGACGACACGGCTCGCGTCATAAGCGGCCAGGGCCGCCGGGATGCCCTCGCCTGCCAGCGTAAGCGCCGTCATTATCAGGTCATACGCCAGTCTATCGGCTTCTTCCCGGCTGCCCGCCGCCAGGTTCACCGCGATAATGGCCGCCTGCCGCTCAGGGTTGGTGAACTCCTTGACGATAAGCTGGCTGAGTTTCAGGCTGTGTTTCCAATCGATGTTTCTCGCCGAATCGCGGGGCTCATAAGCCCGGCTAAAGCTGTAATCGGTACCGCGCCCGAACGCCCGGGCCGCCGCGGCGATGCCGCTGAAGCCGGTGCCCTTGCCGGACCGCTCCAGGTATTTGGTCGCCAGCCATTCAGCGAAACGCGCCTTCGGTATAATATCCAGCTCCACGGGTCGCAGGACCCGGTGCATTTCGAGCAAGCCACGGGAATCTATCAGCGACAGGTACAATCCCGGGTGGGACGGGCCGGCAAGGGGAGGGGTGAAGGTCAGGCTCAAACGCGAGGGTATGCCTTTTTCCAGGAGCAGTCTATCCGGCGAGACCGCTGTCCAGTCGTTCTCCCCTTTAAGACAGGCATGGAGCGGGAATCCCGCCCGGCCGGCGATATCCAGCGAGAGTTCGAGCCTGTTTCCCGCCAGGCCTCTTCTTCGCGTTACCGGGCACGATACCGGGACTTCAGGTATGCCATCATACACCCGGCCCAGGCGAACCTCCAGGTACAGGCCGAGCAACAAGCCGGTAAACAGCACCGCCGGCTGCGCCACCAGGACTGAAATAAACGGCGCGGTGAGGGCCACGGCGGCGAGAGAGCGGCCCGACGCCGTGAGGCGCTTGCCCGGCCGGAATTCGCCGGGCTGGATGGCCGCGGCCTGGCGCTGGAGCGCGCCGTCAAACAGGTACATTAGAGGCGCGCCTGAAGCCGCGGCGAAGATGTGGAAGTAAATGCCGTCCGGTAAAAAGGGAAGGTAAGCGACCAGGAGAGGCAGCAGGAAAAACGCGAGCAGCAGGCAGGATGCCTCCAGCCCCGCGGCGACGCGGCGGGCAAATATCACCGCGGTAAGGGCAAGCAGGGCCAGGGCGGCCAGCATGCTGACCGGCTCCGAGACGACCGCCACGGCCAGCAGAGCCATAAGGGTATATAGTTTACATAAAGTCGCGACCTTAATCAAGGCTTAATCCCTGGGTACGGGCACTTCGGTCATGGCCTTGCCGATAGCGGTCTCAGGGGTGAGGCCGACCATCTCGGCTTCGGCGGTCATTTTAATGCGGTGCGCCAGGCAGGGGAGAAGCAGCCGCTTGGCGTCATCCGGGATAGCGAACTCTCTTTCCTGGAGGAAAGCGAGGGAGCGGGCGCCGCGATACAGGGCGATACTCGCCCTGGGGCTGGGAGCGACGGCCACGTCGGGATTACGCCTAAGGTTGTCAAGAAGGTTGACGATGTAGTAGCCGATGCTTCCCGCGACGTGTACCTTTCTGACATCCTGCTGGAGCTGCATGACGTCCTGGGGGGTGGCTACCTGCCTGATATCCGGGGTGGAGATGGCATCGATATTCATCAGGACGCTGACCTCTTCCTCGATGCTGGGGAGACCGCTCCACACCCGCAGCATGAAACGGTCCATCTGGACCTCGCTGAAGGGGGAAGTTCCCGGCCCGCCGTAGGGCACCTGGCTGGCGATGACGATAAAAGGCTGTTCCAGCAGGTGCGTCTCGCGTTCGATAGTCACCTGGTGCTCCTGCATGGCTTCGAGGAGCGCCGACTGCGTCCGGGGGGTCGTGCGGTTGAGCTCGTCAGCCAGCAGGACGTTACAGAAGATAGGGCCCGGCATGAACCGGGAAGAGCCGTCCGGCCGGTAGAGGTAGAAGCCCAGAATATCACCCGGCAGCATGTCCGGAGTACCCTGGACCCTCTTGAAGCTGCCGCCGATGGCGCGGGCGAAGGTGCGTGCCACGGTTGTTTTGGCCGTGCCGGGCAGGCCTTCGATCAGGATGTGCCCCTGGCTCAGCAGGGCGACAAGCAGGAGCTCCTTGGTGGCTTCCTTACCGACCACGACTTTAGATACCTCGGCGATTATCCTGTTCAGGAGATGCTTTTTTTCTTCTTCAACCTTCACCGGACAGACTCCTAATTTTCTTGACACGCCAGACGGGTGACAGCAGGGCAAGCAGCAGCAGGGTAAGCAGGGCCAATGTCCCCGGTGGGGTCAACAGCCCTTCCCGCAGGCCCGCCAGAACCGATTTCGCCTCCTGTAGGGCGGAAACCGGCAGGTGGGACCGGTCCAGGTACATTTCCCGGCGCTCCGGGTGGGCCAGGTTTCGGATAAATTCGCGGTTGCATTCCCGCCCGGCCATCGCGTTAATAAAGACGCTGGGATCGGATATAAGGACAATAGTACCACGCCCGAACCGCGTAGTCGAGGCGACGGCTATCGGCCCGACAGGTTCGTCCGGGTCGTGCTCGCCGCTGTTGTCCACGTCCAGGAAACCGAACGATGACGACCACGCGATTACGTCGCCCGCGGGGACGTTGATAAGGCCCGTGGCATGGTTCAAGCCCAGGCTGGTAACGCCGCGGGTCAGCGGACCATCCCGCAGGTTGTCGACGCGGGGGAGCCGCTTGTAACGGTAGCTGGCGATGGGGTCAAGGAGGGGGCTGGAAGCGAACCTGGCATCTAACCCCATGCCTTGCAGGACGGCGTTGCCATGACCGAAATCGTCGGCCAGCACCAGCGTCCCGCCTCGTTCGGTAAAGGCTTTGAGCGCCTCTAGCTCAGCGGCATCGAAGGGGGTGTAGGGTATCAGGAGCAGCCTGGCATCAGGGGGAAGGTCGGGCAGTACGGCAAGCGTGTTCAGGGAGGTAAGGCGCAAGTCCTCCCCGGTCTGGCTCAGACCGTTCCAGAAAGGGTTGGCCGGGTTAAAATCGTCGTTAAGCGGGTAGAACCACAGCGCCGCCGCCAGCAGCGCCAACGTGGCCAACGTTATGATTAGCAGGAGGTTACGCAGCCGGGACATACAGCTCCTGCCGGATGGCCTCCCCGATATCCTCTGCCCGGCGTATCGTCGTTTCCTCAAGCTCATGTCTCGAGTATAGGGCCTGTTCCACGAGCTGGCTGAGCTCCTTGAAAGACGCGACTGCTGGGAGGCCGCCGGTCCATTCAGTATACTCGCGGATAGTCATAAAAGGCTCCATCGGCCGGCCGCTCACCCGCTCGACCGCGCCCAGGGCGACCAGATACGCCGCGAATACCCGGGCCTTCCGGCCTGAAAGCGCCCTCCTTGTTGGGGCTGGCGCCATCACCTCCCCGGCGGTGTCCGGCAATGGTAGGACGGCTGGCCTTACCGGGATAACGCCCGGCTTCCTGAAAAGCCTGGTGCCCAGCAAGACAAGCACAATGAGGACCAGCCCGGCGCCTATCGGGTTTAACGCGAAGACCGAACGACGGAGCTCGATGGGCTCGTACCAGGGCTCGACCGGCTGTATCGTCGCGGTCAGCTCGAGCGGGTTGAACACCGACAGCCGGAAAGGGGCGTTAAGCGCCGCGGCGAAGGAGCCGTCTGGCCCTGTCCGGACGGTCGCCGGGTCTCCGGTCCACTCCAGCCCCACCACGGCGTCCTGCGGCGGGGTGAGCGCGCCCCTAATCTCGCCGGATACCCTTATTTCTCCCGGGATCAGGGAGACGCCCGGTGCATCCAGGCTGGCCTCCAGGGGCAAACGGGAAACCGCAAGCTCCGCCTCTTGTACCGCGCTGGCGTACCAGCCCTGCGCCGGAATGAACACCCGGAGCCGGTGCGTCCCTGGCGCGGCGCTTGCCGGTATTGCGACATCCAGGCTAAATTGGCCGTTGACCGGCCCCCGGGCGAGCAAGATGCCGTCCAGAATTACCCTGATTTCCCTGGAAAGGCTGCCCTTTGCGGCTGGCATCTCGCCGGTCACGGTGACCGGGTACCCGGGATGGGCGTTCCCGGGCATTACCGCACTTAGCTCGGTATCATAGAAAATAGTTTTCAAAATTACCGGCGGGCTGGCCGCTCCCTGGTAGACGGCGGCGTCATCGCCGGCGGGGCGGTAGGCCGCGCCGAGCGTCATCGCGGAAACATATTCGAAGGGAACCTGGACCGGCGCGGCGTAACTGCCGTCCGGCCCGGTAACGGCACCGGTCTCACGGCCCTGTATGGCGATTGTAATACGCCGGCCGCCCAGCGGTTCTCCCCCAGAACTCAGCTCGCCGCGGACTTCGAAAAAATCGCCCAACCGGGCGGCTTCCACGCTCACGGCCAGGCTGACGGCGGTCGGGGCAAGGCCGGCTCCCTTCGTTTCATTCCTCAACGCCAGGGATTGGCGGAGCTCGTTAAGCTGGTCTATCAGCTCCTGGAGTCGTTTCAGGCTGTCCTCGAGCCGCCTGTAGGCATCGGCAAGCCGGGTATCAGGCCGGTTGAAGACACCCATCACCTCCAGGAGCACCCCGGTTGCCGTTTCTATCTCACGATACAGGAACCTGTTTCGGTCTACCGCTATCTGGGCCAGATCGAGGCGGCGACCGGCTTCGGCCAACTGGTTTTCATCGATTAGCGACGAAATTTCCGCAAGGGCGGCATCAAGATGGTCCAGGCCGGCGAATAGCTCCTGGCTGAGCTGGTTGTAGCGGTCCATGATGTAATTTAGCTCCGCCGGCAAATCCACCTTATCAATCTCGGCCAGCGCCCGCCGGGCATCGTCGTACCGCCTTGACGCGGCGAGGTCGAACACACTCATATAGCTGAGCAGCAGGGCGGGCTTGTCCGGGGAACCCTGGGCGGCGGCCGGGTCTTCATGCGGCGTCCGGGACGGCTGGGCGAGGACGGCTGTCCCGGTGACAACCGCGGTGAGCGAAAGAAGGATGGCCACGATTACCCGTTTCATATTATCGCTCTTAGCTCGAGGAGGAGCACCACCAGGAAGCCGGCCAGGAGCACGACGGAGACCGGGGCGAGCGCGCGCCTGGTCTTTGTCTGAAAGAAGGAAAATACCTCGGTGATAGCGAGGGCTTCGATGATGAACAGGGTGTATATCATGCCGAAGGCGTCCTCGCCCATCGCGGTCAGGGCGACGGCCGTGAGCAGCAGCGTAGCCGCCACGGTTAGGATGTAGCGGTTATAGACATTCACGGAGCGACCTCGATCTCAACGATATCGAGATTCGGGGTATTTCGCTGGCTTGCGATAACGACCGGCCTGTCCATCGCCTCGGCCGCGAGCGTGGCTGCGATTGAAGCCAGGGGACGGCCGAGACACTGTTCGCTCCAGCCGGGCTCGCACTCCAGGGATGGCTTGTGTATTTCTACCCTTATCCTATCACCTGCCTGGATAACACGGACCCTGTCGGCAACCCCGAGTATCGCGGAAAAAAGGGAACTCAAGGATGTCTCAAGCCCGGCGGCGCCGGGAGCCGGCCTGGATTCCAGCAGGCTGTAGGCATTTGTACCGATAGTGGAAAGCAGCAGGCCGATGGTGTCCGGCTCAGGACCGTAGCGGGCGATCAGGCGGCGCGGCAAAGCACTGGCGATTTTGGGCATCCCCTGCCCGGCGTCCAGGGGAATGAGAGCCCGGGGACCGTCCCCGGTCAGCGAAGACGGCAGGTATACCGCCCGGTTTCTGACGCCCAGCTCCTCGATGAGGCTGCCCATGTTGTCGGCGCCGGTCTTTAAGAGCAACCGGCAGGCCTCAGGTGACAGCCTGGGTATCGTGCGGCCCAGGGCGATGGTGATGAAGGAGATGATAACCGCGGCCAGGCCCAGCGCCGAAAGCCAGTTCAGCCGCAGTACCGCCAGCGAGGCTGCCAGTACCAGGACCCCGAACACCGCCAGGCTTAATCCGGCGCGCGTATAGGTGTTGCGCTTGAACAATACCATTCTCCTAACAGGTCAAAACAAGGAGAGGACTACGGGGAAGCCCCCGGCTCAGGCACAGGAAGGGGAAAGCTTCCGGGTCGGGTAAGCGGGTCCCGGCCTGCGTTGTATCCGCGATGTAATAAGACCCTCGTTCGGCGCGGCGTCGAGATAGCGGCCCCAGCTTTGCCGGCGGCGGAGCAGGCCTTCTTTCCTGGACGGCTTAGGTTCTGCGCTCTTCTGCCCCGTGTAGCGTTCCCAGCCATCCGGGTTGTGGTAAAGCCCGGAGCCGGCCTTCGGCTTCCCGGTCACGACGTCTTCCTTGACGAACTGGCCCCAGTCCTGGGGGCGGTAGTAAAACGCCGGCTTGGGCGACGGGGCGGCGACGGTGTACTCGGCGGGCAGGCTGCCGGTAAACAGCTTCCAGTCCGCCGGCCGGTGGAAAAAGCCACGATACGCGTTTTCGGTCGGGGCATCGGTCTCAAATTCCGGCTTACGGGTGAAGTCCGGCCACAGGTCAGGGCGGTAGAAAAGTCCTGGCTGGAAAGGTGCCATGTTCATGAGTGCCGCCCAGGCGCCGGCCGGTTTAGCCGCCCGGACGGAAGGCGGGATATCGGCGATGCGGTGGAAGATGGTGCGGTAGACCAGGAAGCGGCAGAGACCGGAGAGCAGGAAAAGCCCCATTATCTTGCTGCCCCACACCGGCACCATCACCGTCAGCAGGTAGGCGCCGAGCAGCGCCCCCAGGGCGGTCCCCATGGTGGTCAGCCCGCGGTGGTAAATGATATACCGCAGCCGCCCGGCCTCAGGGGCCACCCGGTAGATGAAGGTCTGGGTATACAGATCGAAACCGGCCCAGACGGCGCCGGAGAAGAACTGCACCAGGACCAGGTACACCGGATTGGGCGAGACGAGCCACAGCAGCGGGATGAGCGGAATGAAGCGGGCTATGATGCCGATGATTTTCAGGTTGCTTGTCCTGTCAGAAAATCGGCCCCAGAGTGGAGCGCTGACGATGCGGGCGATATATTCGCTCGAGATTAGCAAGGTAAAGGTAAGATAGCTGAAACGGAGCTCGGTCAGCATGTAAACGGAGAACAGCGGGCCCGAGATATTGACCGCGAAGCTGAACATGGCGGCGAAGAGGATAAAGGTGCCGAGGTTGCCGCGTTTCGTCTCCCGGAGGAAGTCCAGGAAGCCGGGGGCTTCCCCCGGAGCTTTCTTCTCCACGGGCGCCCCGATAATCCGGTACAGGACCAGGCTTGCCAGGGCGGCCGCGGCGGCGATGGCGAAGACGACGGCGAAACCGGTAAGACCGCGGTCACGGTAGAGGTCGAGCGTGTAACCCATCACGTAAAAGGTGACCAGGTAAGCGGCGCCGGTGACAATGGAGCGCAGGCCAAGGTATCTACCCATTGTTTTTTTGGGGAGAAGGCCCGCCAGCCAGGCATCACGGATGGGCGTGTCAAGAAGGGCCGGCACCAGGTTGATAATCCACAGCGCCGCGAATAAATAGGGGCTGGCGCCGGTAGCCAGCCAGAAGATTAGAATGAGCGGCAGCCAGCCAGCGACGTTGATGACCGACATCAGCAGCATGGCCTGCCGGGGGGAGCCCATCTTCTCGATAAAACGCGGCGCCCTGATGCAGACCAGGGACAGCGCCAGGTTGGTCAGGAAGCTCATCAGAGCCACGCCCTCGGCCTGCACACCCCTGGCGACAAGCGACGGCGACTGGTACGCAATCCCGGCATTCTCGATGCCGGTAGCCGCGCCTTCAACGTGAAACAGGTTCAGGTTTTTTTCAGAACTATTATTTACTGGTTTCTTCGGGTTTTGCATGCAGAAACCGAGAGCTTTTTTACGACTCTATGATATTACACCCTGAAGCCCGCCTTTACAAGTACCCGGGCGGGAAAGAGGGAAAAGGACAGCGCGGTAAACCGCTCCCGCAAGGAACATCAGCTTGCCGGCGGCTCGAGGCGTCTATTTCGCCCTGGCGGAGACGTTCCTGGCGTCAGGCTGGATCGAGATGAGACCCTGCTTGATAGCAACCACCACGGCCTCGGTGCGGGCGTTGGCGTTGAGCTTACGCAGGATGGAGGTGACGTGGTTCTTTATGGTCTGCTCGCTGATGCCCAGTTCGCCGGCGATCTGCTTGTTCAGGTAACCCCTGGCGATGTAGTTCAGAATCTCGGTCTCCCGGGGCGTGAGCGGCGAGATTAGCGCTTCCGCCTCGTTCCGCCAGTACAGCTCCTGGAACTGGTGCAGGACCTGCTCCGCCAGCTTGGGACGCGTCGTCAGCGCCTCATTTATCGGGTGCTCGCCGTGGCTTACCGACCGGATGGTGGTGACCAGGCTGTCGGCGGTGATCTCTTTGCCCAGATAGGCTACCGCCTGGGCTTTCAGCGCCTGGAAGAGCTGGGCGTCATTCGGGTTCGAGGTGAGCATGATGACGGCGATGTTCGGGGAGCGCTGCTTGATGCGCCGGGCCAGGCTGAAGCCGTTGTCCGAGGGGCCGTCAATGTCCACCAGGGCCACATCCGGCGGCAGTCCGTCGATCACGGAGAGCTCGTCATCGAGATCGGTTACGGGCAAGATCTCGATATCGTTCATGCCCGTCAGTGAGTGCTCGATGCCTTGCCGGAATAGTGATTGATGACTTACTATCAGCAATTGAATTTTATCCATTTTAGCAGCTCCACATCACAATTATAGTTTCGGTTCGAAAGCGACCACTCCGGCGTCCCTAGCGTTTCTCGACTTTTTCCCGGACATGGTTGCCAAAAATAGAAATAAAAATATCCACCAGGCGCGGGTCAAACTGTGTGCCGGCGCCCTTCCTGATCTCGTCCAGCGCGACCTCATGGGAGAGGGAATAAGAGTAGGAACGGTCCGAGGTCATCGCGGCGAAAGAATCGGCGATTGCCAGGATCCTGGCCTCCAGCGGGATATCTTCTCCCCTGAGTCCCTGAGGGTAGCCGTGCCCGTCATACCTTTCATGGTGGTACAGTATGCCCGCCGCGCACGACTCCAGCTGGCATACGCTGACGATGTTGGCGCCAAGCTGGGGATGCGTCTTGATTACTTCCCATTCCGATGTTGTCAGTTCCGTGCTCTTGTTGAGTATGTCATAACTGATAACGATTTTACCAATATCATGCAGCAGAGCGCACGTTTCCAGTTTTACCAGGTCCTCGGGGTCCATCCCGATGCCTTTGGCGAGCGCCGAGGCGTAGACGCTTACCCTTTCGGAATGGCCGCGGTGGGCCTTGGCGTCCACCCTGGTCCAGAGAGCGTAGATGGTGCTCAGCACCTTGTTTTCCTCTTTGTTACCCGGGCCGGCGATCATGTCGTGGAAAGGCAGCGCTCCCCCGGAGGCGCGCTGTACCAGGTTGCCGCCCTTCCTCTTGGCCTCGTAAAGAGCCCGGTCCGCGGCGGCGATAATCTCGTTCCGGCGGGTGCCGTCAGCCGGCCAGCTCGCCACGCCCAGGGAGGCGGATACCATCATCGACCGGGCGTCGAGGTGGCGGTCAGAGGCGCGCGGCAGCTCCTCGCGTATCCTTTCAGCCACCTGGCAGGCGGTATTGACCGGCGTCTCCGGTAAGAGAACGGCGAACTCATCGCCGCCGTACCTGAAGGCGTGGTCGACGAGCCGGATGGAGCGCTTGATGTTCACTCCGACCTGCTTCAGGAGCCTGTCGCCGACCAGGTGTCCGTAGTTGTCGTTGTAGGCCTTGAGGGAGTCGAGGTCGATGATGATGATGGAGAAAACGCCCCCGTAGCGGGAGCACCGGCTGATTTCGACGTTCAACATCTCGTCAAAGCTGCGCCGGTTGAAGAGACCCGAAAGCTGGTCGATACGCGCCATTTCCTCGGCCCGGGCGTGCAGACGGGCGCTGGCCACCGGCGCGGCGATCTGTGAGGCAAGCCGCCGGAACAGGGCGATCTGTCGTGACTGGTACGTGTTGCCGCGGGTGTTGGCGATTACCAGTACCCCGGTGAGCTCGTCGCGCAGCAGCGACGGCAAAATGGCGAATGAGTCCAGGCCCTGCTCGAGCAGCTCCATCGCCAGGCCGCCGCCGCCGTTCTGCTCGGCAACAAGACCGCGCCCTTTCATCAGCTCATCCAGGACGGCGTCACTGACCGGCACGGATTGCCCGACCGGCCACACCGGGTCTGCCTCGGGATAAGAAGCCGCGCAGGTGAGGTTGCCGTCCTCGAAAAGCAGCAGCGACGAGTATTCTACCGGCGCCAGCTTGTTGACGTGTCCGATAAACTCCGTGTAACTCGCCGCGACATCCGGGCTGGCGATAACAGCCGTGGCGGCGCTGATGACAGCCATCTCTTCGTCGCGCGCCTTGAGCTCCTCGTTGAGATAGGTTGTCTCCAGGAAGCCGGCGATTCGTTCGGCCGTGGTCTTGAGCAGCGCAACGTCTACCGGGGAGAAGCGCCCCGCATATTTCTCGCTGACGCCCAGGACGGCGCAGAGATTGTGGTGGTGAATGAAGGGCACCAGGAGTTCGATGCCGCTGCGCTCCAGTTCTCGGAGGTCCTGCCCGGCTAACAAAAGGGTCTTTTCTCCCTTTAGATAGCTGTTGTTGCCCTTCAGGTGCGTTACCAGGGTGCTGTCCGGTCTCAGGGTCAGCGGCGGCAGCCGGTCGCCTTCCGGCCAGCGGAAACGGGTCGCAAAGCCCCCGGATTCCGGGAAGAGCAAGCAGGCGCGGCGGCAGCCCGTTATTTTCTCGACGATGGCGAGCAGTCCCGCCGCCTCGGCCCTGAGCCCTTCCATTCGGGGCATCTGCTCGACGAACGTGTGCAGTTCCTGGCGTTTCGGGGAAAAAATGAAGAACCGTGCCCCGCCGGAGAAGAAGCGGTAAAGCTGGTAAATGACGATACCGACCGTGCAGGAAGCCAGAGTCAATAGCAGGGTGTTGATAAAGTTTATCTCGTAGCTCATCAGCGAGAAGAGACCGGAGAACAGGAGCCAGTAGCTGGCGATGCTTATCCCGCTCAGGCAGGCGATGGCTTTAAGACGACGCCGCCCCGGGCTGTCGCCACGGAGGAGCCGGCTAATACCGAACCTCCGGGCGAGGAGGGCCAGGCCCAGCAAGAGGACCATGACTAAAATCAGCGTATACGGGTTCATACCTAACGCAATTATACTTTAACCTGGCGGGCTGTCAAGGAAACCTGGGGCTGATTGGAACTAAAGTACTAGGGGCCAAATACGTAAATACTTAAAGTCAGGGTAAGAGGTACCGTACGTAGACATCAAGCAGGTCTGCGCCCCTGTACAGGGCCAGGACGGCGCCCAGGGCGAGGAACGGCGCGAACGGGATGGCCTCTTTGCGGGACTTCAACCTCGTGACTACGAGGAATACCGCGATAAGCCCGCCGGCGACCACGGCGATAAAGATAGCCAGCAGGACCATTTTCGGCCCGATAATCAGGCCGGACAGCGCCGCCAGCTTTACATCCCCCAGGCCCATGCCGCCCCGCGATATCAGCACCGGCAGCAACATGAGCCCCAGGCCGACCGCCCCCCCGAGCAGGCTGGCGATGATGCCCGGCTGGCCCGGGACGAACGTCAGGACTAAAGCCAGGACCGCCGCCGGGTAGACGATGCGGTTGGGCACGATGCGGTGTTCGAGGTCGATAACGGCAATCACCAGGAAAAGGCAGCCGTAGTACGCCAGCAGGGCGAACTGCACGGTCAGGCCGTAGTACAGGTAGAGCAGCGGCACCAGTAGGCCCGTGGCGGCCTCGATGACGAGGACACGGCGGGGTATCGCGGCCCCGCAGTAGCGGCAGCGGCCCCGCAGCCAGAGGTAGCTGACTACCGGGACGAGGTCTAAAACGGACAGCCGGCGCTGGCAGGAGTCACAGCGCGAGGGCGGGTAGGCCAGGGACTTGCCGGCAGGCACGCGGTCAATACAGACATTTAGAAAACTTCCTAAACTGGCGCCGAAAAAAGCTAGAATGAAAGCCCAAACAATGTTCATGATGATTGTGAGTATACCTTATAATTCTCCGTCAGATTACTTAACGACATTTTATAGGATATTTCTCTTATTGACAAATGTGACCTTTTACTTATTGTGCCGGTACTTTATTCTGTTAAGCTTGGAAACAGGGGCAAAATAACTAAGGAGGTATTACTTAAATGAGGCGGCTCTTAAAATCTTTGCATCGTAGTCAAAAGGGCTTTACCCTGATCGAGCTCCTGGTGGTGGTGGCTATCCTGGGCGTCCTGGCGGCGGTGGCCGTCCCCAACGTGGGCCGGTTTATGAACCGGGGCGAAACGGAGGCCATGGCCGCCGAGCTGCACAACATCTCCACCGCTATGATGGCGATGATGGCTGACCAGACCCGGACCACTGTAACCGCCTCAACCAACGCGACCAACGACATGACGATTTTCCCGGACCCTTCTTATCCTCTATACGGGACTACTGACCGTTACCTTAACACCGCTACCACGCGGTGGAGTTACATGACCGATGAGTACGGCTCTATAACCCAGTACTAAACCTTGTTGAACAGCGCAGAGGCCCGCCGGTATTTGCCGGCGGGCTTTTCATTTTACCGGCGGGAGAGCTATGCCGCGAACTCGGCGGTGGAAGCCTTCAATACCTCTTTCTGGTCCTGGCTGAACTCCAGCAGGGTCTCCGAGCTGATAATGCCCTGCCGGTGAAGGGCGAGCAGCGACTGGTCCATGAGCTGCATGCCGGCGCTGATGTGCGTGCGGATGACATTGGGCAATTGGAAGGTCTTGCCGTCGCGGATAAGGTTCCTGACTGCGGCGTTCGCCAGCATGACCTCCACCGCCGCTACCCGGCCGGTTCCCTCGGCCTTCGGCACCAGGTTCTGGCAGCACACCGCGACCAGCAAGGAAGCTAGCCGGGACTGCGTCATCTGCCTCTCGTGGGGCGGAAAAAGGTCGATAATGCGCTCCACGGCCTGGTAGGTGCTGGGCGCGTGGCCGGTGGTCAGCACGAGGTGGCCGGTCTCGGCCATGGTGAGCACGGTTGATACGGTCTCCAGGTCGCGCACCTCGCCGACCAGAATCACGTCCGGGTCCTGGCGCAGGACGTGCTTGAGAGCCTCGGCATAGGATAGGGTATCGATACCGAGCTCCCGCTGGGTGATGGTACACTTGCCGCCGGAATACACGTACTCGATAGGGTCTTCGATGGTCACGATGCGGCGGCTCTCGATATTGTTGAGATAGCTTATCATGGCGGCCAGCGAGGTGGATTTGCCGCTGCCGGTGGGGCCGCTGATGATGATAAGCCCCCGCTTGTTCATGATTAGCTGTTTATAGACCGGCGGCAGGCTGAGGGCGTCGATGCCGGGCAAGATCATGGGGAGAAGCCGGATTACCAGGCTGATGGTGCCCTGCTGCTGTGCCGCGTTACAGCGCAGGCGGGCGATACCGGGCAGGGTATAGCCGAAATCAAGCTCCAGGCAGCGGTCAAACTCTTCCCGCTGTTTTACCGAGGTAAGACTGGTGAAATGCCCGGCGATGTCCTCGCCGCTCAGCGTCCGGTCCCCGACCGCCTGGAGCAGGCCGTTGATGCGCATCAGGGGCGGGCTGCCCGCGATAAGGTGCAGGTCGGAGGCCCCCCTGATTTTTGCCAGCTCCAGAAGCGTCATGACGTTCATCAGCCCGGCTCCCTGACTACAAGCATCAGGATGAAGGTATAGTTGCCGTCCTTGTCTTTTCTGATAGAAGACAGGTTGACCTTGCCGTACCGGCCGGAAGCATCCATGGCCCGGGCGTATTCCAGGATGGCTTCTTTGTCGGATGAGACCGCCCTGATCGTCATGCTGCCGTCGGCGTGGTTGATGGTGGTTATGGTGGCCTGCGCCGGCAGCCTGCCGGACGCCGTGGCCAGGTCGCTGTTAATCTCCTGCCGCTGCTCTTCGAGGTGGCTGATGGCCGCGGTAAGGCTGTCGCCGGCCGACTCGGTTTCCGCCAGCTTCTTTTCCAGACCGGCGATGATCTGGGTCAGGTCCTTGTGTATCGACTGTTTTAGCTGCAAAAGCTGCTGGCTTTGCCGGAGATAACCGCGAAGCGTATCAACGTCGGCTAAAGTCGTCCGGACCAGGAACGTCATCAGCAGAAGGACGACGATCAGCACGACCAGCGCCGGGACGGCGGCAACCCTGAGCAGGGAAAATTTATCCGGCAGGTAAGGCTCAGGGAGCGCGTTGAGACCGGCCACCAGGGAACCGCTTGCCGGCGTCCGGCCCGGCCCCGCCAGGGACAACCCGATATTCGCGACGTAATCGGTAGAGTTGAAACCCGGAGGTTCCTTGAAGGGCGAAGCGATTTGCGTGATATAATAGCCGCCGAGCTCAGATAGAGACTCCGCCAGCTCGGTGTTATCGCCGGACTTCCCGGACACCAAAATGGGCGTGTCCGGCGCGATGGGTTTTCCCGGGTTATTGGTTTTATAGAACTGTATCGTCTTTTCGATGTCGTTCCGGACGCGGGCGAGGCGTTCTTCCCTGGGGGTATCCGGCCCCGGCAGGGCGATGGTGCGGATCGGCTGCGGCACGCCATCCACCATGATGACGATATTAAGCTCGCCGGGCTGCACGTCCACGATAATGCTGGTCTTCTCCCGGCTGAGCCTGGCGAGGGCCAGCGGCTTGATGTCCAGGTGGACGGGCTGAAGCCGGCACTGGCGCAGCACCCGGATAAGAGGGTCGATCGTCCGGCGCGGGAGGGCCAGCAGAAAAACGTGAGTCTTGTCGTTCCGGGACTCCATCGTCTCGAAGGTGATATAATACTGCTCCGCCGAGACCGGCAAGACCCTGCCGGCTTCACGGTTGACCGCTTCCTGAAGCATGGCGCGCGGCAGTTGGGGTAAAACAACCGGCCGGGAAAGGCAGTAAAGCCCGCTCAGCCCGATAAGCACCTTCTTCGTCTTGATGCCATGCTCCTTGAGCAGCAGCTTGAGCCTGGCGGCCAGTTCCGCCTCCTGGAGGATGACCGAGCCTTTGATGACGCCGGGTTCGAGCGGCAGCTCCAGCCAGGTTTTGACGCTGTCGCCCTGGACGAGCAGGAGCTTCAGACTGAGGTCATCGAAGTAGATGGTTAGTATTTTCCGGCTCATGACGCGTCCTGGTAGGCGTATATTGAAAGCTTCAGATCCAGGATCGGCGGCTCTTCGTCTCCCGCCGGAACGTTGATTGACGCGCGCTGGATGGCCCCGGTCGTGAAGTTAAGGGTAAGGTTTTTGATAAAGCCGATAAGGTCTCCGGTATCGCCGGTCGCCCTCACGTTCAGGATGAGCACCGAGTAGACGGTCCCTTGAAAGGATTCGACGCCCAAACCGGGCGAGGTGATCTCGACGATGTCCACGCTGGAATCGACGGAGATCCGGAAGAGCGCGCCGGTCACCTCAATCTCGTCGACCGGTTGCCGCAGGTAGTCCCGGGACCGGGCCAGATTGGCCTCGGCGGCGCTCAATTTACCTTCAAGCTGCTCCCGCTGCCCGGCGAGCTGGTCAATCGGCAGCCTGTCGAGTTTGAGGTTGGTCAAGGCCAGCTCCTGGCTGACACTTGCTTTTTCCTTACCCTGCTGCGACTGCGCCATGCCCAGGCCTAAAAACGCCATAAGAAAAACGCCGCAACCCATCAATGCCATGCGTGGCCGGCTCAGCCTCATCTCCCTTGTTTCTCCCCGCCCCGTGCCGCCGGCATGCCGGTGCTCCGCCCCGTCACCCCGCTGTTCTGGTCCACCGGCGCTAGCCCATCCCCTGGCTGTATATGGAATACATCGCCGAGGTGAGCGACAGCGCCATGAGGCCGATAATCAGGCCGATGGCCAGCGTCATGGCCGGCTGGATCATGCTGATGAGCGAGCGTGTCTTGTCCTCGACTTCGGCCTCGTAGCTCCGGGCGACCGAGAGCAAGCTGGCATCGAGATTGCCCGTCTCTTCGCCCACCTTGACCATCTGGACCATCAGGGGCAGGAACAGCTTGTTTTTTGACATGGGCTGTGATAGACCTTCCCCCTTGAGCATATCTTTGTGGACCTCTACCAGCGCCCGGGCCATGACGGCGTTGCCGCTGGACTTGATTATCATGGGAATTATCTCGGTCAGCGATACGCCCGAGCTGTAGAGCAGGGACATGCTCCGGGCGCAGCGGGCCAGCTCGTTGAAGTGGATCAACCGTCCCAGGAGCGGCAGGCGCAGCATCAGGCCGTCCCAGCGCTGCTTGCCTTCCGGCTTCCTGATATACGCGTAACCGGCCAGGACCGAGACCAGCGACGCAAGCAGGATATAGGCCCCGTAGGACTTGATCTGGGCGGTGACCTCGAGGAATATCCGCGTGATAGCCGGCAGCTCGGCACCGAGCGAAGCGTACAGGTCGTTGAATGCCGGCAGGGCGAAGCTGGCCATCAGTATGATGACGGCGACGGCCACGACAAAGGTAATCGCCGGCAGCCGGAGCGCGTTTTTCAGGTCTTTGGTGTTGGTGTTTTCCCTCTCCAGGTAATCGGCGATCTGTTTCAGGATTACTTCCATGTTGCCGGTCTGCTCGCCGACGCGCAGGGTACGCTGGCAGATCGAGGTGAAGACCTCCGGGTGTCTGGCGAAGGCCATGGAAAGCTGCCGGCCCGCCCGCAAGTCGCTGACCACCTCGCCCAGCACTTTGCGGAGAGTCCGGTTGGCGCTCTGGTCTTGCAGCAGTTCCAGCGCGGATACGATATTGATGCCCGATTCGAGGAGCAGGGCAAGCTGCCGGTAG
>JACPQH010000099.1 GCA_016190585.1 Chloroflexota bacterium | reverse complement strand
TTGACGAACACCTGGTTGAGGCGCGCGAAACCCATCGGCGTCATGCTGTAACCGGCGACGTACGGTTTGACCAGGACGTAGCCCTTCCCGAACCACAGCGGCAGGGCCGCGGCATCGTCAACCAGCTTCTGCTCGGCCTGCTGGTAGAGGGCCAGCCAGCCGTCACCCTGGGCGGCGGCGGCTTTGTCCAGCAGGGCGTCGACCTCGGGGTTGCTGTACCCGCTGTAGTTGTTTTCCGAGCCGGTGCGGAACAGCACCTCGAGAAAGTCCTGGGGATGCGGGTAGTCGGCTACCCAGCCCATGTCGAAAAGCTCATCCTTTTCCGCGGCCAGCTCGTAGAGGAACCGCTCGGGCTCGAGCTGGCGCACCCGGACCTCGACCCCGAGATTCTGTCGCCACTCATGGAGTATGGCTTCAATAGTGCCGGCGATCTCGCCGCCCCAGCCCGAGGTGGTCAGGGTTATCGGGGGCAGGTTGGCGGCGCTGCCGTATTTCGACTGCGCGATAAGCGCCCGCGCCCGGTTGACGTCGAAGGGCAGGGGAACCAGTCCCTGGTTGTAACCGGGCATGCCCGGCGGCAGGATGCCGTCCGCCCGCGGCACCATGTTCCGGAAGACCAGCGAAACCAGCTTGTCCTTGTTCACCGACTGCACGAAGGCGCGCCGGATATTCGCGTCGTCGAAGGGCGGCCTGGTGGCATTGAAGCCGATATAGCTGAAGCTGAGCTCCGGCACGGAAGAGAACTGGCGGTAGAAGGGGCCCTCCTGGTCGGTGACGCGGTCGATGTATGCCAGAGACACACTGGCAACGTCTATCCGGCCGGTCTCGTACAGGTTCATGGGGTTGCCGGCCCAGAGCTGAAAGACCACCGACCCGACGCCGGCCTTGTGGCCGTAATAGAGGTCATTCCGCTCCAGCACGATCAAGCGCAGCGGGTCCCACTGCTTCAACCGGAACGGCCCGGTGCCGTTCGGCTGCCGCCACCAGTTCCTGCCGGCCGCCACGTTGTTCCTGTCCACAACGAAAGCGGTGGGGTAGGACATCCGGTAAAGGAAGTAGGCTTTAGGTGCGTCGATAGTTACCTGGAGCGTGTAGTCATCAAGCACCTTGACGCCGGTGAGTTCGGCCGTTCGGCCGGCGATGACGTCCGCGGCGCCTGAGACATCGCCGAGAAAGGTGCTGGCGGTGTGCGAGCCGGTCTCAGGCAAAAAAGCCCGCTCCCAGGAATATTTAAAGTCTTCGGCCTTGACCAGGCGCCCGTCATGGAACTTTACATCCTGCCGCAGGTAAAACGTATAGGTGCGCCCGTCATCGGACATCTGCCAGCGCTCCGCGATGTCCGGGGCCGGCTCCAGGTTGTCATCCAGGCGCACCAGGCCGCTGAACACCTGCATGATGTACTCGTGGGAAGTGACATCCCCGGAGACGGCCGGGTCCAGGGTGATGGGGTCGATGCCGGTCAGGTTCAACACCCCGCCCCGCGACTCCCCGGTCTCCAGCACGCCGCAGCCGCCGGCCGCGAGGCTGAGCACCAGCAGGACGGTGAGGAACAGCAGTTTCTTCATTACATCAGGCCCTGCCTTTTCAGGCTCAGGTATTTACGGTCGCCGATAATCACGTGGTCGAGGACGTCGATGCCCATGATGCCGGCGGCCTCGACCAGCCGCCTGGTCAGGGCGACATCATCGGAGGAGGCTTCCGGGTCGCCGGACGGGTGGTTGTGCACGAAGATGACGGCGGCGGCGCTGGCCGCGACAATCTCCTTGAAGACCTCGCGGGGGTGCACGATGCTGCTGTCCAGGCTGCCGACAGAAATCTCGGCGGTCCTGAGCAGGCGGTTCCGGGTGTCGAGCAGCAGCGCCCAGAAGTGCTCCTTTTTCCGGCCCTGGAGCCGGGACTGCACCAGGTCGGCGACGTCTTCCGGCGTCTTGACCACCGGCCGGTCCGTGCCGTCGCCCGGGATGTTGGAGCGGCTGCCGAGCTCAAAGGCCGCCTTTATCTGGGAGGCTTTGGCCACCCCGATGCCCCTGACCCCGGACAGCTCCTCGAACGAGGCGTTGACAATGCCCTTCAGACCACCGAACTGGCTCAACAGCCGTTGGGCGGTAATCATGACCGACTCCCCGGCGATGCCCCTTCCCAGGATAACGGCCAGGATCTCCTGGGTGGAAAGCGCCTCGGCCCCCAGCTTCTGGAGCCTCTCCCGGGGGCGCTCCGAAACGGGCAGGTCGCGTATGGTGAAAGACCGTTTTAACGATTCCGTTTCCATAATTTGAACCCGAAATATGCTCCGGCAAGGAAAACGCCGGCCCCGGCGGCGACCAGGTACTCGACGGGGACCGGCAGCGTCTCGCCTGCGGCAGAGGCGGCAGCGGCGACAGGGGTACTGGTGCTGAGGTAATTACGCCACAGGACGTTTAGATCGTCCGTAGCGAACCCGTAAATTTTTAACAGGGCCGCGTCATATTCGGTACCCTGCTTAAACAACTTGAGGAGCTCGAACATCTTGTCCTGCCCGTAGGCGCTTATCAGGGACTCGACGATGCTGTAGCTCTGGGCATACGATAGCTGCGAGATGTCGCCGTAAGCCGAGAACGGGCTCGACAGGCTGCGTACCGAGAGCAGGAGACCCTCGGCCGCGGCCCTGGCCAGGATCTCGCGGTAGCTCGGGGTGAGCTCGCCTTCAGAGTACATTGCCAGGCCTTCATTGAGCCAGGTCGGCAATTGGTTATAAGGGTTAAGGGTCAACTGGTCGACGACCAGGTGGGTAAGCTCATGGGCGATAGCGCGCGCCCCCCACTCAAGCTGGTCCCCGGCGATGCCGATGGCGATAATGCCGTAGCGGGTAAAGGTAACGCCGCCGGTCCACTCCTGGGGGAAGATCATCGAGCCCTGGAGGTCCCTGGTGTTGGCGTAGATATAGATGCGGGCGGGGATCATCAGTTCGGCCCCGGTGATGCCGGCCATCCGGTCTTCCGCCCGCTGGACGGCATCCATAAGCTTTTGACCAAAAACCTCGTCGCCGTCGTACCAGAGCAGCGTCACCTGACCTTTGGAAAGAGTCTGCCAGTCATACCGGCTGTCATCAAATGTGAACCGGGCGGGCGCGGTCGTGGTCTGGTTGCCGCTGGCATCCCGGAGCGTCCACCAGTACTCGATGCCCGTGCCCGGCGGCAGCCCGCCGGTCCTTCTCATGTCCCAGTCCCAAAAGGTCTCAATTTTTTTCGAAGGCGTGACGCCGATGTAGACCTCGCTGGTGACATCGCTGAAGCTGAGATGGTCTACCCTGTAGTGCAGGCGGACATCGGTAATGTCATCGGTGCCTTCGGCGGAAACGAAGAAGACAAGCCTGGTGGGGAACTCGGCCACCGCCGAGTTGCTCAGCACCTTGATGGCCTCATCGGCCAGGACCGGCGCCGGGCTCAGCAGCAGCGCCAGCATCAGGATGAGGGCGATCAGCCTAAGATTCCGTTTCATCGCCGATAATGGACCTCAGGTAAGCGGTTATAAGTTCGTCAAGCTGGCCGTCGAGCACGGCCTCGGCGCCGGAAGTCTCGAAGCCGGTGCGGTGGTCTTTGACCAGTTTGTAGGGGTGCAGGATATAGCTCCTTATCTGGTTGCTCCACCCGGCGCTGACCCTTTTGCCTTTGAGCCGGGCTTTTTCCTCTTCGCGCCGGACCAGTTCCAGCTCCAGCAGCCGCGATTCCAGGATTTTAAGACAGGTTTCCTTGTTCTGGTACTGGGAGCGTTCGCTCTGGCAGCTCACCACCGTGCCGCTGGGCAGATGGGTGACGCGCACGGCGCTGCTGGTCTTCTGCATGTGCTGGCCGCCGGGGCCGCTGGAGCGGAAGGCCTCAATTTTTAATTCTTCCGGCTTGATGGTGATATCCACGTTGCTCTGGGCTTCGGGCATCACCTCGACCAGGGCGAAGGAGGTATGCCGGGCGTGGTCGGCATCAAACGGCGACAGCCGGACGAGGCGGTGGACGCCGTGCTCCGATTTCAAGTACCCGGCGACGTAATCGCCGGATATGCCGATAACCGCGGTCTTGATGCCCGCCTCCTCCCCCGGGGTTTCGTCCAGTACCTCGGTGCGGTAGCCGCGCCGCTCCGCCCAGCGCAGGTACATCCTCATGAGCATTTCCGCCCAGTCCTGCGACTCGGTGCCGCCGGCGCCGGCGTGGATAGCGACGATGGCGTTCCGGGCGTCATACTCGCTGCTCAAGGCCCGCCGGAGCTCGAGGTCTTCCAGCCGGGCAGCGACATCCTGCAGCTCGCCCCTGACCTCGTCGGCCAGCGAGCTGTCCTCGCCGGCGAGCTGTATCAGCTCACCCAAATCTTCCGCCTTCTGCTCGATTTCCCGCCACTCGCGCACCACCTTGCGCTGGACGGCGAGCTGGCGCATCACGTTCTGGGCCTTTCCCGGATCCTGCCATAAGCCCGGCTGAGCCGACTCCTTCTCCAGCACGGCTATCGCTTTTTCGCGCGCGTTGATGTCAAAGACGCTCCAGCGCCGCCGCGATGCGGGCCCGCACGTCTTTGGCCTTTTGTATGAGGTCTTGCATGTAAATCTCCGGTTTATGTCATTACTGGTGTCAGATTGGCCCGCGCCGCCAGGTGCGCCAGCCGGGTAGGCTCGGGACAGCGGTAGCCCCGGCAGCAAGACACCACCCAGTGTATAGCGGACGCCAGGCTGGTCATGTGCCCGGCGGACACGTAAAGCGGCTTCACACCCCGCCGGGTGCGCACCGCCGCGCCGATGGTTTCGCCGTTATCCCGGAGCCAGGAAACCGCGCCCGCCGCCTGACCGGGCTCATCGTGTTCGCCGCAGAGCCGGGACTTGGCGCAGCCGACGGTCGGCCGGTCTAGCGCCAGCCCGAGGTGCGAGGCCAGGCCGATGCGGCGGGGATGGGCGTAGCCCTGGCCGTCCACCATGACCAGGTCAGGATGATGTTGCAGCTTACGGAAGGCGTCCAGCGCCAGCGGTATCTCCCGGAAGGACAGCAGCCCCGGCACATAGGGGAACTCCAGACGGCCGCCGGCGACCGCCGTTTCCACGGGCTCGAGCTCGGGGTAACTCAGGACGACCACGGCCGCCAACCCGTATTTACCGCTGACGGCGACGTCCACGCCGGCGACCGTCCCCGGCGTCCCGATATCCCCTTGCGTGACCACCAGCCCGGCAAGCTCGTTCTGGAGCTTTATGGCTTCCGGCACGCCGATACCCCAGGGGTGAAGCCGCTTAATTTCCATTTCACTTGGATTATAGCTGGTGAGCGGCGGCAAGTAAACAATTTGGGCTGGCGCACATTTCATCTCAATCCCGGTTGCCATGGTATTAACGACCGAGATGGGCGTCAGACAGGAACGTTGACAGCTACCCGCCCATGATGCATAATTATATTAATTCTGAAAAAGGCTGGCAGGAATGTTAAAAATCAGGCTAAGACGCACCGGCTCTCGCAAACAACCCAGCTACCGGCTGGTCGCCGCAGACGCCAGGTCGCCCCAAAAAGGCTCTTTTGTCGATATTCTCGGTCATTACAACCCGTTGACGGACCCTGAGACGATCGTGATCCACGAGGAGAAAGCCCTGCACTGGTTACAGCAGGGCGCCCAACCAACGGCTACCGCCGCGAGGTTACTTACCAAGGCGGGTATCATGGACAAGTTCAAACCAGTCAAGGAGAAAACATGAAAGAGCTAGTTGAGTACATCGCCAAATCCATCGTCAACGTCCCGGACGAGGTTAGAGTCGAAGAAGAGACCAACGAAGACGGTATCACCCTCAAGCTCTCGGTAGCCGATGAAGATGAGGGCCGTATTATCGGCAAGCAGGGCCGGATAGCCGAGGCCATGCGGACGCTTCTCCGGGTCAAAGCGGCCAAAGCATCCACCAAAGTCAGGCTGGAGATTATTTAGACCATCACGCCGGGCGGGCCAGGGGCCAACCGGCAGCATGCGCGCCCGGGACAACTATCTTCGCCTGAGCCTGGTCTTTTCCACCGTTCTGAGACGCGCTATAGCCCGCCGCAGCGCCGCTTCCGCCTTCATCTCATCGAGAGTCCCCGCATGTTTTTGCGCCAGCCGCTCTTCCGCGCGCTTCTTGGCCGCCGCCGCCCGGTCGACATCGATCTCTTCGGCCCGCTCCGCGGCGTCCGCCAGCACGATGACCCGGTCCGGCCGCACTTCCAGAAAGCCGCCAGTCACCACCAGGGATTCTTCCCGGTTGTCCCTCTTGATGCGCAGCTCCCCGGGCTGCAGCATGGTCATGAGCGGGGCATGGCGGGGCAGGATGCCCAGCTCGCCCATGACGCCGGGGGCGATGACCATGTCAATATCCCCGGAGAAGACCACGCGTTCGGCGGTGACGACGTCCAGTCGGGTCGGCATCTAGCCCTCGAGCTGCCTGGCAGCTTCCACGGCTTCCTCGATGGCGCCGACCATATAGAAGGCCTGCTCCGGCAGGCCGTCATGCTTGCCTTCGAGAATCTCCCGGAAACCGCGCACCGTCTCGGCGATGGGCACGTATTTCCCCTTGCGGCCGGTGAACACCTCGGAGACGAACATCGGCTGGGAGAGGAACCGCTGGATGCGCCGGGCGCGGCCCACGATGAGCTTGTCTTCCTCGCTCAGCTCCTCTATGCCGAGGATGGCGATCATGTCCTGGAGGTCCTTGTAGCGCTGCAGGACGCGCTGCACTTCGCGGGCGACGGCGTAGTGCTCCTCGCCGACGACCTTGGGGTCGAGGATGCGGGAGGTCGACACCAGCGGGTCGACGGCCGGGTACAGGCCCTGCTCGGCGATCGACCTCTCCAGCGCCACCACGGCGTCGAGATGGGCGAAGGTGGTCACCACGCCGGGGTCGGTGTAGTCGTCCGCCGGGACGTAGATGGCCTGGAACGAGGTGATGGAGCCCTTCTGGGTCGAGGTAATCCTCTCCTCCAGGTCGCCCATTTCCGTGGCCAGGGTCGGCTGGTAGCCCACCGCTGACGGCATGCGGCCCAGCAGCGCCGAGACCTCCATGCCGGCCAGGACATAGCGGTAGATATTGTCGATAAACAGCAGGACGTCCTGCCCTTCCTTGTCGCGGAAGTACTCGGCCATGGTCAGGCCGGTAAGGCCGACGCGCAGGCGGACACCCGGCGGCTCGTTCATCTGGCCGAAAACCATCACCGTTTTATCTATGACGCCGGAGGACTTCATCTCGTTCCAGAGGTCGTTGCCCTCGCGGGAGCGCTCGCCGATACCGGTAAAGACCGAGAAGCCGCCGTGTACGGTGGCGATGTTGCGTATCAGTTCCTGGATGATGACCGTCTTGCCCACGCCGGCGCCCCCGTAAGCGCCGATCTTGCCGCCCTTGGTGAAGGGGGTTATCAGGTCGATGACCTTGAGCCCCGTTTCCAGCAGGTCGGTGGTGGTCTTCTGCTCGGCGAAAGACGGCGCCGGCCGGTGGATGGGCCATTCGTCATCGGCCTTGACCTCGCCGAGGTTATCCAGCGGCTTGCCGGTGACCTCGAACAGCCGGCCGAGGGTAGCGCGGCCGACGGGCACCTTGAGGGGCGCGCCGGTATCGATGGCCTCCGCCCCGCGCCATAGGCCGTCGGTCGGCGACAGCGACAGGCACCGCGCCCAGTTGTTGCCGAGGTGGTCCTCGACCTCGAGCACGAGCTGGCCGGCGGGCGTGTTTATCTCTACCGCGTTATACAGCGCCGGCAGCTCATCGGGCGGGAACTCGATGTCAACCACCGTGCCGATAACCTGGACCACTTTTCCTTTTGCCATAAAACCTCCCTGTGACTAAGCCAGCGCCTCAGCCCCGCCCGCGATATCCAGTATCTCGGTAGTGATCGCCTCCTGGCGGGCCTTGTTATAGGCCAGAGTCAACTGGCTGACAAGCTCGTTACCATTGTCCGTGGCCGCCTTCATGGCCACCATCCTGGCCGACTGCTCGCTGGCGATGGACTCCAGGATGGCGTGATAGAGCTGGGTCTCGACAAAGCGCGGCAGGAGCTCGCCCAGTACCGCCTGGGGACCCGGCTCATAGATGTATTCCACGTTCTGGGCGCGCGGTATCACCGCGGGCTGCACCGGCAGCACCTGCTCCATGACCGGCTTCTGCAGCATGGTATTGACAAACCGGGCGTAAACCACGTAAACCACGTCAAAAGCGGCGCTGCTGTAGCCGTCGATGATTATCTTCGAAATAGGCAATATGTCGAACATCACCGGCTGATCGCCGAGATGGGTGAACTCCGCGATAACCTTACAGCCGTGCCGCATCATGAAATCGCGTCCTTTGCGGCCCACCGTTACCAGGCTGACCGGGACCTTCTGCTCCAGGACAAAACCGCCGGTAAGCCGGTTCAGGTTGGCGTTAAGCCCCCCGCACAGCCCCCGGTCCGGGGTGATATGGACGATGGCGATATTCTGGGCCGGGCGCTTGACCAGCAAGGGATGGACCTCCTGCGGCTCCTGAAGGGCGGCGAGGTCGGCGATGACCTGGTGTATTTTTTCGACGTACGGGCGGCCGGCCAGGCCCCTTTCCTGGGCCCGCTTCATCTTGGAGGCCGCGATCATCTCCATCGCCCGGGTTATCTTGGTGATGTTCTTGACGCCGCGGATGCGGTTGCGTATAACGCGAATACTTGGCAAACTAATACCTCACCGGCTACCTGGCCACGCCGAGAAATCCCTGTTTGAACTCGCCGACGGCCTTCTTCAGGGCCTCTTCGTTCTCGGCGCTCAGGTCGCGGGTACTGGCGATGCCGGCGGCTATCTCGGGGTGAGCCGTTTCCATATATCCCTGGAACCCGGCCTCGAAGGCGGCGATCCGCTCCACCGGGATATCGTCAAGGTAGCCGTTAATGACGGCGTAAAGTATCAGCACCTGTTTTTCGACCGACACCGGGCTGAACTGGTTCTGCTTCAGGACCTCGGTAACGCGCTGGCCGCGGTCAAGCTGCGCCTTGGTGGCCTTGCCGAGCTCGGCGGTGCCGAACTGGGCGAACGCGGCGAGCTCGCGGTACTGGGCCAGCTCCAGCCTCAGCTTGCCGGCCACCTTTTTCATGGCCTTGGTCTGGGCGGAGCTGCCGACGCGGGAAACCGAGAGACCGACATTCAGGGCCGGCTTGATGCCGGCGTTAAACAGATCAGTCTCGAGATATATCTGGCCGTCGGTGATGGA
>JACPQH010000096.1 GCA_016190585.1 Chloroflexota bacterium | reverse complement strand
CTGGCCGACCCCACCCGGCTGATGATTCTGCACGATCTGTTCGAGGGCGAAAAACCGGTCGGCGAACTGGTTAACCGGCTGGAACTGCCGCAGAGCAATGTCTCGCGGCACCTGGCGGTCCTGCGCGAACGGGGCATCGTCAATACCCGCCGCGAGGGTACCAGCATTTTTTACAGCCTGGCCGACCCCCGGATCGCCGAGGCCTGCGGCCTGGTGCGCGAGGTGCTGGAGAACCAGCTCGCCCGGCGCCAGAGCCTGGCTGGCACCATCGGGGCATTACGGGAAAATACCGGCAGACCGTCAGGGGAGGCAGTATGAGAAGGATAGATGAGAAGGGGCGGGCGTTTCTCACCGGCCTGTTCGGCGGGTGGGTCTCGTTCGACCGGGTTGAAAGGAAGCTTTACGGACACGACATCGCCGCGCTACCCGGCCTGATGCGGCCCGTCGTGGGCGGCACGCTGCCCGATGCCGTGGTCCAGCCGGCGACCGAGGCCGAACTGGTCAGCCTGGTACGCTGGGCCGCCGAGAACAGCGTGCCCCTGACGCCCCGGGGCAAGGCCACCTCCGGTTACGGCGGCACTCTCCCCGTCAGGAACGGCCTGGTCGTTGACTTTCATCACCTGAACCGGATAGTGGGCATTGACGCCGCGGCGGAGACCGCGACCGTAGAGGCGGGCGTAGTCTGGGAAAAGCTCGACAGCGAGCTCGCCAGGCATGACCTGACGCTGCGACTGTATCCCACCAGCTATCCGAGCGCGACGGTCGGCGGCTGGCTGGCCCAGGGCGGCTCCGGTATCGGCTCTTATGAAATGGGGACTTTCCGGGAGAACGCGGTCAGCGCCTGCGTGGTGCTTCCCGGCGGCGAGGTCAAAGATATCGCCGGCGCCGAACTGGACCTGGTGAGCGATGCCGAGGGTATCACCGGCCTGATAAGCCGGGTGACTCTACGAGTGCAGCGTCTCGAAGAACTGGGTGTGGCCGGGGTAAGCTGCCCTACGGCCGAAAACCTGCAGTCATTCCTCGAAGATGTTATCGGCCGCGGCTTGCCGGTATGGTCGGTACTGTTCATAAATCCACGCATGGCTGAACTGCGCAACCAGGCGCCTCTCCGGGAGCACCTGGGAAATCCGGTGGAAGAGCGGGTGGAACTGCCGGCCGCCCACATTATCACCCTGGCCTTTCGCAAGCGCGACGACTCCTCGGTACGCCGGGGGCTGGCCGGCATCCTGGAAAAACATCAGGCTTGCCTGCTGCCGGACAGCGTGGCCCGGCACGAGTGGCAGAACCGCTTCAAGATCATGCTGGTCAAGCGACTCGGCCCGAGCCTGGTACCGGCGGAAATAGTGGTGCCTCTTTCCCGGCTGGCCGCCGTAATGGACGAGATAAACCGCAAAGTCACCCAGCCGGTTGTCAAGGAAGGCATCGTCATCCGGAATGGGGCCGGCGGCCAGCCTGAAGTCACCATACTCGGCTTCATTCCCTGCGACCAGCGCCGCTTCAGCTATCCCTTCGTTTTCACGCCCTCCCTTTCTATTCTCAAGATCGCACAGAAGCACGGCGGGCGGCCCTACTCGACCGGGCTCTATTTTCCCGGCAAGGCGGCGGAGGTCCTGGGCGCCGGCCGGGCCGGACGCCTGCGGGAGTACAAGCATAAGATTGATCCCGGCGATATCCTCAATCCCGGCAAGGTAACGGCCGGGGGAAGCCTTTTGGGCTGGTTCATGAAGCTGGCCGCGTTCGCGGAACCGCTGGCCCGGCCCCTCGGCAACCGGATGAGCGTGCGTATCGGGGAAAGGCCCGCGAAACCGGTCCGCGGCATCCCGGCCGACATCGCCTGGTACGCTTACGGCTGCTCCCAGTGCGGCTACTGCGTCACCGAGTGCGACCAGTTCTCCGGGCGCGGCTGGGAGAGCCAGTCGCCGCGCGGCAAGTGGTACTGGCTGCGGGAGTACATGGAAGGGCGCGAGCGGTGGAACCAGGCCATGGTGGACACCTTTCTGGCCTGTACCACCTGCGAGCTATGTAATCTCCGGTGCTCGGCGTCGTTACCCATCGAGTCCTCGTGGACGAAGCTCCGCGGCCAGCTGGTCCACGAGCGCAAGCGGATGACCTTCCCCCCGTTCGAGATAATGTCGGCGGCACTGCGTAAGGAAGGCGATATCTGGGCCGGCTATCGCAAGGACCGCGGCAACTGGTTCCCCGAAGAGCTTTTAAGCCGGCACGGTCCCGCCCGCCGGGCGACGGCCGTCTATTTCGCCGGCTGCACCGCCAGCTATGTCGAACGCGACATCGGCCTCGCAAGCGGGTCTTTACCGGGTTCTCGACCGGCGCCGGCCGCCGGGACTCAACCTGCGCGCCGCGGTCTTTTGGCTGAGGCTAAGGTTGGAGCCGTGAGCTCCAGTTGCCTTGAAACGCTCGAGGCGCGGCTAGCAGAAGCGGGGACGGCATGCCAAAGAGGGCGCTGGTAGATTTCGAGCTCTGCCAGCCGGGGTGGTGCGGGGTCTGCGCGGCGGCCGCGGCCTGCCGGCGCCGGCTTATCTGGCAGGAATCGCCGGGGGAGCCGCCCATGCCGGACCCCAGCCTGTGCCGCGGCTGCGGCGACTGCGCCCGCGCTTGCCCCTTCGCGGCGATAGAGGTCAGGCAGCATTAATAATGCGCGCCCAGGCCGGGATTGCCGGCTGTCAATACCCTGTTAGGTAATCACGTACTGAACGAAACGCCGTCCTCCCAAACTTGGGTAACACTCTCTTCATAATTTAGGTAAAGTATATCTTCTAAGTCAAACCGCAAACGGATAGAATTCAGGTAGGAAGCAGGTACTGGGAACCAGGTACCCAAATAAATTTCAGGGTGAAACGTGCCCGGAAACGGCGCCATCAAGGTCTTGCTAGCCGACAGCCACGTGATTTTCCTCCGGGGACTGGCTTATACCCTGCTGTCGTTCCCGGAATTCAGCCTGTGCGGTCAGGCCACCGACAGCCCGGAACTGATATCGCTGACCGATGAGCTGAGGCCGGACGTGCTGGTCGTTGACTATACGATACTTAACGGCAACGGAAAAATCAGCCGGCCGCACCGGGAAATCCTGGCAAGATACAAGTCCCTGGTGCTCACGGGCAGCGAGGAGGACGGGGATGTCCTGAGGGCGCTCGAGGCCGGGGCCCGGGGCTACCTGTCCCGCGAGACGGGCCACAAAGCACTGGTGGAGGCCATGCGTACCATCGCCACCGGGCAGGTCATCCTCTCCTACACCATGGCGGTCAAGATCGCCGAGGCGCTGCGGCGCAGCAACGGCACGCGCAAAGAGGGCGACCTGGCCCCTTTGAGCGGCCGGCAGAGGCAGGTGCTGAACCTCGTCGCCGAGGGTATGACGAACAAGGAGATCGCCGGCAGGCTCTTTCTCAGCGAAGCCACCGTGAAGTCCCACATGAGGACAATCATGGAGAAGATCCGGGCGAAAAACCGGGGACATGCTGCCGCCCTGGCCAGCCGGGCCGGCTTGTTTGCCCTGACCGTAGCGCTGACGTGGGGGGCAGCCCGCACCGGTAGTCATCTCATCTCAGCAGGTACCGATATCTTCTGACCAGGAACATTCCGCAACCGAGCAGCAAGGCGCCCGCCAGAGTGAAAAGCCAGATATGCCCGGGGCTGACGCCGCCTTCCGCCGCGTTTATCACCCTGGCCTTCACCTTGACGCCCATGTTGATCGGCCGGGTACCGCCCGCCGCCAGAAACAGGATTTTCCCCTCGTAAACCCGGGTTACCGCCGAACCATCGCCGTAGAAGGTCACGGCAACCCGGTTGTTTTCCGGCGATACCCTGACCAGACCGGGGCTGATACGCAGCGGGATGTCCTCGGCGCTAATTAGGACATCGCCGGAGAAGTCGTAGAGCTTGAATTCAACCGATGCCTGCCCGCCGGCCGGGACCTTCAGCTCGATCCGGCTGGGACTAACACCGAAGCCGGCTGCCTGGACCGGTACGGCAAGGCACAGCGCCAGGAAAGCGGCCAGAGCTGCTAACAACCGCCGGTACAAGATTCACCGCCTCTTCCGGCTACTCCGCCCAGATGGTAAGTGAGCCATTCAGCAGGCCGTCCGTGGTGCCATCCGGAATGGTAATCGTCAGGCTGGCATCCCGGGTCGCGCCGTTAGCCAGGGTGATGGCTTCGGTCACCCCCCACGCCGCCAGCGCCAGGTTATCCATCTTGAGATTCTCCGACCAGAAAGCCGGTGTCGCCGTCGCGGTCAGGTCCACCGCCCGGGAGCTGTTGTTGGCGATGGTGATGACCTGGGCGGGCGAGGTCTCGCCGGGGGTCAGCCGGCCGAAACTGAGGTTGGCCGGCGTGACATCGATGGATATCACATCGGCCGCCACCTCCACCTGCAGGGTCACCGGGTTGCCGGCAACCGGGGCGGCGTAGGCCGGCAGCGGTATCGCCAGCAACAGTATCGCTGTGAATAACAGAACCAATAGCTTTCTCATCACCTTTCTCCCTGGTTAATATTTCCTGTCACCGTAAAAGAGACTATTTTCCCGGGAACACATGGCCCCGCCTAACGCCGCCGCCGCAGCACCCAGACGAACGCGCCTGCGCCCGAAACGCCCACCAGCCCCAGGACGAGGAGCAGGATGCTTTTCTGGCCCAATCCCTGCCCGGCCACGCTGAAAGAGACGCTCATGGCATCGGTCCTCTCGCCTCCATAGTCCACGTAGCCCTTCACCTCGTACTGCCCCGCCTCGGCCACCGTTACAAAGGAATCAATCTTCTGTTTGACCCCTGCCATGATGGTGACTTCCTCGCTCTCGACGGTGTCCACCTGTTTGCCGTTCAGGTAGACCTCGCCGATGAACTTGACTCGCAGCGGGTCGCGGCTGAAGTTGATAAAAAGGGCCTGGAGTTTGGCGGTGTCACCCAGCCCCGGCGTGCTGTCGGTGCTCAGGCTCATCAGCTCGCCGCGCCTTACCCCGGTCAGCGCAACGGGAGGCAGGAGGGTAAACTCGAGCTTCTTCTTCTCGATAACCTTGCTGCCCAGAGCGACCTGGATGTCGGCGACGTACACGCCTTCTTTCATGCCCGCCGTGTTCCACTGGAGCTTGATGGTCTGCTGCTTGCCGGTCTCCACGCGGGTCTGGTTGTGGGTGATGTTGGTGACGGTCCGGCCGCCGCTGAGTATGTCCATGCTTATCCTGGGGCGCGCCCAGACGGTGCCGGTATTATTGAAGCTGATCTCCAGGCTGAGCGGCATCCCGGCCTCGCGGTTATCCAGGTTGATAGCGGTGACTTCTCCCTCGGCCGGCACCGTCCCGGCCAGCTCTATCTTCACCTTGATGGGGAGCTGCACGCTGACCGTGTTCACCATGTTTTCCTGGCCCCCGGTTTCCATCTCTTCCCCGGTGACGTACATCACGCCTTCATACTCGGGCTCCGAGGCCTCCTGGGGTATGCTGAACTTCGCTTTCACCCAGGCGTAGGTCTTGGCCGAGATAGATATCGTTTCGACGGGCGTGGCCGGGTCCTCCAGGCGGTAGAAGCTGACCCAGTCCGCGATATCACCCTCCGTGCTCAGAGCGTAGTCGCCTTCCAGTTCATCGGTGTTGTAGACGGCGAAATTCTCTTCATAGACCTGGCCGCTGACGGCATCGATAATGGTTATCTGGGGCGGGGCCACCCCGAGCCCCAGGGCGCTGACCGGAGCCGGTAAGAGATACCACAGCATCAGCAGCCCCAGAATTAGACCGCCCACCCTCGTCAGCAATTTGCTCATCACCTACCTCCGTCAGTCATTCGTCAAGGAAAAGAGGGGTGCTGCCTCACGGCAGCACCCCCGGTTCAGGACTAGGGCCCGAAGGGCTCGAACAGGAAGCCGAGAATCATCTTACCGGTATAGATACCTGCTGTGGCTTTCTTCACATGGATGGAGAAATCGAGCTTTTCGGTGTTGCAGTTCTTGAGGATATCGGGCAGCGTATTAGCCGCCGCCCCGGCGAGGTTGCCGCCTTTAGCGACTGCCGGGTTGTAGACGATGTTCACCCCGGTCGCGCTCAGGCGGGCGTCATACTCGACGTTCCACGGCGGTACCTGGCCCACCGTCTGCCCGAAGCCCATATCATCCTGCTTCACCGTAATCTTCCCCCAGGAGTTGCCGATATTGCGTACGGTGGCCGGGTTCGGTGACGGCGCGGCGCCGATAGGGCTCTGGAATATCTTGTCGCCGCCGACCACCTTGTTCGACGAGACCTCGACGGTGCCGTAGTTCAGGGCGTTGAAATCGAACTCGGCGGCCGTGAGCTGGACATAGAGGAAGTGGTTGGAGAAGGTGGTCTCGTTGTTCTGGTTATCAAAAGCCCTGATGGTCGTCACGTAGAAGCCCCACGGCTGGTGATATTCCAGGTACCACTCGCCGTAGTAGACATCGGCCAGGCTCTGCTCCAGTTCGTGCCGCGTCTCGGCCTCGTCGTAGGGGCTGTTGAAGAAAATCAGGCCTTCGGCCACGGCGACCTCGAAGGCCGCCAGGGCGGCGTCATGGCCCAGCGGGGCCAGCTTTACCTGGAACTTGAAAGAGCCGGCCTCAGGGGATTCCAGGGGATGATAAACATCGGCATAGACATCGCGGATGTTGGCTTTGCCCTCGGGATCGGTGACAACCGCGTAGAACCTGAGCGGGACATTGACCTCAAATTGCCCGGAGGCTAAGATCTGGGTGCCCGCGCTGGTGTGGTTGGGGTCGCCGGTATCGGGGGCTTCCCACTTGGCCTTGATGATAGGCGGGTTGCCGTTCCCGGAGAGTACCTGTACCGAGGTGTCGACATCCGCGGCCATCGCCGGCACGGCCAGAGACAGGGCCAGCACCAGGGTCAGTAAGGTAATGGCAATCTTTTTCACTTCTGTTCTCTCCTTTTTATTACTCTTGTCAGGGCCTCTGGCGTCAGTCGAAACCTGTCATACTCTCACCCCCTTGTGCCGGGGGCTGGCCCGGGTATAGAATACCCTTGGGTGCCCGGTATCCCCGGCGCCTGAGCCCCCCGGAAGCCTGCACCGCCGATGGGAGGGCTCATTTTTTTTAATAACAAACCTAATCTAACTCCGCCGAGGACGCTTTAATATCCCCGAAAGGGATGAAAGACGGGGGTCAGGCAAAGTACCTACCTAGTACTCCCCTGGTTCTTGAACGCGGCAGCGCGGACTGACGCTGGGAAAGGATTAGTTCTTTCGGCTAAGACTAACTTCCGGCGGGAAGCAGGGGAGACCCCGGCGACCGGGGGTCCGCATTGCGGCTGTGTCCCGTCAGTCCGGGAGGCGCCGGTCTGCCGTCAAAGGACCGGGGAGCGCGATACTCGACCTGGCCTACCTGGCATCCTGGGGAACGTTGACCTGCGGCAGGGGGAGCATGATGGTAAAGTTGCTGCCCCGCCCCACCTCGCTGCGTACCTCGATCTTGCCGCCGTGCCGCTCAATGATGCCGTACGAAATCGCCAGGCCGAGCCCGGTGCCCCGCGCCTTGGTCGTGAAGAAGGGCGTGAACATCTTCTCCAGGTTCTCCGGGCTGATGCCGAAACCGGTATCCTGTACGCTGAGTTTGGCCCACTTGCCTTCACGATAGCTCCGGATGACGAGCTGCCCGCCGCGGGGCATGGCCTGGATGGCGTTCATAATCAGGTTGACCACGACCTGCTCAAGCTGGCGTAAGTCGGCAACGACCGGCGGGACATCATTCTCCTCCCGGGTAACGACGACATTGTTCAGCTTCGCCTGGTTGCCCACCAGGGAGAGGGCCTGGTCGACGACGCGGCGCAGCGTCACCGGGCCCGGCGTCGGCTCGGACTGTTTGGCGAAATCAAGCAAGCCGCTGGCGATATGGGTGCAGTGGGTCACCGCCGCCTCGATCTTCTTCAGCTTGTCCAGGATGTCCTTGCCGACGACAGCCAGCTCGTCGTCCCGGCCGGCCAGCGCCCTGGCGATTATTTCCGAAATGAGCTTGTTGTATACCAGGACGCCGGCCAGGGGATTGTTGATACCGTGCGCCACGGAGGTGGCCATCTCACCGAGCTCATCCAGCTTCTGGGTCTGGCGCAGGTGATCAGCGTAGGCGCGGAGATTCCTCTGCAAGCGCTTTTCCTCGGTGATGTCGCGCCCGATGTTCTGCATGCCGCGGATTTCGCCGTCGCTGACGAACAGGCTGGTAGACAGGTTCATCACGCCGACCGTCCCGTCTTTCCTGACGAGCAGGTTTTCGTAGGGCTGTTCGAAAGGTTCGAAAGCAAGAAGCTTGCGCTTGATCTCGCGCGCTTTGTTCAGGTATTCCCGGGTGAGGAAGCGCGAGACATTCGTGCCGATGAGCTCCTTGACGCTGTAGCCGGTGAGATGCTCGCAGGCCGTGTTGGCGACCATGATATCGCCCTCCAGGTCATGCACCCAGATAGCGTCATTGGCGTTGTCAAAGAGATACTGGTAGTGCCTCTCCGTCAGCTTGAATTCCGGCGCCAAGATATTCACCCCGAGTTTATTCTACCATGCCGGAAAATAGGTATAATACCTACATAGTTCGGCGATTATGCTCTAGCCCGGCGCGGGAAAATAGGGCATAATATAAAGTTGGGGACTAGCACAGGGTGACCGGACAGCAGGCCATAAAAAACCAAGCGACAAGCAGGAGAGGAAAAGGTAATCATGAAACACAACAACCACAAGCCCGTGCTCATCGTCGATGATGAGCCCATCATGAGGGAATCCCTGAGCGACTGGCTGGGCAGCCGGGGCTTTACCGTGGCTACCGCCGAGGACGGTCCCCAGGCCCTGGACATGATAAAGGACCAGGACTTCAGCGTCGTGGTCATGGACCTGCGCCTGCCCGGCAAGGACGGCATCAAGGTCCTGAAGGAAGCGCAGGAGATCAAGCCCGACCTCAAGGGTATCATCATCACCGCTTACCCCTCGGTGTCCTCCAGCACCCGGGCCATCCGGGTGGGCGCGTATGACTACCTGGTCAAGCCCTTCGCGCCGGAAGAGCTGGAGCAGTTGATACAGAAGGTGACCGGCGGCGGGACCGGGGTGGAAAGCAAGCCGACGGAAGCCGCCGCCGCCGCGGAAAAAGCCATAGTCTCGATGATGGACGAGAAGCGCGTCTTCCCCTCCCCGCAGGATTTTTCCAAGGTCGCCGCGCTCCGCAGCATCCAGGAGTACAAGGTCCTCTACAACTGGTCGGTCGCCGACCCCGAGGGGTTCTGGGGGCACATCGCCAGCCAGCTCGAGTGGGACCGCAAGTGGGACAGGTTCGTCGAGTATGATTTCAAGGACCACCCCGAGGTGCGGTTCTTCCTCGGCGGCAAGCTGAACGTCAGCTACAACTGCGTCGACCGGCACCTGAAGTCCAACCGCAAGAACAAGGCCGCCATCATCTGGCAGGGCGAGCCGGAGGATGATGTCCGCGTCTTTACCTACCAGCAGCTCCAGCATGAGGTCGCCAAATTCGCCAACGTGCTCAAGAAGCTCGGGGTGAAGAGGGGCGACCGGGTGACCATCTACCTGCCGATGATACCGGAGCTGCCCATCGCCATGCTGGCCTGCGCGCGCATCGGCGCGATCCACAGCGTGGTGTTCGGCGGCTTCAGCGCCGAGGCGCTCCGCGACCGTATCCTCGATTGCGACTCGAAGACCCTCATCACCGCCGACGGCTACTACCGCAGCGGCAAGGTCGTCAAGAGCAAGGACGGCGCCGACACCGCCCTGGCCGACTGCCCTGACGTCAATAACGCTATCGTGGTCAAGCGCCTGGGCGTGGCGGTCAACATGAAGCCGGGGCGGGACCGCTGGTGGCACGAGGCGATGGCCGACCCGGACATCAGCAGCGTCTGCGAGCCGGAGGTCATGAACGCCGACGACCCGCTCTTTATCCTGTATACCTCGGGCAGCACCGGCAAGCCCAAGGGCGTCCTGCACACCCAGGGCGGCTACCTCACCCACGTTTACCAGAGCATGAAGTGGATCTTTGATATCAAGGATGATGACACCTACTGGTGTACCGCCGACATCGGCTGGATAACCGGGCACAGCTATATCGCTTACGGGCCGCTATCGGTCGGCGCCACCAGCATCATGTTCGAAGGCGTGCCTACCTACCCCAACCCGGACCGGTTCTGGCAGATTGTCGAGAAGTTCGGCGTCAACATCTTCTACACCGCCCCCACCGCCATCCGCTCCCTGATGAAAGAAGGCGAGGGCTGGCCGAACGGCCGCGACCTCTCCAGCCTCCGGCTTCTCGGCAGCGTCGGCGAGCCCATCAACCCCGAGGCCTGGATGTGGTACCACCACGTCATCGGCAAGGACAGGTGCCCCATCGTGGATACCTGGTGGCAGACGGAGACCGGCGGCATCCTGATGAGCCCGCTGCCCGGCGCCATTCCCACCAAGCCCGGCTCGGCCACTCTGCCCTTCCCCGGCGTCGAGCCGGTCATCCTCCGGGAGGACGGCAGCGAGGTCGGCGTCAACGAGGGCGGCTACCTGTGCATCAAGAAGCCCTGGCCGGGCATGATGCGCACCCTCTGGGGCGACCCGCAGCGCTTCAAGGAGACCTACTTCAGCCAGTTCCCCGGCTACTACTTCACCGGCGACGGCGCCCGGCGCGACGAGGACGGCTACTACTGGCTCATGGGGCGCATCGACGACGTCATCAAGGTCTCGGCGCACCGCATCGGCACCGCCGAGGTGGAGAGCGCCCTGGTCTCGCACAAGTCCGTAGCCGAGGCGGCGGTGGTCGGCATGCCGCACGACATCAAGGGCGAGGGCATCTACGCCTACGTCACCCTCAAGGCCGGCGTGCCGCCCGGCCCGGCGCTGGAGAAGGAGCTGAAAGACCACGTGCGCAAGGTCATCGGGCCCATCGCTACGCCGGACAAGATACAGTTCGCCGACGGCCTGCCCAAGACGCGTTCAGGCAAGATTATGCGCCGCATCCTGGTCAAGATCGCCGCGGGCAGGACCGGCGAGCTCGGCGACACCACCACCCTCGCCGACCCAGCGGTGATTGAGACGCTGGTCCGGGGCAGAGTCTAGTACCAAGTTTCGGAAATACGTTGAACAACATATTCTCTGGCAAAGGGGGACCAGGGGGGATTTGAATGTGTTTACTCTTTCTCCCTTTGCGAAAGCTAGAGGAGCTGGTCAACTCATTTCTAAGACACTGCACCAGTGCCTGGTTGCGAAAAATACATAAACCTTCCATTCCTTTCTCCCCGCGGGAGAAGGTTAGGATGAGGGGGATTAGTTCCCTGAGGTTTGAAGAGGGGGAATCCTGAGGAAAAATCGGGCTTCCCCCTTTTCCCACCATACCCCCGAGCCGGGTAGGCAAAACGAAATAGCGCCGTCTATAATGGATAAGAGACTGGTTAGAGGCTTTAAGGGGGGACGGGCATGAAACCGATCGGGCCCTTGATGTGGGAGCACCGGCTTATCGAGCGGGTGATCGCTCTCATGCGGCGGGAACTCGGCGCGATAAGGGAAGGGGGCCTCGACCTGCCGCTGATTGACGGCGCTCTCGACTTCTTTAAGACCTACGCCGAAACCCTGCACTTCGGCAAAGAGGAAAGCATCCTGTTCGCCAGTCTTCAAAAAAAACAGATGAGCCCGGAACTGGCCCGGACCATGGACGAGCTGGTCGAAGAACACGGGCGGCTCGCCGAACAAACCAGGCGTATGGCCGCCCTCCGCCTTAGCCTCGACAGCGGCGGCAGGCCGGCAGAAATCATCGGGCCGCTGGAAACGGTAGTTGAGCTCTATCCCTCTCACATGGAGAAGGAGGACAAGCGTTTCTTTTTCCCCTGCCTGGATTACCTCAGCCAGCCCGAGCAGGACAGGATGCTGGCCGCCTTCCAGGATTTTGACGCCCGGTTGCTTCATGAACGGTACCGCGAGACGGTGACCGCCCTCGAGAAAAACCGGGCCGGAATCCCGCCGCGCCCGCCTGCCGGCTGACGACCGAGCGGCGCCGGAAACGCGGAAACAGGCCGCTCCCGGCGGGCGGCCGCCATTCCATATATCATAGGTCATAAGTCCCCCCCTGCCGGATTAACTTTCGCGCCGTTTTTCAGATATTAATATTAGGAGCGGTGAACGGAGAGGAAAATGTTGGGCGGACCTGACCTGACCCCGGCGATTATCTTCATGGCGATGATGGTCTTCGCGGTCCTGCTGTTCGGCCTGATTCGCCTGCTTCTGGGCCTGCTTTATTCAAGAGTCGTCTGCCGCTACGCCTTCATGCGGGACAAGTTCCGCCGGCTGCAGGCTAGCGGCGCTCCCCTTATAAGGAAGTACGGCACCTGGGGCCTGATCCTTTTCGTGGTGCTGCCTATCCCCGGGACCGGCGTCGTGGGCGGTACCATCCTGAGCTGGCTTATGGGACTAAGATGGGACGCTTCGTTCCTGGCCATCATCCCGGCTTCCATAATCTCGAACGGCCTGACCACCCTGGGGATCTGGGGTCTCATGCACCTCTTCCACGGCTGAAACATCGCCGGCGGCGGCGCGAGACGGGCGCCAGGGCGGCCTCACCCCAAACCCCTCTCCATCCTGAAATGTGTTGCCAAAAATGGAGCGGGAGATACAGGGGGTGAGGTTGGTTTAACTATCACAACCAAGATTGAGTAAAACCGGGAGACTGCCGGATTGACTTTCCCCGGAGCAGCGGGTATACTTGGGAAAATTGAATATCGCACATGACTGGGCGCCCCGGGGCTTAAACGGAAAGCAAGCCGGTGTAATTCCGGCACAGTACCGCCTGCTGTAAAGTCAGAACGCCGGCCCAGGTTTTTAACGAGTCTGCCTCCGCGGAACAAGGGGGCGGGATTTATGGTTTTATAAATCCCTCTTGTTCCACCGGGCGAGGGGGATTTATTGTGAAAGGAACTTCACAGCCTTGAGGGCCGGGGCGTCGCCGCCGGTCCACCTGGCGCGGTGGCGGGGGCGCATCTATGCCATCGCCGGGCTCGCCGTGGTGCTCCTGGCGGTTGCCGCGCTGGCGACCACCATCGGCAGCGTCAGTATCCCGCTGATGACCACCGCCCAGGTAATCCTCGCGAAACTGCCTTTGGTTGACATCGCGCCCACCTGGCCGAGCGGCACGGAGACCATAATCCTGGACATGCGCCTGCCCCGGGTCATCCTGGCCGGGCTGGTCGGCGCCGCGCTGGCGACGGCCGGGGCCACCTACCAGGGGCTTTTCCGCAACCCGCTGGCGGACCCGTACCTCATCGGGGTCGCTCAGGGAGCTTCACTGGGGGCCGTTATCGGCTTCCTGCTGCCGGGTGCCTGGTATGGCCTGGGTATCGGCGTGGTGCCCATCTTCGCCTTCGCGGGGGCGCTGGCCAGTACCGCGCTGGTTTACGGCATCGCCCGTGTCGGCAAGACCCTGCCGGTAACTACCCTTATCCTGGCCGGGGTCGCCCTGGGGGCGCTGCTGGGCTCCGTCGTTTCCTACCTCATCATTTCCAGCGGCGAAAAGATGCAGGGGATTCTTTTCTGGCTGATGGGCAGTTTCTCGCTGAGCCAATGGACTGATGTCCGGCTGGTCCTGCCCTACGTAGCGGCGGGGACCGGCGTCATTCTGCTTTGCGCCCGCCCGCTCAATGTCATGCAGCTCGATGAAGAGCAGGCCCAGCAGCTTGGCGTTAACGTGGAGAGGCTGAAGCTGGTGCTTCTCGTGGCGGCCACCTTGATCACCGCGGCCGCCGTCTCCTTCGTCGGGACCATCGGGTTTGTCGGCATTATCATACCCCACGCGGTAAGGCTGGTCTGGGGCCCCGACCACCGCTTCCTGCTGCCGCTCTCCGTCCTGACCGGCGCCATTTTCCTGATCCTGGCCGACCTGGTCGCCCGCACCATCCAGTCGCCCGCGGAGATACCGATAGGGGTCATCACGGCGCTGTGCGGGGCTCCCTTCTTCCTCTACCTGGTGCGGCGTCGTAAAAGGGTGATCTTCTGAAGACTGGAGATATAAAGGACAGGGACAAATAGGGGTTTACCGTATGCTGGCCAGAACGCTGATGATACAGGGTACCGCGTCCTCGGTGGGCAAGAGCGTCCTCGTCACGGCGCTGTGCCGCATCTTCCGGCAGGACGGCTTCAGGGTCGCCCCGTTCAAGGCGCAGAACATGGCGCTTAACTCGTTCGTCACGACGGAAGGCGGCGAGATCGGCCGGGCCCAGGCGGCGCAAGCGGCGGCGGCCGGCATCGAGCCGTCGGTCCACATGAATCCGGTGCTGCTCAAGCCCGAGGCCGAGGCCAGGTCGCAGGTTATCGTCCTGGGCAAGGTCGCCGGCAACCTCACCGCCGGCCAGTACTACGATTACACCCCGTACCTGCTAGGGGTTATCGAAAGCTCCCTGGCACGGCTGCGCGCCGCCTGCGATATCGTGGTCATCGAGGGGGCCGGAAGCCCGGCGGAGATCAATCTCAAGGAAAGGGAGATCGTCAACATGCGTGTCGCCCGTCTGGCCGCGGCGCCCGTGTTCCTGGCGGGGGATATCGACCGCGGCGGCGTCTTCGCTTCACTGGTCGGCACCCTCGAACTCCTCACGGCGGAAGAGCGCGACCTCGTCAAGGGGTTCGTCATCAACAAGTTCCGCGGCGATCCGGCCTTGTTAAAGCCGGGGCTGGAGCTGCTGGAGCAAAGGACGGGCAAACCGGTCCTCGGCGTGGTCCCTTACCGCCGGGATATCAACATCGCGCAGGAGGACTCGGTCTACCTCGAGGAACGGACCGACCGGCCCGGCGGCGGCATAACTGTGGCCGTGGTGCGCCTGCCCCATATAGCCAATTACGATGACTTTGATCCCCTGGAGGCGGGGGGCAGCCGCGTCAGGTTCGTCGCGGAGCCCGCGGGGCTGGCTGGTGCCGACCTGATAATCCTGCCGGGCACCAAGAGCACCATCGCCGACCTGGCTTTCTTGCGGCGGCAGGGACTGGCCGAGGCCATCACGCAGCGGGCCCGGGCGGGGACGCCGGTTATCGGCGTCTGCGGCGGCTACCAGATGCTGGGCAAGACCATCAGCGACCCTTACCGGGTGGAGTCCCAACAAGGTACGGTTCCCGGCCTGGGCCTGCTCGATGTCGAGACTACCTTCGTGCCGGAAAAAACAACCGTCCAGGTGAAAGCCAGGGTCGTCGCCGGCCGGGGCTGGTTCGAGGGGCTGCGCGACCTGGGGGTAACCGGCTACGAGATTCACGCGGGGCAGACCCGCAACGGGGGCGACCCGCCGGTCTTCGAGGTCGTGCCGACGCCGTCGGGCGCGACCTATTTCGACGGGGCCGTAGGCGAGAGCGGTCTTATTTTCGGCAGCTATCTTCACGGGCTGTTCCATAACGCCGCTTTCACCCGGGCGCTGCTGGAGAGACTGCGCCTGGCTGGCGGCCTGCCGGCGCTCCCGGCGGTTGCCGCGAACCAAGACGAGCAGTACGACGCGCTGGCGGACATGGTGAGGCAGAGCCTGGACATGCGCCGGGTCTACAGAACGGTGCTGGGGAGGGATTATGGCAAGGGTTAAGCGGGGTCTCGTTCAGGTGTATACCGGCGATGGCAAGGGTAAAACAACGGCGGCCCTGGGTCTCGCCATGAGGGCGGCCGGGCAGGGGCTGAGGGTCGGCTTTATCCAGTTCCTGAAAGGCAAGCGCGGCGGCGAGCACTTCTTTGCGAGCCGGTACCAGCCGTTCGAGATTGTTCAGGTAAGCTCGGACAACCACTTTACCAGGGACCCGCAGGTGCTGGGCGAGGAAGTCCGGCAAACCCTGGCTTTGGCCGAAGAACGGATGCTGGGCGGCGACTGCGACCTGCTCATCCTGGACGAGGTACTGGTCGCCGTTCATACCGGGTTTATCGCCAGCCGGCAGGTGCTGGACCTGATAGACAGGAAGCCCGGCCCGTTGGATCTCGTGCTGACCGGCCGGAACGCGCCCCCGGAAATCATTGACCGGGCCGACCTGGTCACCGAGATGCGCCTCATCAAGCACCCGTTCCAGCAGAGGATCGGCGCCCGGCGCGGTATCGAATATTGAGGAGGGAATCATGGAACAGGCGTTTACTTCCTGGAGCGGCGGCAAAGACTGCTGCCTGGCCTGCTACCGGGCGTCGTCGTCCGGCCTGCAAATACGATACCTGGTCAACATGATGACCGATGACGGCCAGCGGTCGCGGAGCCACGGGCTGGCGACACGCTGGCTGCAGATGCAGGCGGAAGCCCTGGGCATCCCGCTGGTGCAGCGGGCGGCGGGTAACGATGACTACGAGGCCCAGTTCAAGGGGGTGCTGCGCGCCCTGAAACAGGACGGCATCACGGCCGGCGTCTTCGGCGACATCGATTTCAACGCGCACCGCGAGTGGGTGGAGAGGGTTTGCGCCGATGCCGGTATCAAGCCCTACCTGCCGCTCTGGCAAGAAAATCAGGCCGCGCTGATGCGGGAATTTATCGATTCCGGCTTTACCGCCGTGGTGGTGGCGGTGAAGGCCGCCCTTCTGGGCGCCGACTGGCTGGGCCGGACGGTCGATCACGCTTTTCTCGCGGACCTGGCCCGGCTGGATAATATCACGCCGTGCGGGGAAGCCGGCGAATACCATACCCTTGTGGTCGACGGGCCCATATTCAATAGAAGGCTTGACATAACCGGGACCGGCAGAGTGCAGCAGAACGGTCACTGGCTCCTGGATATCGTAAACGCCGAGCTGAAATCCCGGCATCGGGGCTGAGAAAGACGCCGGGGAACCTGCCGGCGGTACGACAGGCGCCAAGCTGCAACAGGTCGGGAGCAGACGTCTTGCGCCCCTGATGGCCGTATTCCCGCTTTTCCCCTCGATTTGACCCTTTCACCTGAGGCCGTTTAGAATAGTCGTGTTGTTCCGCGTCGCGCCCCGGCAGGGCCGTTTATCGGATACAGCGGCTTTGATAACCGGGGAGGGGGCGTCACCCCGTGATACCGCGCAAGAACCCACCGAAAGACGGATTAGAGGAGGCAACCGATGCATCCTGTTGAGGAGACCGAGCTAGCCGGGATCGGGAAGAGGTACCAGGTTACCACCAGCGCCGGCAGCCAGCTGGTCATCATCGTGCACGAGTCAGGCATGGTCGAGCTGTACTATTGCGCCGAGGAAGAGCCGCAGGAAGTCTGTCCGGTGGCGACGCTGACCGATGACGAGGCGCGATTGGTCGCCGCCATCATCGGCCGGACCCTTTACCGGCCGGAAGCCATCGAGCGTCTCAGCAAACACGGTTTGACCATCCGGTGGCATTCCGTTAAAGCCCATTCTTACGCGGTCGGGAAAACGGTGCGGGAGCTATTCGAAAATACCGGCATCGCGGTGATGGCGGTGGTGGAGAAGGACGGCAAAAAGCGCGCCAGCCCGCCCGGCAACTACGTGATTCACGAGGGCTCGCAGCTGGCGCTGTCCGGCGCCACCCGTGAGATCGATAAGCTCAAAGAAATGATGGACCAGCCGATGCCGGCGATGGGATAGCGTGAACTACCTCGTCTTCCAGATCGGGCTGGCGATAGCCCTGATGGGACTGGCGACCGTGGTCGCCGGACGGCTCAAGCTGTCGGTCGTCCCCTTGCTGATACTGACCGGGTTCGCGGTGGGACCCCATGTCCCCAGCATCGGGATACTCGACCTGCGGTTCATACAGAGCCAGCCGCTCATCGATTTCATGGGCCGGCTGGGTATCCTGTTCGTGCTCTTCTACCTGGGTCTCGAGTTCTCGGCGAGCCGGCTGTTCGCGTCCGGGCGTGGGGTCATCGTCGCCCTCGCCGCCACCGTGGTCATCAATCTGTCCATCGGTCTCCTTTTTGGCCGCTCGCTTGGCTTTCCTGTCAGGGAGATGCTCGTTGTCGGCGGCGTCTTCATGTGTTCGTCCACGACAATCGTAGCGAAGACCATCCTGGACCTGAAGCGGACCGCCCGCCCGGAGACCGGCCTGATTCTGGGCATAACCATGGGCGAAGATGTCGTCCTCGTCCTGTACCTCGCCGCAATCTCCGGACTGGTCCTGTTCGGGTCGGCCTCTCTTACCGGCGCGGCGATTTCGCTGGCGACCGCCCTTATCTTCGTCATACCCCTGCTCACGCTGGGACGTTACTTCGCGCAGCGCCAGCGTCTGACCCGGTGGCTTGACCGGCTGTCCGAAGAGGCGTTTTTACTCGTTATCTTCGCCGCCCTCTTTCTGGTGGCCGGCTTGGCCGAGAGCCTGGGACTGGCGGAAGCCCTCGGAGCGCTGCTGGCGGGGTTGGTGGTGGCCGAAACCGGGGCCGCCCGCCGGATGGAAAGCCTTGCCTTTCCTTTCCGTGATTTCTTCGGGGCTTTCCTGTTCTTCTCGTTCGGCCTGAGCATCGACCCGCTGACCCTGGGGGGCGTGGTCGGCCTGGCGGCGCTGGCGGCCGTGCTCAGCGTCGTCGGTAACTTTACCGTGGGTATGATCGCGGGACGGACGGCCGGTCTTCCGGCTGTCGCCGGGGTCAGCATCGGCTTGACGATTATCAGCCGGGCGGAGTATTCCATCGTCATGGCCACGCTGGCCCGTAACGCCGGGCTGCTGCCGGTCATCCAGCCCTTCGCGGCGCTTTACGTGCTCATGCTGAGCATCATCGGCCCCATCCTTACCCGGGAATCAGACCGGATCTATGAATTCGGTGAAAGAGCGGGCGTATACCTCTTCCGGCGGGGCACAAAGTAAATAAATATGGATTCGGCAGGAGGTTCCGGCAATGGTTGGGGATAAATACACCCTGAAGCGTTTCGATATCCAGCGGGAAGAGGCCATCGATACCGCGGTGCTCGAGTCTATCCCGTTTGAGTATCCCGGCTCGGCCACCGAGGTCGTTTACGAGACCGGGGAGTTTACCTCGGTCTGCCCGTGGACAGGTCTCCCCGATTTTGCCAGGCTGGTTATACGCTATGTCCCGCAGGAGGCGCTCGTCGAGCTCAAATCGTTAAAATACTACCTGACTTCGTACCGCAACGTCGGCATCTTGCAGGAGCACGCGGTGAACCGAATCCTCCAGGACCTGGTAGGGCTCCTGCGGCCGGTCGACATGGTGGTGGAAGCGGAATACACCGAGCGGGGCGGCATCAAGACCCGGGCTGCTGCCCGGTACCGGCGGGCTGATTAGCCGGCTGCCGGCAAGGAACGATGCCGGGCCGGCGTCAAACCGGGAAGGTAATAAGAACGAGGAAAAACCAATCAATACGGGTCCTTACACTTGACGCTCGCCGTACGTTTTGGCTAAGATTACACATGACCAATGGCATCTGAGACAGTTCTTTACAGCATGACCGGGCGCGTCGCGCGGATAACCCTGAACCGCCCGGATCGCCGCAATCTTATCAACCAGCAGCTTGCCGACGAACTCGCCGAGGCCTGCCTGCGGGCGGAACTAGATGACGGTGTTTACCTGGTGGCGCTCACCGGCGCCGGCGAGGCGTTCTGCGCCGGCAGCGAGCTGGCCCCGGGACAGTCTTATCCGGCGGCGGCGGTCGCCGGTATTTCCAAGCCGGTCATCGCCGCTATCAACGGCGACGCCCTGGGGGAAGGCCTCGAGCTGGCGCTGGCCTGCGATATCCGGCTGGCGGCGGCCAGCGCCCGGCTGGGCCTGCCCCAGGTATCAGGAGGGCGGCTGCCCGCGGACGGCGGCACGCAGCGCCTGGCGCGCATCGTGGGACGGGCCCGGGCCCTGGAGATGCTGCTGACGGCCCAGGACGTCACCGCCGCGGAGGCGCTGGCGATCGGCCTGGTGAGCCGGGTGGCCGAGTGCAACCTCGCTGCCGAGCTGGACGCCCTGGTGGAGAACCTGTCCGCCAAGGCCCCGCTGTCGCTGCGGTTCATCAAGGAAGCGGTGGGCAAGGGCATGGACCTCACCCTGGAGCAGGGCCTGCGCCTCGAAGCCGACCTGTATTTTCTCCTGCACACCACCGCCGACCGCACGGAGGGCATCCGGGCTTTCCTGGAAAAAAGACCGCCGCATTTTACGGGGCGCTGAGGTGGAATTTCAGGCCATCATCTATCAGAAAGAGGACAGCATCGCTCGCATCACCCTTAACCGGCCCCGCGTCCTGAACGCCTACAATATGCGGATGCGGGACGATCTTTTCGAGGCTTTGGGGGCGATAAGCGACGACCCCGAGGTGCGCGCCGTGATTATTAGTGGAGCCGGGGAAAAGGCCTTTTGCGCCGGCGCCGACCTCACCGAGTTCCTGACGGCCCCGCCGCCGGTAAAGGCCCGGCAGGCGCGCTGGGAGCGCGACGTCTGGGGCCGGTTCCTGTCCATCAAGGCGCCGGTCATCGCCGCCCTGCATGGCTATGTGCTCGGCTCCGGCGTCGAGATCGCCCTGTGCTGCGATGTCCGGCTGGCCGCGGAGGACGCCCGGTTCGGCCTGCCCGAGGGGGGGCTGGGCATCATACCCGCCGCCGGGGGCAGCCAGACACTGCCGCGGGCCGTCGGGCCGGCGGCGGCGCTGGATATTCTGCTAAGCGGCCGGCTGGTCACGGCCGGCGAGGCCCTCAAGCTCCGGCTGGTCAACCGGGTCGTGCCTCGGGACGCGCTGTTCGCGGCGGCTTCCGGGATGGCCCGGCGCATCGCGTCCTACCCCCCGCTGGCGGTAGAACTGGCCAAGGCGGCCCTCGCGCGGGGCCTGGACAAGAGCCTGGCCGAAGGGCTGGAGCTGGAACGGCGGCTGGCCGCCCGGCTGACGGCTGGCGCCTAGTACGGTTATCGGGATAAAACAAGGAGATAAGCTAATATGATCGCCCTGTAAATACCCTGAAAAGCGGTGTTCGTGAGGCGACAAAACCATATTGCCGCCGCGTGAAGGCGCGTTCCGGCAGTCCTGGCACCCGCTCGTTGATTTTTCCAAGGGGCTTAGGTTAGAATACCATAGAATAGCGTTTGGAGGTTAAATGAACACTACCGACTTCCTGAATATCGCTTCCGCCATCTGCCCGGATAAAGCGGCCATCTCCTTTGAAGGCAAAAGATACACCTTCGGCCAGCTTAACGAGCGGGTGAACCGGCTGGCCAACGCCATGCTGAAGCTCGGCGTGAAACAGGGTGATCGCATCGCCTTCCTGCAGGTGAACTGCAACCAGGCAGTCGAGGTCTATTTCGCGGTGGCCAAGCTCGGCGGGATTTACGTGCCGTTGAACTTCCGGGCCAGGGGCAGCGAGCTTACCTACATGCTTGATACCGCCGATGCCAATACCCTCTTCATCGGCGACCGCTACCTGGAGGTGGTAGACTCCATCCGGCAAGACCTGAAAACGGTCAAGAACTTCATCTCCATTGACAAGAAGACCGGCGGCACCCTCTATTACGAAGAACTGATAGCGGCGGCGTCCCCGGATGAGGTGGCAGCCGACATCGGCGATAATGATACCACGATACTGATGTACACCGCTGGTACTACCGGGTTTCCCAAGGGCGTCATGCTGCCCCACAATAGTTTCACCATCTACGCCCTGGAGAACGTTACCCCGGCCGACCCGGAAACCGACGAGCGGAATATCCTCACCGTGCCCCTGTATCACGTCGCTGGTATCCAGGCCATGATGGCGGCCGTCTACGGCGGGCGCACCCTTATCATGGAGCGTCAGTTCGACGCGAAGGAATGGATGGCGCTGGTCCAGACAGAGCGCGCCAACCGGGCCATGATGGTGCCCACCATGCTGAAACAGCTCATGGACCACCCCGATTTTATGAAACATGACCTCAGCAGCCTCAAGGTCATCACCTACGGCGCCGCGCCCATGCCGCTCGAGGTTATCAAAAAAGCCCTGGAGGCCTTCCCCGGCGTGCAGTTCATCAACGCCTTCGGGCAAACGGAGTCGGCCTCGACCATCACCATGCTGGGGCCGGAAGACCACGTCATCTCGGGCACGCCGGAGGAGCGGGAGAAGAAGCTGAAACGGCTGTCATCCATCGGCAAGCCGATGCCCGATGTCCAGATGAAGGTCATCGACGAGAACGGCAAGGAGCTGCCGCCGGGGCACGTCGGCGAGATTATCGCCAAGGGGCCCCGGGTGATGGCCGGCTACTGGACAGACGCCGAGAAGACGTCCAAGGCCCTGGACAAGGGCGGCTGGCTGCACACCAACGACATGGGCTACCGGGACGAGGATGGCTACTTCTTCCTGGCGGGCCGGACCACCGATATGCTCAAGCGGGGCGGCGAGTACATCTCCCCCGAGGAGCTCGAGATCGTCTTGCAGTCGCACCCCAAGATTGACGAGGCGGCGATTATCGGCGTGCCGGATATCGAGTGGGGCGAGGAGCCGCGGGCCATTGTCGTGGTGAAGAAGGGCGAGGCGCTGAGCGGGGACGAGGTCATGGAATTCTGCCGGCAGCGGCTGGCCAGCTTCAAGCGGCCCCGCTCGGTCGTCTTCATTGACATACTGCCGCGCAATCCGATGGGCAAGGTGCTCAAGCGGGAGCTCCGCGAGAAGTACGGGAAAAAGTAGCCCGCCGCCGGGTCGGGTGCGCTCACCCCGGTGCGGCAAGCCGCGGCTGGGAACCCGTGTGTCTTCCCCTGGACCGTACTTTGATAACGGAGCGCCTAATAGGCTACAATGAAGAGTCCCGGTTGGAACGATCGACAGCAAGGACAGCGGATGGGTTTAGCGAGCCGAATACTCGAGGGTGATGTCCAGGCGGCCGCGCGGCTGATAAGCCACGTGGAAAACGAGACGCCACAGGCCGTCGAGGAGATGAGCCGCATCTACCCGCACACCGGTAAGGCCTTCGTCATCGGCATCACCGGCCCGCCCGGCGCCGGCAAAAGCACCCTGACCGACAGTCTCATCCGCGCCTTTCGCCAGCGCCAGCTTTCGGTGGGCGTGGTGGCGGTGGACCCTTCCAGCGCCTTTACCGGCGGGGCCATTCTCGGCGACCGCATCCGGATGCAGAAAAGCTGTACCGACCCCGGCGTCTTCATCCGCAGCCTGGCGACCCGCGGCTGGATCGGCGGGCTGGCCAAGGCCACCCTGGGCGCCATCCACGTTATGGACGCCCTGGGCAAGGATATCATCCTCGTGGAGACCGTCGGCTCCGGGCAGATCGAGATCGACATCACCCGGGCGGCCGATTGCACTGTTCTCATCCTGACCCCCGGCGCCGGGGATGAGATACAGATGATGAAGGCGGGTATCCTGGAGGCGGCCGATATCTTCGTTATCAACAAGGCCGACCTGGAAGGGGCGCAGAGCGTCAAGGCCGAGCTGGAGATCGTGCTCGGCATGAGGGACTGCCGGCCGGAAGACTGGAAACCCCAGGTTTTCCTCACCGAGGCTATGAGCGACAAGGGCGTTGAGGCAGTGGCCGGCGAGGTGCTCCGTCACCAGGAATATCTCAAATCAGGCGGCCGGCTGGAGTTGCGCCAGAAGGACAGGGCCAAGTTCGAGCTGCTGGAAAACCTGGAAGGCTACCTGAAAAGCTTTATCGTCGGCATCGATGACGGCAGCTACCTGGACCGGCTGGCCGGGGAGCTCCTGGACGGACGCACCGACCCCCATTCCGCCACCCTGGAGATCGCCCGCCGCTTCGCCAGCGACTATATACGCAAGCTCCACGAAGAACGCTCCGGCAACCAGGCATAACCCGCTTCTTAGATACAAAAACAGGAGGAAAAATGGAGTTCACGCTGACCGAAGACCAGAAGATGCTCAAGTCCATGGTGAAGGACTTCGCCGACAAGGAGCTCGAGCCTGTCGCCGCCAGGGTTGACGAAGAGTCCATGTACCCGGCGGAGAACATCAAGAAGATGGCCGAGCTCGGCCTGATGGGCGTCCCCTTCCCGGAGAAGTACGGCGGCAGCGGCGGCGGTGAACTGGCGTTTATTATCGTTGAAGAAGAGCTTTCCCGGGTGTGCGCCTCGACCGGCACGGTATACTTCGTGACCTCGGGGCTTGCCGGGCAGCCTCTCTACATGTTCGGTAACGAGGAGCAGCGGCAGCGCTTCGTGCCGCCGGTGGCCGCCGGTGAGAAGATATCCGCTTTCGGGCTGACCGAGGCCGGCGCCGGCAGCGACCCCGCCGCTATGGAGACCACCGCCACCAGGACCAAGGGCGGCTATATCCTGAACGGCACCAAGATATTCATCACCAACGGGGCCGAGGCCGAGATTTCCGTGGTCTTCGCCACGGTGGATAAAAATTTGAAGCACAAGGGCATCATCGCCCTGGCCGTAGAGAGCAATTCGCCGGGCTACTCGGTGGGCAAGCACGAGCACAAGCTCGGCATCCGCGGCTCATCGACCACCGAGCTTATCTTCCAGGACTGCTTCGTGCCGGAGACCAACCGGCTGGGCAGCGAGGGCGAGGGTTTCGTCATCGCGCTAAAGTCCATTGACGCCAGCCGCGTCTCCGTGGCCGCCCAGAGCGTGGGCATCGCCCAGGGGGCCTTTGACAAGGCGCTGGCCTACTCCAAGGAGCGCCGGCAGTTCGGCAAGAGCCTGTCCGAGTTCCAGGCCATCCAGTGGATGCTGGCCGACATGGCCACCCAGCTTGACGCCGCCAGGCTCCTCACCTACCGCGCGGCCTGGCTCCAGGACAACGGCTTGCCCTTCGTCAAGGAGGCCTCGATGGCCAAGGTCTACGCCGCCGAGGTCTCGTCGTTTGTCACCAACAAGTCGCTACAGATATACGGCGGCTACGGCTATGTTAAGGAGTACCCGATGGAGCGCTATCTCCGGGACGCCAAGATAACCGAGATCTACGAGGGCACCTCCGAGATGCAGCGCATGACCATCGCCAGGCAGTTGCTTAAAGACTAATATCGGGATCGCCCGCGGGAGGGAAGAATGGACGAGAAGACGACGCGAGAGATACTTAACGAGAAACTATCCCGGAACAAGCGGAGTCCGCTGTACAACCAGGATGTTCTGAAAGGCCTGGAAAGCGACTTCGGGCGGTGGAAGAACTCCGTCGTTCGGGAGCAGGACCGCCAGAACTGGTCGGTGACTCCCCACACCATTCTCGGCTCCGACATACCCCGCGAGCTGCTCTATACCCCCCTGAGCAATCCGGGATTCGACTACAAGGAAGACCTCGGCTTCTCCGGCCAGGAGCCGTATACCAGGGGCGTCCATGCCAACATGTACCGCGGCCGGACGTTTACCATGCGGCAGATTTTCGGGGCGGGCTCGCCGGAGCAGTGCAACCGGCGCATGCGGATGCTGCTCGAGCACGGCGCTACCGGCACCAACTGGGCGCTGGACCTGGCCACCGTGCAGATGTTCGACTCGGACGAGCCGGAGGCCAAGGGACAGGTGGCCACGGTCGGCGTGCCCATCGACTGCGTTGATGACATCGAGGTGCTGTGCAAGAACGTGCCCATCGACAAGGTCAGCGCCTCCATCGTGACGCACTACCCCCGCAATACCGCCATCGTCTTTCCTATGTACCTGGTGATGGCGGAGCGGCGGGGCGTTACCTGGGACAAGCTGCCGGGAAGCGTCCAGAACGATTTCATCATGGAGAGCGTGGTGCGCAGCGGGCTCGAGTTCATCCCGCCCCGGGACGATTTCCGCATCCAGTGCGACAATATCGAGTTCATCCGGAAGAACGTGCCCCAGTGGAACTACGTCACGCTCAATGGCTACAACCTGCGCGAGTGGGGCACCTCCGGCATCACCGAGATGGCCGTGGCCCTGGCGAACGGCATCGAGATACTCAAGGAGATGCAGCGCCGCGGTCACGATATCGACTGGGTGGCCGAGCGGCTGGCCTTCTTCTGGGCGCCGGCCAACGACTTCTTTGAAGAGGTCGCCCGCATCCGGGCCGTCCGGCGGCTGTGGTACAAGATTATGAAGTATCGCTTCGAGGCCAGGAACCCCCGCTCGATGTGGATGCGCTGCCACGTGCAGACCTCCGGCGTCTCGCTGACCCGGGAAGAGCCGCTGAACAACATCGTCCGCTCCGCTTACCACGCCCTGGCGGCGGTGCTGGGCGGCGCCCAGTCCATGCATGTCGACTCCTACGATGAGGCCTTCTCTGTACCCTCCGAGGAAGCCTCCATACTGTCGCTGCGCACCCAGCAGATTATCGAGGCGGAGACCCAGGTGACGCAGGTGGTCGACCCCCTCGGCGGCTCCTTCTACATCGAAGCCCTGACCAACGATATCGAAAATCGCATTCTCAATGAGCTTGAAGAGATCGAGAAGATGGGCGGCATCGTCGAAGCGGTCACTTCCGGCTGGCTGCACACCAAGGTCGCCCGCTTTATCGAGCGGGAACGCCGGATGATCGAAGACGGCGCCATCAAGGTGGTCGGCCGCAACTACTACCGCGATCCTAACCTGAAGCTGCCCGAGGTCTGGGTCCACGAGTATGACGAAGCTATCACCGCCGAGATGAAGGCGAAGCTCGAAAGGCTCAAGCAGACGCGGGACAACGAGAAGGTGGGCGCCAGCCTCAACGCCCTGAAGGCCGCCTGCAAGAACGGCAAGAACGTCATGGACTACACGGTGGAGTGCGCCCGCGCCAACGCCACCGAGGGCGAGATGAGGCGGGCCTTCTCCGAGGCCTTCGGCGTGTGGAAACCGCCTTTACTGGCATAAAAGGAGCGTAGCACATGGTAGGCAAGAAAAAGACGAAGGTACTGCTGGCCCAGTTCCCGCTGGAAAACCATTCGCGGGGCATCATCACCGTCGCCGGGATGCTCAAGGATGCCGGTATGGAGGTTGTCCTGCTCGGCAACGAGCTGCCCGAGAGGATCGTGGACGCCGCCGTCCAGGAAGACGCCGAGGTCGTCGGCATCAGCACCTACTGCGGCGGGGAGCTGGCGCTCAGCACCGACCTGATACAGGCTGCCGAAAAGAAGGGGATAAAGGACAGCACCGTTTTCCTGCTGGGGGGCATCTTCCCGCCCAAGAACGCCGCCAAGCTGAGAGAGCTTGGCTTCAGCGGCACCTTCCTGTCGGCGACCAAAGAAGACATCGTCTCCTGTATCGAGCAATCGCTGGCGGTCAAGGGGCGGGTCTAACGGCTCGTGAAAAAAATCGCCCCTTCGGAAAAAGGGGTAGGGGGATTCACGGTAATCCCTGCTGACCTCCCTTTGTCAAAGGGAGGTAACGGCCCTGTCTAAGCTACGCCGGGCGCTCGAAGAGCTTTACCATCGTCTCGCCTTCCACCACCACCTCGCCGTTCTGGTTGATGCAGGCATTCTTCAGGGTGACGATGCCCTTTTCCTTGCGCACGCCGGTCACCTCGCCGCTGGCGGTGATGGTATCGCCGATGCGCACCGGCTTCATGAAGCGGCTGGTGTGGGTGAGCAGGATGACCAGGCCGGGCAGCTTGGCCATGGCGCCGGACAGCAGCGAGATGGCGATGGCGCCGTGAGCGATGCGCCCGCCGAACATGGTCTTTTTGGCGAACTCCTCGGCCATGTGGACAGGATTGAAATCGCCGGAGACCCCGGCGAACATGACGATATCCGCCTCGGTAATCGTCTTGATACTGGAAACCTTGTAGCCGATGTCCACGCCCAGCTTTTCCAGAATGGTCGGTTCCTTTTTCTCGTCCATGCTAACCTCCCGATGTTGCTTGCTGTGAAGTACCGGTCTCCTCGGCTAATACGGCCGCGCCCAGCGCGGTCACGATGCGCGGCTCCGGGGGCACCAGCAGCCTGACGCCCAGCTTCTCCTCGATGCTCCTTACCAGGCCGAGGTCCATGGCAGCGCCGCCGGCGATGGCGCAGTCGCTCTCCAGGCCGACCCGCCGGGTGAGGGCGACAATCTTGGTGGCCAGGGCCTGGTGGACGCCCGCCAGGATGTCCTCTTTGAGGATGCCCTCCGCGACCCGGGAGATGGCCTCGGACTCGCCGAATACGGCGCAGCTCGTGGTGAAGGCAACGGGGTTCCGGGACTGCAGGGACAGCGGGCCGATATCGCGAATGTCAACCTGTACCACGTGAGCGATGACCTCCAGGAAGCGGCCGCTGCCGGAGGCGCACTTCTCGCTGCTGGCGGAGTTGATGACCTGGCCGGTCTCGTTAAGGCGCATCACCCGGCTGGACTGCGTCTGCACCTCGATGACCGTGCGCGCCGAGGGGAAAAGCCGGTTGATGCCGCGGGCGGAACAGCGCATATCGGTGTACTCGATGTCGCTGTAGCGGACGTTCCGGGCGCCGATGCCGGTGGCGACCGTAAACACCCTGTCCCCGGGTGCAATTCCCGAACGGTCATAGAGCTCTTTCCTGAGCTCATCGGCGGCCAGGCGATAGTTGATACCCGACGGCGCGATGTGCATGGCGACGAGCCTGTCGGAGGTGCGCACGACGCCCTTGCTCGTGTGCGAGCCGATGTCTATCCCGATGTAGTACGTATTCATTCAAAGGCTTCCGGCTACATTTGGTGGCATTTCATTCTTCACAATCGGTCGTGCCTTCTGTAAAGACATCACCTCACCCCCAAGAGAGGGCTCTGGTAAAATTCTATCCTTAATCTCGCTGAAAGAACGTGGCCTCAGCCAGCACCCGCTCTCTGGTCTCCAGGGTCTTGCCCTGGGCCCTGGCCTTGTAAACGAGCTCCTTGCCCATGATGGCCGCCCCCAGCGCCCCGCTGATAAGCGGGTTCTCCGGGACGAGTACCTTGCGTCCCAGGTTCTCTTCGATAGCCCGCACCATGCCGGAGTTCCAGGCGACGCCGCCGGTGAAGACCACCTCCGGTTCCACCTTGATGGACTGGAGCATGCGGACCGAGCGCTTGGCGATGGCGTCGTGCAGCCCGGCGACGATGTCCTCGATGGTCACGCCTTCCGAGATAAGGGAAACGATTTCCTGCTGGGCGAAGATGGTGCAGGTGCTGCTGATGCTCGTCTTGTTCTTCGACCTCAGCGCGATGTCGCCCAGGTCTTCCAGCTTCAGTCCCAGCGTCAGGGCGAGCACCTCGAGGAAACGCCCGGTGCCGGCGGCGCAGCGGTCGTTCATGACGAAATCGACCAGCTTGCCGTTGGGCCCGAGCTTCATCCCCTTGGCGTCCTGGCCGCCGATGTCGAGCGCCGTCCGGGCGGCCGGGAAAAAGCTAGCGACGCCCCGGGCGTGACAGGTCAGCTCGGTGAGCTGGCGGTCGGCGAAGGGGACATTTATCCGGCCGTAGCCGGTGGCCACCACGTAGGCGATCTGGTCGAACTTTAGGCCGGCCTGGGCCAGGGCCTGCTCCATCGCCCGGTTGGCCATCCGCCGGTGCTCGGCCCCGGTGTGGCTCACGACCAGGGAGATAACCCGGTCGCTTTCGTCAATAATAACGACCTTGGTCATAGTTGAGCCAAGGTCGAGTCCCGAAAAAAATATCGCCGTCTCCTGAATAGCCCCTCTCTCCGTGTCAGGCAATAATTTCTAGGAAGGCCTGGACCCTGGTCTTGAGCGGGGCCATGGCGGCCTGGCTGTAGTCATGCTCGATGAAGAGATTGGGTATGTCCAGGCTGTCCAGGTAATCGCGCAGGGAAGGCACCTCGTAGGCCTGGACGTCACAGTAGCGCAATACCTGCATTACCACGCCGTTGACCTGCCAGTCCCTGGCGTATTCTTTCAGGTAGCCGAACCGGTTTTCCAGGTCGCCCGCGTAGTCCTTTTTACCGTCCCTGACGGGCGGTGTCGGGAAGATGCGGGGGGTCTTGAGCCCCACCAGGTAGCGGTGGGCCAGGCCGTCAAGCGGGTCCGGGGTGGCCTCGACCATGGGGAAAAAGCTCCGGCTGCCCATGTTTTCGTCGTCCATGACCACGCTGGCGTCCAGGCTCTCGATCATATCGGTCAGGGCGGTGTTGTCGATGATGCTGCCCCACAGCAGCAAGCGGGCGGATTTCGGGGGCGGCCCGTCCCGGCGCTGCCTGGCCTCGGCGATCACCTGCCGCAACAGCTCGTTGGCCTCGGCGACCGGCAGGCTGGTGATGGCGGCCAGCACCTGGATGGTCTCGCTGCCGGATACCAGCGGCGGGTCCGGCTTTCTCAGGTCATACAGCTCCCGGACCAGGCGGCGCTCCTCGTTGTGCAGCTCGATAGCCCGGCGCAGCCTCTCCGGCGACAGATCCAGGCCGGTAAAGGCCTCCAGGGTCTTCCGAAAGTCCTGGAGCAGCTCTTTGAACTCCTTCTGGGCGGCGGCGTGGGTGGTGTGGGGCGTATCCAGGAAGTGGGAATACCTCGGGTTCAGGTAGATATTCCAGATATGGGACATCTTTTCCCCGACCTCACAGGAGTGGGCCAGGGTTATCCCGTCCAGGAAGCTGTACCGGCCCTTGAGACCCAGGTCGAGAAAGCTGCGCAGGAAGGGGCAGACCATGTTAGGCAGGTAGGAATCGGCCAGCGTGACCGGCTCGGTGATGTCGCCGAGGATCTGGAATGGCACGAGGTCGAGAGCGGTCACCATCTCGAGAACGGGGTACATATCAAAATAGCCGAGGAGGGTTTTCCCTTCGGACTTGAGCTCCCTGGCCCTTAAGGTGCGGTCCCGGTAAAGCTCTCTTACCCGGTCCAGTCCCTGACCTGTGGTGATAGTCACTTCCCTCTCCTTGCCTACCAGGCCATGCCGGCGTCCTTGCGGAGCTTCCGGTAATGGCTCATGGTCTCTTCAAAGCTTTCGGCTTTTCGGATGGCGTCCGCCGGGTCAAAGAGCTTGAGGTCGACGATGTCGCCTTCGACGATGAGCGAGGGTATCTTCAGCCTTTTCATGAGCTGGTCCTGGATGACCAGCAGGTGGTTGGTGGCGGTGCGGCAGGTGAGCAGGGGGTGCAGCATGATGCCGTCGCACTGGTACTCCCGGCAGAACTCGAGGTACGGGTGGGCGAAGTAACCCCACCAGTCCTGGCTGTCATAGGCCGCCTGGAAGTACCCGGAGAAGTACTGGTAGGTCAGCCGGGCGATGCGCTCCAGCGGGTCGGCGACGTGGCTGAGGTCGACCGGCCGGGGGGGGTGGTAGGCCCAGCTCTCGATGACGAAGTTCCAGTTCCGCTCGGCGAGCTGGTCAAAGAACTTCAGGCTGTGCCACGGCGGCAGCTCGGCGAAGGCCAGCCGGTACTCCTCCTTCTCGACGGCGCCGGCGCCGGCGGCGATCAGTCCCTTGACCTCATCGTACATGTTGCGGTAGAGCTCGGCGGTCTTTTTGGGATCGGCCGCCATGTAGAGCGAGGCGGGCATGCTGCTCCAGAAGTCGCGGGAGTGCATCGGGCAGGGCCGCGCCTTACGCAGCTCGTTGACCTCGTGCCAGACCCGGTTCATCTCGATGCCGTCGTTGACCAGTTGTTCCAGCTTGTCCCAGTCAAGCTTGCGCTTGAACAGGCCTTCCAGGAAACCGGCGAACTCCCTGAGCTCGTTGACCAGGAAGGCGATGTTGTGCTCCCTGACCCCCTCCAGGCGGCTCTCCTTGACGCCGGGGTGCGGCATCTCGATGACCCACATCGGGGCGTCCAGGTAGCGGCCCAGGGCCTGGAACCACTTGTAGCGCGTGTCGCAGAAATAGCCGGAGCCGAGCAGGATGTCCGGCTTTGGCATGCCGACCAGGGGCGCGGTGGGCGGGATCCGGCCGAGCTCCTTCATCTCCGCGGCGTAGCCCAGGCAGTTACGGGCGTAGCCGCACGTATGGGTGGGGAAACCGTCGGCATCGGCGCGGGCCAGGTAGCCCGGGGCCGCCCCGAAGGCGGCGCTCACCGCGCCGTAGTCCTCCGGGTAGATGCAGGCGACATCCATCGCCCGCAGGAGGACGTCGCCGCCCCTCCAGTTGTCCATGCACCAGGCGACCGGCCGGCCCTCCTGGCTGGCTTCGACGGCGTGCTCGTACATGCCGTCCACCAGCGCGCGGAGGGGGTACATGGACTTGAGTCTTTTTATCGGTTTCTTCTTTTCGTCAGCCATCCTGGAGGCTCCCGGGTCTAGGCGGCCAGGCTGAATACGGGCTTGGCGCCCTCTCCCGCCGAGTATTTGTCGCCGGCGAACACCGCCCCGTCCATGGTGACTTTTTTACCGACCAGCTCCATGGTGGCCTGCGCCGGATCGACGCCGGTAAGGTTGCCCATTATCCACGGGCCCTCGTCCAGCTCGACCATGACGATAACGTAAGGGCATTCCTTCTCGCGGCCCTCCGCCGCTACGAAGACGGTGGTGAAGGTCTTTATCTTGCCCGAACCCTTGAGCTCGGTGACCGCCAGGTTGGTATCGGTGCATTGCCGGCAGGCCATCTTGGGCGGCACGGTGATGTGATTGCTGCCGCATTTCAGGCCGAGCAGCTTGCCCTGTTTCAGGGCCTCACTGTACTCTTTGAAAGTAAGCGTGTATTTCATCTGCTGCCTCCGTCTTTATTTACCAGCCGCGCTGAAGGACCAGGTTGACCAGGGTCCCGGCGTCGCCGCCCAAAGTATCGGTCAGGCCCAGCCTGGCGTTGGGTACCTGGCGCTGCGGCTCGACCTGGCCGCGGAGCTGCTTGACGACCTCATACACCTGTCCCGCCCCGGTGGCGCCGATGGGGTGTCCCTTGGATTTCAGCCCGCCCGAGGGGTTGATGGCCACCTTGCCGCCGATATCGGCCTCGCCTTTCTCCCAGGCGTCGGCGGACGTGCCGTACTCGAAGAGCCCCAGGCTTTCCGCGGCGAGGAGGCTGGCGATACTGAAGCAGTCGTGCAGCTCTACCAGGTCGATGTCCGAGGGTTTGACGCCGGCCATGGCGTAGGCCCGCTGCGAGGAGAGCTCGCGGGCGCGGATGCGCGGCAGGAAGTCGCTCTGGCTGGACAGCGGGCCGGACGATGACTGCCCGGCGCCGATGATGAAGACCGGCTTGTCGGTCAACTTCCTGGCGACCTCTTCCGAGGCCAGCACCACGGCGGCCGCGCCGTCGGAGAACGGGCAGCAGTCGTGCAGGGTAAGCGGGGAAGCGACCACGAAGGCTTTGAGCACCTTGTCCACGGTGAGGTCGCCGTACTTGCCGAAGAAGTGGGCCTTGGGGTTGATGCTGCCGTACTTGCAGGCCTGGATAGAGACCTTGGCGAGCTGCTCGCGCAGCCTGGGCAGCGGGATATTGTAATGGGAGGCGTAGAGGTGCGCCAGCATGGCGAAGACCGCCGGGAAGGTTATGCCGGCGGGGTACTCGTAGCGGGCGTCGCTGAACATGGCGAAGGTGCGGGTGGCCAGGGGCGTTCCCATGGTCGCCGCCCTCTCCACGCCGCCGGCGAGCACGATATCATAGAAGCCGGAGGCTACCCACATGAAGGCGTCGCGCACCGCCATGCTGCCCGAGGCGCAGGCGCCCTCGTAGCGGTTGGCGGGCACGCCGAAGCAGCCGATGTTCTCGGCGGCAAAGGCCTGCAGGCTGCCCTGTCCCTCGGAGAAGTCTCCGAGCACGTTGCCGACGAACAGCGCCTGGATGTCCTTCGGTT
>JACPQH010000095.1 GCA_016190585.1 Chloroflexota bacterium | reverse complement strand
TCTTGCCTTCCTGCTCGGCCTTGATGGTGATAGGGGTGCCGTGCTGGTCGGCCCCGGACACCATGATTACCTCGTTGCCCTTGATACGGTGGAAACGGACAAAGATATCGGCGGGCAGGTAAGCCCCGGCGACGTGCCCCAGGTGGAGGGGGCCGTTGGCGTAGGGCCAGGCCACGCCGATAAAGATTCTCTCGCTCATGTCAGGCGCGGCCTACTCCTCGAAGAAGGTAAGCACCTTCTCCCCCTTCTCTTCCTTGTAATGGGCGTAGCCCTTCTTCAGGGCGTCCTTCACGCAGTAGTGCCGGGTCTCGCCCTCCTCGTTCTCGATGCCGTCCTTCTCATCCACCGCCAGGTAACGCTCCGGGTACGGGATGAGCTTGCCGCACTCGTCACAGCGCACCTCGCCTAACGATACACAACCTCGACGCATTATCTTAACACCTCTTGTTTTCTACTGTTTCCGCGCCTTGCCGGAACGCAGCCAGGCGCGGTAAAGCTCTTTTTTGGATACGCCGGTCTCTCCGGCCAGCCGGGCTACGGCCTCCCTGGCGGTTACCCCCTCCCGGGACATTGCCTGCAGCCGGGCTTCGGTCTCGCCGGTCATGGACGGCCTGGCTTCCGGCCGGTAGCCGGCCACGACCAGGGTAAACTCTCCGCGGGGTTCGGTGAAACGCGCGATAGCGCCGCTGACCGTGCTGCGGAAGACCTCCTCGTGCACCTTGGTCAGCTCCCGGCAGACCGCTATCTCCCGGTCGCCCAGGGTCGCCAGGATGTCAGCCAGGGCCGCCTGCAGCCGGTGCGGCGCTTCGAACATGGCAATCGTCCCCGTCTCCCGCGCCAGCTCCGCCAGCATTTTCCGGCGCGCCGCGCCTCGGTTGGGCAGGAAACCGATAAAGACGACCTTGTCCAGGGGCAAGCCGGAAACCGTCAGCGCGATGACGACGACGGCCGGTCCGGGCACCGCGATGACCGGGACCCCCCGCCCCGCCGCCGCCCGGATGAGCTCGTAACCGGGGTCCGACAGGCCGGGCGTGCCGGCGTCAGACACCAGTGCCACGTCGGCACTCTCGAGAACGCTCAGGATATAAGCCATCTTCGCCAGCTTGTTGTGCTCATGGTAGCTCGTGCTCGGGGTTTTGATGTCGTAGGTATTCAGCAGCCGCCGGGTCTTGCGAGTGTCTTCGGCGGCAATAAGCTTCACTTCCCGCAGGGTACGGAGAGCGCGCAGGGTAATATCTTCCAGGTTGCCGACAGGGGTTGCCACGACGTAGAGAGCGGGCATACCTTCCTTAAAAAGATTCGGAGATAACCGTTTAGTATTATAACTTAAGTATCAGGAGGCTGTCTACGCTTCCGGAGCGAGGGTTCCGCTCAATCCCGATGGTGATTGTAAGCAACCTCACCCCTTGTGTCCACCGCTCCATGTTATGGGTATCTATTTTGACTAATGATTAGATATATGGAGCGGAGGAGAGAATTGGCGAGGGGGCTTCGCCCCCTTGCCTCCTAACTCCCCTCTCCATCCCTATATAACTTTGCGCGGCACCATCTTTCAGGATGGAGAGGGGACTGGGGTGAGGCAGGTCTGACAGCAACCAGGATTGAGTAATAAGGGAGCGAGCTTGCTCTTCCGCCCTGCTTGCTGCCTGGAGCGCCACCGCTAGGATAGGGCAGACCCGGGTGAGCCGGGGGAGGGGACCGCTGCTGTCCCCTCCCCGGTTATCAGACTGAGACTGATTACAGAGAGCCGCCCAGGTTGTTCAAGGCGTCGAACAGGTCCTTGAGAGTCTCCATGAAGTCCTTGTCCAGGGTGGCAAGGACGAAGTTGGTGGCGCCGATCACGGCCGGCTCCGTTATCGCGTAGTTGATATCCGGGTGGGCGGCGTTAAGCAGGGCGGCCACCGCGGCGCGCAGCAATATCTTGGCCATGCCGTCGACCCCCGGCCCGCCGCCGAAGTTCAGGGCGTCCAGCAGGGAGACGTTGTCCAGGCCCAGGCTGTCGGGCACGTCAAAGACGCTTTCCAGGGTCTGGTTGGGAGAGTAGCCCACCCAGGCCTCGACATGGTTCTTCCAGAAGCCCGGCGTCAGGCCCTCCTGCGGGGGGCATTCCGGCGGCGGGGGGCACTCCGGCGGCGGCGGGCATTCCTGGGCGGCCGCCGGGATACCTACGCCGATAAGGAGACCCAACGCCAGGAAGACAACCAGGAAGGGTCGGATGATTTTTTTCATGGCAGATAACCTCCATCATGCAATATTTTATTTCCACTCGGGCTGGCCATAACCGGGGTCGCGCCTGTTAGCTTCAACACATCGCCTTTTCCCTCCTTTCCCACAAATTGGCTTCTATCGTTATCATAGGGAGGCTGGCCCCGGTATATAATCAGGTAAGGTTCCTAATTTCCCGGGGAAACGGCCTGAAACCCGCCGGCGCCTTACTAAGAAATTACTAAGGAAGCCTTTCGCGGTCCCGCGGCGGCCAGGGGGGAGCTTACGTAGTTCCTACCTGAAGCCCGCCTGCTTCAGGCGGCGCAAACGGGACAGCAGTTTAAAAAATTCAATCCGGGAAGGCTCAGGGGGTCCCCCAAGTTTCCGCGAAAAAACGCGAATGAAGTTCCCCGGATGTACTTAGAAGATACTAAGAAGATACCAGTGGCGCGCGATATTCGCCTCATCTAGCGGTGTTCAAACCTCAAGCTCAAAACCCTGACCGCTACCGGGCGGTATAGCCGCCGTCGATGACCAGCTCGCTGCCGGTCACGAACCTTGACTCGTCGGAGGCGAGGTAGAGGATGCCGTAGGCAACGTCATCGACTTCGCCGACACGGCCGATGGGGTGGGCCGCGGCCAGGTCCCTCAGGCCCTGGTCGAAGTCGCCCTGCTCGCGCAGATAGGCCTCGACCATCGGCGTCATGATGAAGCCCGGGTGGACGGAGTTCACCCGGATGTTGGCCGGGGCGTACTGAAGGGCGTCGCTCTTCGTCATCAGCGTCACCGCGCCCTTGGTGGCCGGGTAGGCCGACGACCCGGCGAAGCCCACCACGCCGTAGATGGACGACAGGTTGATGATGCTGCCGCCGCCCGCCTGTTTCAGGTAAGGGATGGCGTGCTTGGTGCAGAAGAAAACGCCGTTCACGTTGATGCTGAAGATTTGGTTCCATTCCGCGGCGGTGAGCTGGTCGGTGGGCCTGGTGGCGCCGGCGATGCCCGCGTTGTTCACCAGGACGTCTATCCCGCCGAAGGCGTCCTTGACCGCGGCCAGCACGCCGGCGACCTCGGCCTCGTTGGAGACGTCCATGCGCCAGTACTCGGCGGTGCTTCCCGCCTTCTTTATTTCGGCCGCCGCGCTCCGGCCAGGCTCGTCGAGGATATCGGTCAGGGCCACCCTGGCGCCTTCCCGGGCCAGGAGAACGCCGGCCGCCCGGCCGATACCGAGCGCCGCACCCGTAACTATGGCCGTCTTGCCATCTACCCGGCCCATCGCTTGCCTCCCGGGCGTGTGTCGCTGGCTCCCCTTTGATTGTGCCGAAAAGGGCGGGGGAAAACAATTGGTGGAGCCGGCTATTTTCCTCGGCTGGAGATACCTAGTTTTGAGACTGCGGGCAGACAACATGCTTAGTCTCAGTAAGCGGGACCATCGGTTGACCGCGCGAGGCAGCTTAGTGAAAAATACATGGTTCGGTGGATTAAAAAACCGTGGGCGATATCGTAGACTGTTGGATGATGACGCCGGTGTGGCTGGCCGTGATAAGCGGGCCTTCTTGAAAACAAGCTGAAGGAGGTTAGTACAATGCGAATCAAACGAAAGCTGCTTCTGGCCGGCCTGTGTTTGACATCATTGGCAGGCGTGCTTGTGCTGGGCTGCGCCAGGCCATCGCCGACTACTCCGCCTGCCGCCGCGCCGCAGACTGCCGCCCCGGCCGCGCCGGCCGCTAAAGTTGAGCCGGTCAAGCTCATCTACGCTTCCGAGAATCCGGCCACGGCCCCGCCGGGCATCGCCGACATCTGGTTCTTCGAGGAAGTCGAGAGGCGCTTGCCCGGCCGGGTGAAGCCCGAGTTCCACTGGGGCGGCTCGCTGGGCAAATCGGGCGAGATGCTTGACCTGATGCGCAAGGGCGCCCTCGATATCGCCCAGACATCTCACAACTACTTCCCGGACGTCTTCCCCCTGGCTATAGATACCTACGCCGGTGTCATGGTCATGGGCAACTGGGAAAAGACGGCCACGCTGCCCGACGTTTTACGCTCGGAAAGCGAGCTCCTGCTCAAAGAGGATGAAGCGAGGGGCGTTTTTACGCTGCGCGCCGGCGCCGGCATGCCTTACGGAATCTGGGCGACGAAACCGGCCAGCACCCTGGCCGACTTTAAAGGCAGGAAGATGCGGCTACAGTCGGCCGCGCTCGGGGTAGTCTGGGAATCTCTCGGGATGGTACCGGTCTCCGTGCCTTTCCCGGAGACCTACGAGTCCTTGATGCGGGGCACGATTAACGCCACCGCCACCGATTACATGTATTCGAGGTCAATGAAGTTCTACGAGCCGGCCAAGTATATGATGGAGCTCGACCTGCCCATCAATCTTAACTACGCCTTTATCAATGTCGATGTCTGGAACAAGCTGCCTGAGGACGTGAGGAAGGTCCTGCTGGATGTCAAGCTGGCCGCCCGGGACTGGACCTTCAACATGATGAAGGAAAAGGAATACGAAGACCGGGCTTTCCTGGAAAAGGAGGGGGTGACCTTCTCGCGCCTGGATGAAAAGACGCTGGCGGGGTTGCGGGCGGATGCTTCCGCCCGGATCAAGGGTTATTCGATCGATCTTTCCGTCAGCAAGGGCGCCTCGAGAGCCGACGCCGAGAAGGTCTGGGCGGACGGCCAGGCAATCGCAGACCGGTTGCTGAGATAAAAGGCCCGGATTAAACATACCGGGGTCCGGGTTTGTCATCGCGCGGGCTTAATGGTATCCTTTCCTGGGTGGCTACCCCACCCGCGGATAGGGAGAAGCCCGGAAGAATTGAGCAAGTCCCTGGCGTCGGAAGGCGGCCTGGCCCGCGCCGCCCGCGGCCGCGTGTTCTACGGCTGGGTCATCGTCGGCGCCAGCATGGTCATCCTGACGATGCACGCCGGCGTCACCCTCAGCTTCGCCCTCTTCTTCAAGCCGCTGATCGCTGATTTCGGCTGGAACCGGGCCGCCACCGCCGGCATCCAATCGGTCTTCCTGATCTGTTTCAACGGCTTCGCCATCGTCATGGGCATACTGGTGGACCGCTTTGGCCCCCGCAAGATAGCCCTCGTCGCCAACACGCTGGCGGTGCTGGGCCTGCTGCTGGCGAGCCAGGTCAGGGAGCTGTGGCAGCTCTATCTGACCTATGGGGTTATGACGGGTCTCGGCGTGAGCGGCAACTACACCCTGACGGTCGCCACGGTCTCCCGCTGGTTCGTCAGGCTTCGCGGCATGGCCCTGGGGCTGACCTCCGCCGGCATCGGCATCGGCACGCTGGTGCTGCTGCCCGTCATCAAGCGGCTGATCGCCTCCTTTGGCTGGTCCGGGGCGTATATCGTCCTGGCCTTGGCGGTGCTCGGCATCATCGGCGGCTGCTCCCTGCTGCTGCGGCGCGATCCCGCCACGGCCGGCGCCCGGCCTTACGGCGCCGACGCGCAGCGTTTTGACGTGAGCGTGCGGGCTGCGGGCGCCATGCCTGCCCTGACGCTGGGGGCGGCGTTCCGCACCCGGCCCCTGCAGATGCTCTCCGCGGCTTACTTCGGCTTCGGCGTTTCCATGCAGATAATACTGGTGCACCTGGTCAACTATGCCACCGACCAGGGGATATCGCCGGCCATAGCCGCCACGCTGATGAGAGCCGTGGGGCTGGGGAGCCTGTCGGGCCGTCTGTCCATGGGCGCCATCTCGGACCGCATCGGCTACAAAAAGGGCCTGGCTATCTGCTTCCTGCTGCTGACGGTCAGCCTGGTGTGGCTCATGTTCAGCCAGGGGCTGTGGATGTTCTACGCGTTTGCTTTCCTGTTCGGCTACGCCTATGGCGGCGAGGCCCCGGCCATCGTCGCCCTGTTCGGGCAGTTCTTCGGGATGCGGGCGATTTCGATGATTGTCGGCGCCGCCCTGCTCGCCAACGCCCTCGGGGGCGCCCTGGGCTCGTGGTCGGCGGGGCGTATCTTCGATGTGACGCAGAGCTATTCGCCGGCCTTTGTCGTGGCCATCGCCTTCAGCCTGGCGTCGCTGGTGTTCACACTTGTCCTGCGAAGCCCGCCGCGGGACAATCACTACCCTTAGGCGCGCCCGGCCGCGTCATTCTTTGCCTTGAATTACCCCCAAAAGCTATAATGTTAACGAGGTACATACCCGTGATAGAACATCTGGAAAAGCTCGAAAAACGATATATAGACATCGAGACTGAAATGGCCCGGCCCGAGGTCTTCTCGGACGCCAGGAAGATGCAGGCGCTGGCCCAGGAGAGGGCCGGTCTCGAAGATCCGGTCCGCAGGTACCGGGAATACCGCGCCGTCCTGAAATCCCTGGAGGAGACCAGGGCGATGCTGGCCGAGGGGCTCGAGAGCGAGATGGCTTCCCTGGTCAGGCAGGAGGTCGCCAGCCTCGAAGACAGGCTCAGCGCTCTCAAGGAGCAGCTCAAGCCCGCCCTGCTGCCCAGAGACCCCAATGATGACAAAGATATCATCATGGAGGTACGGGCAGGCACTGGCGGGGAGGAGGCGTCCCTTTTTGCCGCCGACCTCTTTCGCATGTACAGTCGCTACGCGCTGGCCCGGGGCTGGGCGGCCGAGGTCATCAGCACCAGCGAGAGCGGCGCCGGCGGCTTCAAGGAAATCATCTTCGAGGTCCGGGGCAAAGGTGCCTTCAGCCGGCTCAAGTACGAGCGGGGCGTCCACCGGGTGCAGCGCGTGCCCGTGACCGAGGCCTCGGGGCGGGTGCACACCTCGACGGCCACCGTGGCCGTCCTGCCCAGGGCTGAAGAGGTCGATATCGCCGTAAATCCCGGCGACATCAAGATGGACTTCTTCCACAGCGGCGGCGCCGGCGGCCAGAACGTCAACAAAGTAACCACCGCCGTCCGGCTGACCCACCAGCCGACCCGCATCGTGGTCACCTGCCAGGACGAGCGCTCCCAGCTCCAGAACCGGACGAAGGCCATGGCGGTGCTTCGTGCCCGCCTTTACGACATCGAGCAGCGCCGGCTGGGCGAGAAGATTACCCAGGAGCGGCGTTCCCAGGTGGGCAGCGGCGAGCGGGCGGAGAAGATACGCACCTATAACTTCCCCCAGGACCGCCTGACCGACCATCGTTTCGGGGTCACGTTCCATAACCTGCCCCGCATAATGGAAGGCGGGCTCGACGAGCTTATCGACACGCTCACCGCCCGCGACCAGGCCCTCCAGATGGAAGAGCAGGCCCATGAAAGTCAGGCAGGCGCTTACTCAGGCGCGACAGCTTCTCGAGACTGAGCGGGTCGAGGACAGCGTCCTCGAGGCCGAGCTCCTGCTGCGCACGGTCCTGGGCGTGACGCGCGCCCGGCTGTTCCTCGACTTCGAGCGGGAGCTGGCGCCGGAGCTGGAGACGGCTTACCAGCGCCTTGTCAGGCGGCGGCTGGCCGGCGAGCCTTCGGCCTATATCACCGGGCGCCGCGAGTTCTACGGGCGCGACTTCCTGGTGACGCCCGACGTGCTCATCCCGCGTCCCGAGACCGAGATGCTGGTCGAGATGGCGCTGGCGCTCTGCCAAGAGGGGAACACCCGCCGTATCGTCGATGTCGGTACCGGCTCCGGGGCTATCGCGGTGACGCTGGCGGCCGAGCTGCCGGAAGACGTTGTTATCTACGCTACCGATGTTTCCGAAGCAGCCCTGGCGGTGGCGGCGGGCAACGCGGCGCGGCACGGCGTAGTGGAGCGGGTACGCCTTTTGCCGGGGGACATGCTCCGGCCGCTGCCCGAGCCGGTCGATCTGCTGCTGGCCAACCTGCCCTACGTGAAGTCCGCCGGGGTAGCCGGCATTTTAAAGGCCGAGCCGGCCCTGGCTCTGGACGGCGGCGCCGACGGCCTGGAGAAGTTCTACCGGCTGTGCCGCGAGCTCGGCGCCGGGCTGCGTCCCGCCGGCGCGGCCTTGCTGGAGGTGGGCCTCGGCCAGGCGCGCCCGGTCAGCCGCTACCTGAACGAGTTGTACCCCGCCGCCGCCACCCGCATCCACTGGGACCCGGCGGGCATCGAGCGGGTAGTCGAGCTCCGGCGGGGGTAGCGCGGGACGACACCATCACCCTGGCCGACCCGGCGGTGGACGACATGCCGGTCAGAGGCAGGATTTAATTCTGGTTTAAGGCCCAATTTGAGAAGGGAGTCCGGACGGAAGTTGTGGCTCCCTTTTTTTTACATATGAGCCGCGGCAGGTCGGCTAAGCGTCAGTAACCTCAGGCTTGCGCCAGCGCAACCAGAGAGCCGCCGCGGTTATCGATGCCGCCAGGAAAGCTAGATACATTTCTACTTGAACGGTGGTTAGCGTCCCCTTCTGCAGGAGAACCACAGAGTAGTTCGTGGCCCCGTGTAAGAACGAGGCAATGAGGTAGAACTGCCAGCCCAGACCCCTGGCCAAACCGTAACCCGCTAACGCCGAGGCGGCTGTGTGAAAAGCCACGCTGAAAAACCTTTCCCAGAATCCCAGCAGAGCGAGAAGGCCACCCATTTCGACAGCATTCCAGGTCCAGCCCGAGGCGAAAATGGTGTTATGGATCCAGATCGCTTCGAATACACCGAACCCCGCCCCGGATACCGCGCCCGCAATCAGCCCGAACTTGGGAGTAAAACCCCCCTGATTACGCCGCCAGTACAAAATTACAGGAACCAGCTTCGCCCCTTCCTGGACCAGACCGCTGAGAAGGATCTGGGGTATGCCGGCAAGAAGCAGCCATCGCGTGAGGGTTATCTGATCCCAGAAGTGAAGTAACGCCTGTCCGGTCCAAACCTGCAGCGGGATCTGGATGAGCGCGATGGCCGTCCAGGTGAGAAAAGCGCTGATAACGCCTACAAGGCAAAGTCCGGGTCTCTTGATTACCGGAGGCCAGTAGGGAATCAACCATATAGCCCCAAAGATGACCCCGATTGCGATAGCAGTCAGGACCAATTCCCAGCCAAGGCCCGGGAAACTGAAAGCGGACGTAAAAAACCGGATTATCTGCTGAAACAATACCTTAACTTCTGGCGCAGACTCTTAGCAGGGTGATGAAAAATGGGGCTTGAAGCCGCCGTCTTTGGCCTTTCACCCCGATTTTTTGCGGTTCTTGCCTTTTTTCTAACGAACTTATTGTATTTTGTCGGCTCGCCACCACCC
>JACPQH010000102.1 GCA_016190585.1 Chloroflexota bacterium | reverse complement strand
GGGTGGTGGCGAGCCGACAAAATACAATAAGTTCGTTAGAAAAAAGGCAAGAACCGCAAAAAATCGGGGTGAAAGGCCAAAGACGGCGGCTTCAAGCCCCATTTTTCATCACCCTGTTAGGCTTTTGGTGGGAGCTCGTCAATTATGCCGGAAAGATCTGTCTCGTCGACCCCTACGGGCTCACCGGGGGCTTGAGGTGCTGGGCCAGTACCGTCGCGGCGGCGATGGCGGCCACCTTCTTCTTCTCATCGAAGATCTGCGACAGCCTCTCCTCCAGCGGCTTCTCCCGTTCGATAATCGTCTTCATGTCCTCCATCAAGGTAGTCTCGGTCTCGATGAAGTGGGTGCTGAGCTCCCCGCTGACGAAGCGGGGGTTCTCCATGACGGCCTTGTGGAACGGGATGTTGGTCTTGACCCCGGCGATGATGTACTCGTAGAGGGCGCGGCGCATCCGCGCGATGGCCTCATCCCGGTCCTGGCCCCAGGCGATGAGCTTCGATATCATCGGGTCGTAGATCGGCGGTATCGAGTAGCGCGTGTAGACGCCGCTGTCGACCCGTATGCCGATGCCGCCGGGCGAGCGGTAGCCCTTCAGCTTGCCGGGTGACGGCGCGAAATTGTTGAGCGAGTCCTCGGCGTTGATGCGGCATTCGATGGCCCAGCCGCGCGGCCTTATGTCAACCTGCTTCATGCTCAGCGGCAGTCCGGAGGCGATCCGAAGCTGCTGCTTGACGATGTCGATCCCGGTCACCATCTCGGTTACCGGGTGCTCCACCTGGACCCGCGTGTTGGCTTCCAGGAAGTAGTACCGGCCGCCGGCGTAGAGAAACTCCATTGTGCCGGCGCCTTCGTAGCTGACCCATTTCGCGACCCTGACCGCGGCATCCCCCATCTCGGTGCGGAGCTCCGGGGTCAGCACCGTTGACGGCGACTCCTCGATGAGCTTCTGGTGCCGCCGCTGGATGGAACACTCCCGCTCCCCGAGATGCACGACATTGCCGTGGGCGTCGGCCAGCACCTGGAACTCGATATGCCGCGGTCGCGAGATATACTTCTCGATGTAGACGTCCGCCAGGCCGAAAGTCGTCGAGGCGATCGCCCGCGAGGACTCAAGCGCCTCCCGCAGGTCCCCTTCGTTGGCGACTATCCTCATGCCGATGCCGCCGCCCCCGCCGGCCGGCTTGCAGATCACCGGGTAGCCGATATCGCCGGCGATGTCCCGCGCCAGGGCGAAGTCGGTAACGCACTGGTCGGTACCCGGGACGACCGGCACCCCGGCCTTCTGCATCTCCTGCCTCGCGGCAATCTTGTTGCCCATCAGCTCGATAACCCGGCTCGACGGCCCGACGAACTTGATGCCGGCCTTCTCGCAGGCGTAGGCGAAGCTCGGGTTTTCCGCCAGGAAACCGTAGCCGGGGTGAATGGCGTCCGCGCCGGACTGCCCGGCAACCTCGATGATCTTCCTGATGTTCAGGTAGCTGTCGACGGCCGGCGCCGGCCCGATGTAGAAAGCCTCATCAGCGTACTTGGCGAACAGGGCGTCCTTGTCGGCCTCGGAATAGACCGCGACCGAGGTAAGCCCCAGCTCGCGGCAGGCCCGCATAACGCGGATGGCTATCTCGCCGCGGTTGGCGACCAGAACCTTTTTTATCATGACTTTCTCCCGAACCGTTCCGCCTTGAGGTTCAGGCTTTCGCCTCGATGACCAGCAAGGCGTCACCGGAGTTGACTACCTCGCCCTGAAAAGTATATATCTCCTTGACGACGCCCCCCCGGGCGGCCACCACCTGGTTCTGCATCTTCATGGCTTCGATGATAACCAGCACATCGCCTTCCTTGACGGTGTCCCCCGCTTTAACCTTGACGGCCAGCACCATGCCCTGCATGGGGGAGGTCACCGCGCCCGGCGCCGGTTGCTTCGGTTTCCCGGCTTTCTCCACCTCGATGGTCTTGCCCAGCACGGAGGCGACTTTGACGTTGAAGACCTCGCCGTCGACATCCACGCTGAACTCCATGGGCAGGTCGGGCGCCGCGGCGTCCTTGGCGGCGGGCCCGGCCGTCGAGGGCATGGCCTCCTCTTTGAGCTCGCCGCGCAGGAACTTTACCGCCACCTGGGGGTAAAGCGCGTAGGTAATCAGGTCTTCTTCCTGGTGAATAATCCCGAGCTTCCGGCCTTCTTCGCGGAGTTTCGGCAGCTCCGGTTTGATAAGGTCCGCCGGGCGCACGTCAATGGGCTGCTCGTCGCCGGCGACCAGTTTTTTGATTTCTTCGTTGACCTCGCCCGGCGGCTGCCCGTAGCGGCCCAGCAGGTAGTTTTTCACCTCCTGGGTGACCTGCTTGTAGCGGGCGCCGGTCAGGACGTTAAGCACCGCCTGGATGCCTACCACCTGGCTGGTGGGGGTGACCAGCGGCGGGTAACCGAGATCAGCCCGCACCCGGGGCACTTCCTCCAGCACCTGGCTGAACTTGTCCAGGGCGTTCTGTTCCCGTAACTGGCTCACCAGGTTGGACAGCATCCCGCCGGGCACCTGGTGCAGGAGGACATTGACGCTGGGGCGGGTCGTCTCGGCGGTGAACAGCATCCGGTACTTGCCGCTCAGGGCGGCGAAATACTCGCCGATTTCGTAAAGCAGCTCCAGGTCGAGCCCGGCGTCGTAGGGCGTGTCTTTCAAAGCGGCCACGATGCTCTCCGTGGGCGGCTGCGACGTCCCCCAGCCGAAGGCGGAGAAGGCGGTATCAACGATATCAACCCCGGCCAGCGCCGCCGCATAATAGCTGAGCGGCGCCATACCGCTGGAGCAATGGGAGTGCAGGTTCAGGGGTATTTTTATCCTGGTTTTGATGGCAGTGACCAGCTCGGTAGCCGCCGCCGGGGAAATCAGGCCGGCCATATCTTTGACACAGATAGAGTCGCAGCCGAGCTTTTCCAGCTCCAGCGCCATCCGGACGAATTTCTCCGTGGAGTGCACCGGGCTGGTGGTGTAGCAGATGACGCCCTGCACGTGGGCCTGGTAGTCCTTGGCCACCTGGATGGCCAGCGCCATGTTCCTGATATCGTTCAGGGCGTCGAAGATGCGGAACACGTCAACACCGTTTTTAACGGAAAGGCGGATAAAATCCCGCAGCACATCATCAGCGTAGTGGCGGTAACCGACCAGGTTCTGCCCGCGCAGCAGCATCTGGAGCCGGGTATTCTTCACCCGGGCCCGCAAGCTGCGCAGCCGCTCCCAGGGGTCCTCGTTCAGGAACCTGACACAGACATCAAAGGTGGCGCCACCCCACACCTCCAGGGAGAAAAAGCCGACCTGGTCCAGCTTCGCGGCGATGGGAAGCATGTCCCGGGTGCGCATCCTCGTGGCGATGAGCGACTGGTGCGCGTCCCGCAAGGTGGTATCCGTCAAGAGTATGCCCATTAGGATTAACTTTGACCTTCCTTCTTCGAATTAGCCAGGGCCCCCCCGGGAAGCCGCTTGGGCCTTCTCGGGCCGCGCGCTGCCCCGCGGTTCTCACTTGTTACGGTTGACGTCATAACCGGATTGGATTAATATATGAACGATAATAGGCGTATTGACGTTCATAATTATAACCCAGGCGCGCCGTGACGTCAACGCGCCGCGGCCGGAGGGCTGATTGGAAAAAGGTCAGTGGGCCTTTCTCTCTAATCACGGGCGGGTGTTCGTTTATATCACCCGGTACCCGAGAAGCACTACCGAGGTTATCTCCCGGGAGGTGGGCCTGACCCAGCGGGGCGTGCAGAAGATCATCGCCGAGCTGGAGGGGGCCGGTTACGTGGCGCGGCGCAAGGAGGGGCGGGGCAACCTGTATACCGTGCACCCGGAGCTGCCGATGCGTCACCAGTTGGAGCGGGACTACGCCGTGGGCGACCTCCTGGCGGCGCTGGGCTGCGACTTCAAGAAGGCCGGGGTGGGATGAAGGGGCGGCAGGCGCGAATTATCGGTATAAACGTGGGTGGCGACACACCAATGCTGGGCAAAAGACCTCTCTTTATCTCAATCTCTCGCCAACCTGCTTAAGGCTTTTATATGATTCGTAACTTCTTTGTACCCAGTTTCTTAGCTGGCTGTTGGTCATCTTGTTCTGATGGGCATTACTATGACAATTAGGACACAATGCAATAATATTTTTTGGGCTATTATGTTTAAAGTCGTTATCAATATGATGTAGGTGTGGTCTTGCACTTGCTTCGCAGTCAGGATTCTCACACCTGGAAGCAGACCTGTTAGTAACGATTTTTCTTATATCAACAGGGACTGGTTCACGCTTAGGGGCTTCTTTCTCAAAAGCAACTTTTATGGCGGTTTCTTTGGCGGTTCGGAAAAAGAAATTCCTGAATCCGGGAAAACGATACAAAGCGAAGGCTACTCCAGCAAGAATAATCAATAGAATAATCAAACCAATAGTAGAATTAGTTTTCCACCAATCTGCGATAAAAACAAAACTAAAGAATCCTACTATGCTTAAGATTACCCAAAACCCCGTCTTTATTTTTCTCGGACTTTGGGACATAATACCTCCGATTAGTACTGTTAAGTGTTTGTTGTAAATTTAGGTAAGGGCTTCTCCGTTCAAGTAGCTGATAGCTCCATATCTAGTTTCAGGTTCGGTTCTCATATACTCTTATGCCGTGATTATAGCAGACAATAAAATATTTTCAATAGTTTTTTATTATGTTTGATAACAACTTAGGAGAATTCATGTAAATAGACGTTGCAGGTCTACCGGGGTCAAACAACTCTCTCGGTGGGGGCTTAACACCCGGGCATTCAGCCAAACTGGGAATGCCAATTAGCCACATGTTCCGATGATGCAAATTGACGAACCGTTCTCCGTCCAACTCCCCTTCGGTAGGCCTTTTAAAACCGGAGGCGAGCTCAGGTCTGGCTGCCCGGCATGATAAAAAGAGTCCCCCTCAAGCCATCTATCTCCGGTAGTTATACACCTCCTGCGCCACAGGGCTGTTGGCGGCCGCAGTCGTAGGCAGCCTGTCGCCGCCCTTTCTCCCGGTCTTGTCAAGCTCCGCGCAGGCCTTCTCCACCTCGGCGCGGTCGTTGCAGAAGGCGTACAGGCTCTCCTCGCTGATCAGCCGCTGCCGGTACAGGTTGACCAGGGAGTGGTCGAGCAGCTCCATGCCGCTCTTGCTCTCGGTGCGGATGGCGTTGGGCAACTGGTGGATCTTGCCTTCGCGGATGAGGTTCCTGATGGCGGTGTTGGCGAGCATCACCTCGACGGCGGGCATCCGGGGGGCGGCGGCGCCGGGCACGGTGGGGACGAGCGCCTGGCAGAGGATACCGATGAGCAGGGATGCCAGGCGGTTCTGCGCCAGGTAGCGCTCGTGGGGGGGGAACATGTCCACGATACGCTCGATGGTCTGCGGGGCGCTCGGGGCATGGCCGGTGGTCAGCACCAGGTGGCCCGTCTCCGCCACTGTCAGGGCGGCAGCCGCCGTCTCCCGGTCCCTTACCTCGCCCACCAGGATGACATCCGGGTCCTGCCGGAGGACATGCCGCAGGGCATCAACGAAGGTAAGGGTGTCGTCGCCGAGTTCCCGCTGGATGATGGTGCACTTATCGCTGGCGTGGATGTACTCTATCGGGTCCTCGATGGTGACCACGCGGCGGCTCTGGTTTTTGTTCAGGTAATCGATCATCGCCGCCAGCGTGGTCGACTTGCCGCTGCCTGTCGGCCCGCTGACGATGACCATGCCCCGCGGGCGCAGGACCAGGTCCCGGCAGATGCCGGGCAGGTTGAGCTCCTCGAAGCCGGGGATGGCGGACTGTATCAGGCGCATCGCCAGGCTGATCGTCCCGCGCTGCAGCGCTGCGTTGCACCTGACGCGGATGTCCTCGCTCAGCGTGTAGCCGAAGTCAAGCTCCAGGTGCTCGCGGAAAAAGCTCCTCTCCCGTTCCGTGGTGACCTGGGCGAGGGCCTCCTGGACATCGGCCGCCGTCAGCACCGGCTCTTCGGACAGCGGTTTCAGGGAGCCGTTGACGCGCAGGAACGGGGGGCGGAGGGCTGCCAGATGCAGGTCGGATGCCTTCTCCTCTTTCGCTTTTTCCAGAAGTAATTTAATGTTCACAACGGCACCTCACCTTCTCAAAACTAGTGTAAAAATTGTGTCGCCACGGCTCGCGTCCAGCTCGGTAATAACGACCTGCGAGTAGCGGCCGGAGCCGGCCAGGGAGCGCGCGTAGGTTGACACCTCGGCTTCGCCCGGGGAAGTGCCCTTGAGCACCAGCTCATTGGGGGAATATGTGATCCCGGCAAGCGTGAGGCGCGGCGGCATGTAGGCTGTCGCCAGGTAAAAATCGTAGTCCGCCTGGATGTGCTGAGCAGCAAAGCTGTCGAGCGCCGTCTGAAGGTTAGCGTAAGTCAGGTCGGACCCGGCGACCTGTGTTTCCAGGCCGGCGACGGCCTCGCTCTGCGGGCGCATCAGGGCTTGTCTTTCCACCAGCTGCTGGTTGGCCGAAGCCAGCTCGCTCCGCATCGACGCCGTCAGGGCGACCGTGTCGCGGACGAGCAGCCCCGAGTAAGCCAGCACGGCGATACCGACCAGGCAGGCCGTGGCCGCGGCGATACGGTTCAGCCAGGTGTGCCGGGGCAGGTATATCTCCGGCAGGGCGTTGATGTTCACCAGCGAGACCCCGGCGTTCCCGTTGACCAGTCTCTTAAGGGTCAGGCCGATGTTGACCATGTATGGGGCGGGGGTCATCTGCTCCGGATAGTGCAGCTGCGGTGCCGGCCACTGGACCGCGTACCCGAGGTCGCCGGTAAAGCCGTCAGAGAACCGGGCGTCGGCGAGCTCTCCGGAAACGAATACCGGCAGGCGGCCTTCGGGCAGCTTCTCGAGCTCGGTGCTGTCGTAGAACTTCAGGCTGCGCTCGATCTCCTGCCTGATGACGGGCAGCTTGTCCTGGAGCGACTGCAGGCGCGGCAGCGGCAGGCTGCGGATGAGCTGCGGCACGCCTTTCACCATGATGACAATGTCAACGTGGCTCGGCTCGATATCCACGGCGGCGGCGGTATTGGTGCTCAGAGCCCGGGTAATCGCCAGCGGCGCCAGGTCAACCAGGGAAGGCTTGATGCCGGCAACGCGCATGGTCTCGATAAGCGAATCGGCGATGTTCCGCGAGTAAGCAATCACGAACGCCTTCATCTCGTCGCGCGTGACCTGGACGACCTGCCAGACCAGGTAATGGAGGTCGCGGGATACCGGCATCTCTCTCCCGGCCTCAAGCCAGATGGCCTCCGAAAGGAGGTTTCGGGACAGGACGGGCAGGGTGATGATGCGGGACAGGCAGTGCAGCCCGCTGAAGCCCATGATGACCTTCCTGCTCCCGGTGCGGTGCTGCCGCAGAAAAGCCCGGATTTTGGCGCCGACTACCAGGGGATTAGCCACGACGCCGCCCTCGACCAACCCCGGTTCCAGCGGCAGCTCCGCCCATTTGATGACGTACTTGCCTTTGACGACCAGGAGGCGGATGCCGGAATCATCCAGGTAAAGGCTGGTATAGGTCCGGGCGAACCTTCCCGGCCGGGCGCGTTTTGTCTTTTTGAACGTACGGCGCCACCATCCCTTCACTCGCCCGTTCCCGTTGCTCCGGGTTTTTTTGGCTGCCGGGGCTCCCGTAGCTTTGCCCAGGTCTTGAGGTGACTGCTTTTTTTCGCTAATTTCCATCTTGTTTTTCCTTCACCGGTATTTTTACTTCCCTTCGTAAGAATAGACGCCGAGCGCTACCCTGGCGCTGATCCAGTCCCCGGAGGGAGCGTCTGGCCCGGTTGCGGTGTTTATCTCCACCGATTTGATAATCGAGGTGGCGTAATTCTCGCCGGTGGCGCGAATAAAGGCGATGAGGTCGAAAAGTCTCCCTTCCACCCGCAGCGTCAGCGGCAGGACGTTATAGCTGACCTTACCCATCGTCTGCGCGGTCGGGCCGGGCGAGGTGACCTGGGACAGCTTGACATTGGTCTCGCCGGCTATCGCGAACAGGCGCTCGGTGATGTCCATCGAATCGAAAGGCGGTTCGAGGTCCGCCCGGGCGGCCTCAATCGCCTCGGCGTTGCGCTCCTGCTGCCCGGTCAACTCGGCGACCCGGGCGACGGCCTCCTCCAGCTTAATCTTGGCGAGACTTGTCTGCACCAGCGATATCTGCTTCTTGAGCACCGCCTGCTCCTGTGCCTGAGCGCGGTAGACCAGCCCCATCACGACCAGCGGGATGATGAAAAATACCAGGGCTACCAGGGTCCAGGTGGTCTTGCTAAATCTCAGTTTCACTTTCTTTCTCCGTTTTCTATGGCCCTATCTGCCAGTCTGTGATATTTTCCTGTCCGGCGTAGATCCACAGGCCGGTCCGGATTGACGCCTGCTGCCGGCCCGAGGTGTTTACGGCCCGGGCCGTGATCACGAAAGGCCAAAAATCGGTCACGGTGCCGATGTCCTGCCGGGTAACCGTCACCGCGTGGAAGCCCAGTTTATAGACGCCCGGCGGGGCCCTGACCTTGAAGCTGAGGTCGATTGTTTCCGGCCCGGATTGCGGGTCAGGCTTCTGCAGGACGTACGGCGGGTCGATGTACCAGGTGAGCGACAGGCTGGCACCGCCGCCGCCGGCGGCAACTGGGTCTTCCGTGGTGATGCCGCTGGTGGTACCCGTCTCGTAGACAAAGACCGCGGGTAGGTCAACGATGTCAATGCGCTCGATCCTGACGACCGAGGGCGTATACCAGCTTGTGATTGACAGCGTGTAGGTATAGAACGGGTCTTCGTAGGCGGAGTATGAGGCGGACAACTGCAGCCAGTCCTCGTGCACGCCGATCCGGGGCGTTTCCTCGCCGTTAAGCATCTCCGGGTAGTCGATCACCACGTTCACCGTCATGCCGTTTACCGGGCTGGCGAGGGTATAGGAGTACGGGAAATTCGGCCACGGCGGGTGCTTGAGCCGCCAGAGGGCGTCCTCGATGCCGGCCTCCGCGGCGTAGAGACCGGCGAGATTCTCCTCGACGGCGGCCTCGGCTTTCAGCGTACCGGCCACAAAATCGAGCGAGGGCACGACCAGCAGGGCTGACATGGTCAGGAGGACAAGGACGCCGGGCAGCACCTGTCCTTTTTGGTCCCGTATGTATTCAAGCCAGCTTTTCATCATTACGTCCCCCTAGCCGTCAGCGTTGATCCGGGGAAATACCTGGTACTCTCTCAGCACGCTCTGCTGGCCGCTGCTGGCGGCCACGGTCAGCTTCCAGGCGCCGTCCCGCGGGGAGTAGTCCAGGGTATCGATATTATCGGCGATATAGGTGCTGGCGCTGGCCAGCGGCGTCCCCGCCCGGCTCAGTACGGAATATTCCCGCCGGATGCGGTACCGGGCATCGGCCGAGTCCAGCCAGATATAGCGGACGGTGTGGTTGTCCCCGGTCTCCCACTGGTTCCAGCCGATGGTGACGAAGGCGGCCCCGGCCACCGGCGGGTTGACTACCTGGATGGTCTCGCCCATCATCGTGTCACGGCTCAGCCAGTCGCCGGTATTCTGGGCCTGGCGCAGCGCCGCCGCCATATCGTTGTTCTGCCTAGTGACTCGAACGGTCTGGAAAAAACTGCTGGAAATGCCGCCGGCCAGTATGGCCACAATGGCGATGGCCACCAGCAGCTCCAGCACGGCGAAGCCTTTCTCTTTCATCTGTCCACCTTATACGCCGAAACCGAGGTAATCGTTTTACCGTAGCGCTGGACGGTTACGGTCACCTTCTGGATGCCGTCATCGGAAGCGTGCACGGGCGCGGCGTCCGGCGGGAGGACCGTCCACCCCAGGGCGGCGTCCGCGGCCAGCGCCGGGTCAAGCTCGTAGGAGCCGGTATTGTAGCTGTAAGCTTGTTTTTTCACGTACTCGAGCTGGGTGCGGGCCAGGCTCTCGGCATTACTCCGCTCGGTGGCGGTAATCGTGGCCTTGGCCGCGGTCGCCAGGCCGGTCAAAATGGCGGCGGCCACCAGGCCGAGCAGGGCCACGGCGACCAGGATCTCCACCAGCGCCGCGCCAGCCTGACCGCACTCCAAACTTCTCAGCCCCTGCAACTGCCTTTTCACTAGACCGCTCCGTAGATAGAGTACATGGCTGACACCAGGGAGACGCCTATCAGACCGACGACCAGGCCCAGGACCACGATGATTACCGGCTGGATGAGCGCGATGAGCGCCCGGCGCCGCTCTTCGGCCTCTTCCTGGTAACCGGCGGCCGCGGTCTCCAGGGTGCTGTCCAGGCTGCCCGTCGCCTCGCCGACACGCACCATCTCCACCATCATCGGCAGGAAAAGCTCATACTTGGCCATGGCCCGGGAAAGGCCTTCGCCGTTCAGCACGTCGCGGTGAAGGCTGGCCAGGGTCTGCTTCATAACCAGGTTGCCGCTGGTCTCGGTGACCAGGGCGAAGATCTCCGGCAGGGGCAGACCGGCCTTGTACAGGATGGAGGAGTTCCAGCAGTAGCGGACGATCTCCTGCAGGTGGGCGAACCGGCCGATCAACGGCATCTTGAGGATAAGCCGGTCGCGCAGCAGCCTGCCCTGGGGCGTGCGGCTGAACAGGTAGAGGCTCAGGGCGAGCAAGAGCCCGCCCACCGTCAGGTAGGACCAGTAACCGACGAAGAAGTTGACCACGGCGAGCAAGGCCCTGGTCGCCGCCGGCAACTCCACGCGCAGCGAGCTGTAGAGGCTAGTGAAGACGGGCAGGACGAACACCGCCAGAATGGCGACGACGATAACCGCCACGATACCCACGATGATGGGGTAGCGCATGGCCTCTCGGACGGCCCTGGCGGCTTTGGCCTCTTTATCCATGTAGTCCGCCATCTGGCGCAGGATGGTCTCGATGCTGCCGGAGCGCTCGCTGGCCCGGATGGACTGGACGTAAACTTTGGAAAAAACGGCCGGGTGCCGGCTCATGGCTTCGGAAAGGCGCTCGCCGCCGCGCAGGTCGGTTATCATGCTGCTCAGCACCGTCCGGAACTTGCGGCTGGAGTTCTGCTTGCGGATAATCTCCAGCGAGGTCACGATGTCCAGCCCGGACTCGTGGAGCAGCGCCAGCCCCCGGGAGAAGTTGATGACCGTCTCTACCGGCACCCGGGAGAAAAGGTTAAGCAGTTTATCCCAGGTCGGGAAGAAAGGCGAAACCGGCTTGACGCTGAAGACCCGGTACCCGCTGCCGCTCAGGGCGGCGACGGCGGCGTCGGCGCTGGGCGCTACCTGGATCCCCTTTTCCACCTTCCGTTCCTGGGTGAAGGCGACAAATTGGTACTTCAAATTCCCCTCCTATCCCACGCGATATACATTCCGTAATACCTCGGAGGGCGTGGTGATCTCTTCCTTGACTTTAAGCATGCCGTCGCGCCACATGGTCACCATGCCGGACGTGCGGGCGATGTTGCGCAGCTCGTCGGCGCTGGCCCCCGCCACCAGGGCGCTCCTCAGGTTCTGGTTCATAACCATGATCTCAAACACGCCGAGGCGTCCCGAATAGCCGGTGCGGGCGCAGGCGTTGCAGCCCTGGCCGTAGGCGAACTCGGCCCGCTCATCGCCGATCTCGGCGATATAGGCGAGCTGGGCCTCGGCCGGCGCCGGCGCGAGGCGCTTGCAGTGCTGGCAGACGCGGCGCACCATCCGCTGGGAGATCACGCCGACGAGTGTCGCCGAGATGAGAAACGGGCTGATGCCCAGGTCCATGAGCCGCAGAAAGGCCCCTACGGTGTCATTGGCGTGCACCGAAGAGAGGACGAGCTGGCCGGTGAGCGCCGCCTGGGTAGCTATCTCGGCGGTTTCGGCGTCCCGGATCTCGCCCACCAGGAGGACGTCCGGGTCATGCCGCATCAG
>JACPQH010000101.1 GCA_016190585.1 Chloroflexota bacterium | reverse complement strand
GCTTCAGCGAGATGGCCTTCCTCTTCTGCGGGAACAGGCTCTCGACCGGGGGCAGTTCTTCCAGTATGCGGAGCATGGGCAAGGGGGACATAAGCTCGATGGTATACACCGTCTTGTTCCCGTTCTTGTCCGAGGAGCCGCCGGTTGACACCAGGTGCAGGCCCGGAATCTGCGCCAGGCACTTCTCCAGGCTCAATAGCTGGGGGATCTCGACCGGGTGGATGACCTCAAGGCTCATGAATCCTTCGTAATAGGTCTCGGCGGGGATATCCTTCACCGCGGGCTTGCCGTCCGCCTCTGCGTCGTTCAGGCCCGCCGCCGCGGCGCTCGCCGGCGCCTCTTTCCCCGGACCTGTTTCGAGCGCCGGCTTGCCGGCGTCGTCTACCTCGGCCATAGCCTCGGCAACGATATTTTCCGCGCGCTTTAACATCTCGTTGAGAAGCTGGCCCATCTCGCCGGACAACCTTTGCCCGGTCTTAAGCATCACCTGGTCCAGCTTTTCCCGGCCCTGCCTGATTACTGACTCCCGGGCGCTGTTGGTAATCTGCCGGGCGATGTGCTCGGCCTCGCTGATTATCCTGAGCGATTCTTTCTTGCCTTCCCGGATAGCGTCTTCACGGGAGCTCTTTAACAACAGAGCGGCTTCTTCCCGAGCCTTCTCGATTATGCCGTCCGCCTCCTTTTTCGCCACCTCGGCGAGGCGCGCCGCCGCCCTGTCGGCTTCCCGGGTCTCTTTGATGGCCGCTTCCTCGGCATTCTTGATGAGCCGGCTTGCTTCTTCCCTGGCCGTCGCCAGCAGCACCTCGACTTCTTTCTTGGCTGACTCAGCAGCGCGGGCAACCGTTTTGCCGGCTTCGTCCCGGCTCCTCTGGAGGATGCGCTCGACCTCTTTTTTGGTCTTTTCCCTGGCTTCTTCCTCTATCCGGCGGCCGGCTTCCCTGACCAGCTGTTCCGCCTTTTGCTGGGACTGGGCGATTATCCTGACTGATTCTTCCTCCCCCCCGCTGACGGCGTCGCTGATGATATGTTTCGCGTTCTCCCGGGCGCGGTCGACTATTTCCCTGGCTTCAATCTCGGCGAGGTCGATAAGCCTCTTTTTTTCGCTCTCCAGGGCCTGGCTGATCCTCTGCCGGTACTCGTCGATAATGCTCTCGGTATCGCCGTTCAATGGTTGAAAGGTCTCCCGTGTGTTCAGCATCGCGCCTCCGTCCCTCACCGGTGATAAAAAACGTAGTTTTTGCCGTATTAAACAATATTCAGGTTAACCCAACCGAGCCTCATTTAAAAGGGGGTGTTAGTAATGTTCATGTTGGTACTTTAGTAAAACAAGTACCGCGGTTCTTAAACCACGCCCGCGCCGTCACGCCACCTTCTCGAACATGTGGCTGCGAAAACACTGCATGACCACCTCCCCGGTCTGCTTGCGGAGCACGTCTTTGATGCGGGCCACGCGCCGCTGCGGTTTCGAGGTCGCCCGGACGCTCAATACCTCGCTTTCGAGTGTCAGCGTATCGTCGGGAAAGACCGGGGCCAGGAACCGGACGTCCTCATAGCCTAACCAGGCCACATCGCGGTTGCCGCCGGCGTTGAACGCCCTCTGCACGCCGCTCATCAGCGCCAGCCCCGCCGCGATCGCCAGCGTGCAGGGCGCCCCCAGGACCCGCTCCGCGCCGAGCGCCCCGGACGATCTCATATACTCCCGGTCGCAGTGCACCGGGTGTATCGTCCAGCTCAGGTTGTGGAACAGGGTAAAATCCCCCTCCCCTATGGTCCGCCCCATGCTGACAAACCTCTGACCGATGGGTATGCCATCTTCGATGACGACCATGTTTCTTCCTCCTTGTTAGTCCTTACGGCGTCGCGCGCCGTCCTTGACCGGGTAGTAAGAATATTAACCCTTGCCGGGGGTCTTGTAAACCGGCTCTTGAGGGTAAGCCGCGCGGGATTTTTCACCGGTGTTCTGCTATGATGACAGCGTGGTTTTCGGCAAAAGCTACTTCGAAAAGGTCTTCGAACGGCAGAGCCCGTGGAGCTACGTCGCCTCTACCTACGAGAAGGGGAAGTATGAAAGGCAGCTCCAGGCGATAAGGGACTACGCGCCTGAGCCCCGGGATATACTGGAGATCGGGTGCGCCGAAGGCGACTACACCGCGATGCTGGCCCGGGCTTTCCCGGAATCGCAAATACTGGGCGTTGATATTTCCCGCACCGCCCTGGAAAGGGCAGAGCGCAACTGCAGGTCTTATCCGAATGTCTCTTTTATGGAGATGGATATAATCCAAACTTTGCGGCGGGACGAACTGCCGCGCCAAGCCTTCAGTGTGATAATACAAAGCGAGTCCCTGTATTACCTTTTCCCGGCGCTGGTGCTGCGGCGTTACGTCGGCGGCTATTTCCGGGACCTGGCCGGACATGCCAGCGAGGGCGCCATCTTCCTGACCTGTAATGGCATAAATGCCGTAACCCGGCTGGTGATGGAATGCTATTACCGGGCGCTGAAACGGCATTCCCGCCAGCTGCACCGGGCCGGCTACCGGGAATGGAATGACTACCGGCGCCGGTTTACCGGTTACGATATGCGGGTTTTCCGGTTTACGCCCGAAGAGCGCCGCTAAAGCCAGCCCACTTTTTTGAAGAGGAAGAAGCCGAGGGCCACCAGGATAACCTGCAGGAAGATGACCGCCGGGTAGGCCCACCTGACCTGGAGCTCAGGCATGTAGGCGAAGTTCATGCCGAAATGGCTGGCAACGAGCGTCGGTATCATCAGGATGACCGTCAGGGCGGTCAAGCGCTTCACGACATTGTTCAGCCGCTCGATGCGCTTGTTCAGCTCGTTGGTAGCCTGGGTCTCGTAGTCCCGGGCGATATCCCGCACCAGGGTCAGACGGCGCCGGCATCGCGCTTCCACTGACGCGGTTTCCGCCAGCAGCACCCCGTAGTCGAACGAGATGTAGCGGGTCTCGACATGCCGGTAGCCCCGCTCCTGGAGCTGGAGCAGCAAATCGTGTAGCTCCTCCAGGCGGTCGTTAAGACGCTCGAACTCGAGCGCTATCTCGCGGTAGCGGGCGAAATCGAAACTTACCTCCAGCTGCTTGGTCGCGGTAATCAGGCTTTCCAGTTGACGCTTGAAGCTGTCCTGTATCCGGTTCAGGATGCCGAACGCCAGGACCGTCGCGCGCCCGAAGGGTTTATTCAGGACCTTTTCAAACCCCTTGGATATCTCGGGTCCCGGCGGCTTCTCGGCGTAGAGGAAGGCGTTCTCCTGGGTAAGGCAAAGCAGGAGGTTCGGCTCGCCTTCCGCCTGGAACAGGCTCAGTATCAGGTACTGCTCGGTGGGCTCGATGAGGTTGGTGTTTATCTCGGCCAGCGATTCAAAATCAAAGGTGGTCCCGGTGGCCTCCGTCACCGCTTTGGAGAAGGCGCTGAGTTCGGAAAAGAACAAAAAGCTGCCTCTAGGAGCCTTGAGCTTTGTTTCGCCGGCGCGGGCGGTATCTTCCATGCGGCCTCCAGTTTAAAACATGAAACCGAACATATACATTATCAAATACCGGCAGTTTCAGCAAGTCTGTCACAAAACGTTGACCGGAGTGACGGAATAGTTTACACTGAAAGCGTGCAATACCAGGGTGAGATTTGCAACTGTCAGGCCGGGCCAGGAAACGCGCCGGATACGGTTGGCCGTTTCCCTTCCCCCCGGGCTTTCCCTGTAATATTGCCGGCTCTCTAGTCTGTCAGTCCCCCCGTCTTTCCAGGATTAAAAGTTAGACTATATGCCGGTATAGGACCGGCGCCCGGGTGTGGGAGATAAAAATGGCGATTAACACGAAAGAGCTCCGGGAGGTGCTGGAAAGCGAAAGGGCGCGCTTGACCCAGGACCTGAACCAGCTAAAGACCGGCCTGTTGATTTCAGACGACAGGCGGGAGGGCAGCCCCTTCGGCAAGCGCGAAGAGGAGGCAACCGAAGCCCTCGAGCTGGAGAAACGGCTCGCCATGGAGCGGCGCCTTCAGGGGCAGCTCGCCGAGGTAGTGAACGCTCTGGCCAAGCTCGAAAAAGGCACCTACGGCTACTGCGATGTCTGCGGGCTGCCGATAGACCCGGCGCGCCTGCAAGCCCTGCCGCAGGCTAATTTATGCTTAAAATGCAAAGCTCAACAAGCAAAGGTTCCTCGGGGAAAGCCATCCAGCTAGGCGGTCTGTGGGCCCTCCTGATTAGTGTATCCATAGTCTTCGCCGACCAGCTTACCAAGTCCTGGATACGCGCCAATCTTCAGGTAGGCCAGTCCGTAATCGACCTCGGTTTTCTCAGGATAACTAACATCAGCAACGCCGGGGCGGCCTTCGGGCTTTTCCCTGATTACTCCCTGTTTCTCACAATCTTCTCGCTGTTGGGCGTGACCGCGCTGGTAATCCTGATCCTCGCTTCTCATAAGGTTGTCCTGCTTAAAGACTCCTTGAGCCGCCTGGCGCTCGGCCTTGTGGCGGGCGGGACGGCGGGCAACTTGCTCGACCGTTTCATGAGGGGCTATGTCACCGACTTTATTGATTTCGGTTTCTGGCCCGCTTTCAACATCGCTGATTCCGCGATCTCCATCGGCACTGTTTTGATTGTTTTGCTCGCTATACGGATGGCCCGGGCCACCGGGTCATAATGGCGGTCTCCCATTTTGAGGCGGACCGGCCGGGGCTGCGGCTGGACAAGCTAATCGCCCAAAAATACCCGGAGTTGACCCGGACGGCGGCCCAGAAGCTGATCAACGCCGGCGACATCACGGTCAACGGACGCCGCGCCCGGCCGAGTCTCAAGCTGGCCGCCGGCGACCGCGTCCATGTGAGGATTCCGGCCGCTCCCCCCAGCCCGCTGGCGCCGGAACCCCTCCCGCTGAACATCCTGTATGAGGATGACGATCTAATCGTCCTGGACAAACCCCCAGGCATCGCGGTGCACCCCGCGCCGGGACACCCCGGCCATACCCTGGTCAATGCCCTGCTCGCGCTCCGGCCGCAGATCGCCGGTACCGGGAGCCCGCTGCGTCCGGGGATAGTACACCGTCTGGACAAGGACACTTCCGGCCTTATTATTGTTGCCAAGAACCGGCAGGCTCAGGAAAATCTCACCGAGCAGTTCCGGTCGCGCTCGGTGACCAAGGTCTACACCGCCCTGGTCAAAGGCCGGGTCGTCCCGGAACAGGGCGTTATCGAGGCGGCCATCGGACGTGATACCGCCGACAAGAAACGCATGGCCATCAGCGCCGGCGGCCGGCCGGCCGCCACGAGCTACCGCGTTGTCAGGCGCCTGGACGGCTACACGCTGCTCGAGGTCATGCCGCAGACGGGGCGCACCCACCAGATTCGCGTGCACCTGGCCGCCATCGGCTACCCGATAGCCGGCGATCAGGTGTACGGCGTGAAGACGCCGTGCGTCGCCCGCCAGTTCCTCCACGCTTCCCGGCTCGGCTTCAGGCTGCCTTCAGGCGGTCAATACGTGGAGTTTACCGCCGGGCTGCCGGAGGACCTCAGGGCCGCCCTCGACGAGTTGACCGGCTATCAGGGTCGGTCACCGTAACCGGGCGAGCCTGTCGAGGAAAGCCCGGACCTCGTCCGGGGAGTCCAGGCAGAACTCGGCGACAGAGGAATCTTTACCCACGAATATGCCCCACCCCTCGGGCTGGCGCAGCACCTTGAAGGCGTCCTCATCGGTGACGTCATCGCCAAGATACACGATAAGCAGGTCCTTTGCCCGGAAGCGCGTCCTGATTGCCCCGGCGATAGTCTGAACGGCCCTCCCTTTATGCCAGTCGATGCGCGGCAGGATATCCCAGACCATCTTTCCGGCGGTGGTCCGGATCCGGCTTTTTAACAATAGCGGCTCGATGGCCTGCCGGAACAGCCCCTCCACGCGGCCCCGCTCGGCTTCCGGCACCAGGCGGTAATGCACGCTCAGGCTGAGCCCCTTATCCTCGATGAGCACCCCTTCGATGCCGCCGAGCAACGAACCGAGCCGCAACTTCAGCTCGGTCAGGTGGGTCCGGCTGGCCGGCGCCGCCGGGTTGGTGAACTTGAAACCGGGGCCGTCAATCTCCAGCCCGTGGTTCCCGGCGTAATATATGCCTTCGATACCGGCCAGGTTCCGGACATCGTTAAGGGCGCGGCCGCTGATGATGCCGACGCTGAATGACGGCTTTCGCGCGATTTCGGTCAGCAGCGCCCTGACATCGTCGGGCATAAAGGCTTGTTCGGGACGACCTACGATGCGTGTCAGCGTGCCGTCGTAATCGGACAGCAGCAATATGTGGTCGGCGGCGGCTGCCCGGGCGGCGAAAGGCTCCCAGCAGTCGAAGAGATGCCGCATCAAGCGCCGGCCATCGCAAGCAGCCGGCCGACCGTCGCCGCCCCCCACTGGTAGATATTAAATCCGGCAAGCACCCGCCGCATCTTCTTCATTCGCCGCTTTCTTTCCGCCGGCGGCATCTCGACAGCCTCCCTGATGCCGGCCGCGAGCCGGGTGGCATCGAACGGGTTGATAATCAGGGCGTCCCCGAGCTCGGCGGCCGCCCCGGCGAACCGGCTTAATACCAGCACCCCGTCCCCGTCAGAGCGCGCCGCCACGAACTCCTTGGCCACCAGGTTCATGCCGTCGTGCAGCGAGGTGACCAGGCAGAACCTGGCCAGTCGCCGCAGGGCGTTCAGCTCAACGGGTGAGAGCTGGGCGCCCAGGGTGACAATCGGCTGCCAGGAATCGCCGGAATACCGGCTGTTGATCGCGGTAATCTTGGCGTCGATCCGCTGCGCTATCTCCCGGTAGCTTGCCAGCTCGGTACGCGAAGGCATGCCCGCCTGGATAAAGACGACCTTCCCCCGGTATTCGGGGTTCTTCTCGAAAAACAGGTCCAGGGCTTCCAGGCGCTGTAAAATACCCTTGGTGTAATCAAGGCGGTCGATGCCTATGCCGATCAGCCTGCCGTCCAGGTTATATTTTGCGGTCAGCTTCGCCATTTCTTTAGAGACGGCCTCCGTTCCGGCGGCCCGGGAAAGGTGGTCAAAGTCGATGCTGATGGGGAAGGCCTCAACCGCCGTCCGCCGCCCGTGATGCTGGACGAAGCGGCCGTCAACAGCGGCGTCCTCGCCGAACTCCCGGTCCACCGACTCGATGAAGTTACGGCAATAAGAATCCAGGTGGAAACCGAGCAGGTCGTTGCCCAGGAGCCCCTTAAGGATATCCGCGGTCCAGGGACAGGTGCGGAAGACCTCGTAAGGCGTCCAGGGTATGTGCCAGAACTGCCCCACGGTGATGCCAGGATCGCGCTCCTTTATCATGGCGGGCAGGAGGGCAAGATGGTAGTCCTGCACCAGCACCACCGTTTTTCTGCCGGCGGCCTCCTCGAGCACCGCATCCGCGAATACCCGGTTGACCTCCTTGTAGGCCAGCCAGTCCGATTCATCAAAGACCGGGGGGATAAATACGATGTGGCATAAAGGCCAGAGGGCGTTGTTGGAAAAACCCAGGTAAAAGCCTTTGACCTGCCTGTCATCGAGCCAGACCCGGCGCAGGGTGTATTCGTTCCTCCCCGGCGGCACCGTTACATGGTCGCTCGCGTCAACCGTAAGGCGGTCAGCGTCGCCGGTACCTTGGGCCACCCAGACGCCACCGGTCGCCCGCATCACCGGGTCCAGCGCTTCGGTCAGCCCGCTCACTGGACGGCGGCAGACCACGCGGTCCCCTGACGTGCTGTGTGTATAAGGCTCCCGGTTCGATACGACGATAAGCCGGAAATCACCCAGCTTGGTCTTCATCAGGCGGTAAAGCCGGGCTTTGTCCCAGCGGCCTTCCCGCGGCGTGTTATCCGGCATAAGTATCAGCGGCCTTTCTTCAGGATTTTCGCCAACAACCTTGACAGGTCTCACATCTAATTTTATACTACGGATTGCCTGGTTGAAAGGTTCCTGCTAGTCCGTTTTTGGGGAGGATATGATGGCGGCAAAAGCCTTTGTGTTGATCGAAACGGCTGTCGACAAGAGCCGGGATGTCGTCGCGGCCCTGCGCGATATTAAAGGACTTACTTCGGTTGATACGGTAACCGGCCCTTACGACATCATCGCCATCATCGAAGGCGAGACCCTGAACGATATCGGCGACATCGTTACCGGTAAAATTCACCACACCCCCGGCATTTCCCGGACGGTGACCTGCCTGGCTATCTAGCCGCCCGCCCCGGTTATTTCCCTGAGACGAGCCACTACCTCGTCAACCGTGTCTTCCGCTGTGGAGGCGCCGGCGGTTACGCCGACCGACGTCTTGCCGCGCACCCACTCCGGCTCTATCTCGCCGGCGGTCTGGACCAGGCGGGCTTCGGTAATGCTGGAACAAAGCTCGACCAGCCGGTGCGTATTCGCCGAGGACCGCCCCCCGACTACCAGCATTATGTCAACTCTACCGGCCAGTTCGAGGGCGGCCGCCTGGCGCTCCCTGATATCGTGGCAGATGGTATCCAGCACGCGTATCTCGGAGTCTTTGCCGTAAGCGCTCGCCAGGACCTTACCGGCAAACGCGATGAAACTGTCAGGTACCTGGGTGGTCTGGGCCAGGATGCCCAGCCGCCGGCGGGCAGGCAAGCTTTCAAGACTCGCCGCGTCCAGGGTGGCCAGGCCGCCGGCCTTCGCCCATCCCAGGATGCCCCTGACCTCGGGGTGATCGGCGGAGCCGTAGACCACCACGAAGAAACCGGCCTCTGACAGCCGCCGCGCCGCCATCTGGGCCCGCCGGACGAAGGGACAGGTGGTGCTGATGATGCCGGTGTCCCGGGCCAGGATAGCCTGCTCCAGTTGCGGCCCGATGCCGTGCGTGCTGGTGGCGACGACCCTGCCTTTAACGTCATCCAGGCTCGCCGCTACCCGGACGCCGATCTTCTCCAGTCTCTTCACCACCTGCTCGTTATGCACCACCGCGCCCAGGGTCTCGATCCCGCCGCGCTCCTGAGCGACCTTTTCCAGCCGGGCGATGGCGCGGCTGACGCCGAAACAAAACCCCGTTTTAGTCGCTTTCTCGATTCTTACCGTCATATCTACCTTTGTACGCGCCGCGGTAGGGCGCGGGCAGAAGCGCGGCGATGTGTTCCATCATAAACCCGGTCATTTCCTCGAGGCCGCCCTTGCCGGCCGCGCACTTGTCCAGGCGAAAAGGCTCGCCGATAACCACCGTTATGCCCGGCCGCCGCAGCCACCACGTCTTCCCTTTAACGCGCTCCGTACCGGTGATGGCCACTGGCAGGACGGTCGCGCCGGAGCGCGCGGCGATCAGGGCGGAACCCGGCAAGGCCGGCTGGAGGGCGTGGTCCGGGCTCCTTTTCCCTTCAGGGAACATCACCAGGGCGTTTCCCCGCGCCAGCCAGTCCAGGGCGGTCTTCAGGGCGGCGCGATCTACCCGGTCGCGGCTGACCGGGAAGGCCCCGAAGCCCCGGACGAAATAGCGGCTGAACCCGCCCCGGAACAGCTCTTCCTTGGCCATGAACAGGGTCGTCCGCGGCAGGCTGACGCCGAGGACGGGCGGGTCGGCGAGGCTCAGGTGATTGGCGACCACCAGGAGCGCCCCGTCCCGGGGGATATTTCCCTTGCCCACCACCTGCCACCGCGTCAGGACAAGCAGCAACAAACGGATTAGAGCCCTGCCGACATAATAGAACCAGTGCATGTCCTGATTTAATTATAGGCATCCCGCCGGCTAAAGACAAACCTTAAGCTACTGGCTCAAGAAGCACAGGGGGTCATCCTGCAGGTAGTCCCCGGAGTGAGCGTAAGCGCGCCCCCGGCAGCCGCCGCAAAGGTACTGGAAGTGGCACGACCGGCACTTGGCGCCCGTCAGCTTGCGCCGGTCGCGGAGGCTGTTAAAAAGCTCGGAGCGGTACCAGATGTCACCGAGCGCCTGCCTCCGTACGTTGCCGGCGCTGACCGGCACGAACGGGCAGGGCCAGACCTCGCCGTCCGGCTTGATGTAGCACAGGCCGCTCCCGGCCACGCAGCCCTTGAACAGCGCCTGGGCCAGCCTGCCGGGTTTCCTGGATTTCCCGTGGATGCCGTGCCCGTTCCGGGTCATCAGGTATGCCCAGTACTGCGGGGAGCAGGTAGGCTCGATAATCGCGCTGTTCGTTCTCTGCTTGCCGGCGACCATCTCGGTGAGAGACAGGTACTCCCGGGTACTGAGCTCCATCTCCGCCTCGCCGCGTCCTTCGGGAACGAGCTGGTAGAGCAGCACGATCCGGGCCTTCACCTCGGAGGCGAAATCGAGAAGACCGGGGATGGCGGCGCGGTTTTCCTTCATCGCCGAGGTGTTGATCTGGAGGTTCAAGCCGGCTTCGATAGTGGCGTAAACGGCCTGTTTCGAACGCTCGAAAGACCCCGGAACGCCGGTGATGGACTCGTGGACCTCGCGGTCATTGGCGTTGAGACCGATTGCCAGGTTGACCGCGCCCAGCTTTTTTAGCTCCCGGGCCATCGCCGTGGTCAGCAGGGTGCCATTCGTGGCAATGGAGACCTGGAAGCCCAGCTTGCGGGCGTGAGCGACCAGCTCGAAAATGTCCTTCCGCACCAGGGGCTCGCCCCCGCCGAAGGCCAGCATACGGAACTCGGCCACCCCGGCCATGTCGTCCAGGAGCTTGATGCCCTCAGCCGTACTCAGCTCGTCGTTGAGCGCCTTGCCGGAACCGGCATGGCACTGCCGGCAGCGCAGGTTGCAGGCGTTGGTGACCTCCCAGACCGGGTGCACGGGGAACCCGATACAGCCCATGCCGAGGGCCCCGGCCGCCGTAGGCATGACTTTTTTCGCGTTAAGCAGCCATTGAGGCAGCCTCCGCCACCCCGTCAGGTAGGTGAAGTACAGGGCGCTGGCTGCCTGCCTCAGCAGCAGCGAGGGCGGACTGTAAAAAGGCTTTACCCTTTTACGACCATTCTCGAACAAGCGATGCTCAGTCCTTCCAGCCCTAGGACGACAATGAATGCCGCCGCCAGCATGGCCAGGTAGTCCATCCGTATCCCGGCTAAACCGAGACCCGCCACCACGAACGTGACAGCGTAGATGATGGTTATGAGGTGGTCGAATAGCATGGTCCTCATGCTCATCGCCTCCTGGTTTTCGCGGGAATCGAGCCCTTTCGTCTTGAGCGACCAGAGATTCCACGCGATGAGAGGCACCAGGACCAATGACAGGATGGCGCTGATGGCCGGCACGCCGAAGGGAACAATCAGCAGGATATTAAGCCAGCACAGGATGAGCAGCGCGGCGTACAGCGCCGCCGTTCCCCTCTTGCCGAGTCTCACCGCGAGGTTCCTCTTGCCGGACAACCTGTCCGACTCAATATCCGGGATTTCATTGATGATTATGACCAGGAACACGCTGGTCGCGCCGGGCAAGGAAGCCAGCGTGGCTACCATATCGAAGCTCCCGACCTGGAGATAGTAGCCGGTGAAGGTAGCTATCCAGCCGCAGGAAAGCCAGATAGCGATCTCCCCCAGCCCGTGATACGACCATTGGAAGGGCCTGGCGGTATAAAAGAAGCCGATGAATATCGCCAGGACGCCGAGGGGTATGGTGTACGGGCCTGTCTGGTATATGAAGTGGAGCAGGAAACCGATTGCGCCGCTGACGCCGAGCAGGATGTAGGCCGCGATTATCGAGTGATGACGGGGTACCAGGCCCAGGGGCAGGACGCGGCTGCCGCCGGACAGCCGGTGAAAGCTCCGGTTCGCCAGGTCGGTCTCGTAATCATAGTACTCGTTGACCAGGAAGGTCATCACCATGATACACGCCACCGCCAGAGAGGAGAGTACCAGCACCACCCAGTTGATCGCGTATCCCTGGCTCCACGCGATGACGGCGCCGAGAAGGAAAGGCAGTATCCCGCGGGCCGTGGCTCCCAGGCGGATGAGAGTCAGCCACGAGAGAACGTTTTGCCGTATCGTAAGGGCCTGCTGCATCAAGATACCCTCGACGGGAAAAATCGCGTTCGGGTACGCATGGTCTTGTTGAGTGGCCGCACCGCAGGGTATTATACTATATGTATGATTTCGGGACAATCGGTAGTCTTGCCTCGATGATTCCTGGACTGCTCGGATGGGTAACGCGCCGCGAAGGCCAGAAGTTCCTCAAGCTCAGGCAGACGCCGGACGCCCGCTTCGGCGGCGCCTCGCTCGAAGGTAAAAAGCTCTCTCTCTACGTCCACATTCCGTTCTGCCGCACGCTTTGTCCTTTTTGCTGTTTCAACCGGTACCCGTATAAAGAGGACCGGGCCAGGGCTTATTTCAAGTTCCTGAAAAAGGAGCTGGACAGGTATCTGGAAAAGGGCGCGGTTTTTTCTGACGTCTATTTCGGCGGGGGCACGCCTACCATCCTGATGGACGAGCTGTCTGATTTCGTTGACTATGCCCGCAAACGCTTCACGGTGGGGCAAACATCACTGGAAACGACCCCCTTCGAAATAAATCCGCAAAACCTGGAGAAACTCCGGGAACAGTGCGGCGTAAACCGGCTCTCCATCGGCGTCCAGGCATTCGATGACGCCATCCTCAGGTCGATGGGCCGCGTCTCCCTGCCCGCCGACGAGATCAAGATAAAGGTCGTCATGGCCCAGGGCAGGTTCGACACGCTGAATATTGACTTCGTGTTCAACTACCCCGGGCAGTCCTTCGAGCAGTTCCGGGCGGACGTGGCCATGTTCAAGTCCCTGGGCATCGACCAGGCAACCTTCTACCCGCTAATGCCCTCCCCGCACAAAAAAGAGGCGATGGAGCGGAAGTTCAACCAGGTGGATAACACGCGGGAGAAGGCGTTCTATGACATCATCCTGTCCGAGGTCTACAGCCAGGGCTACACGGCGTCAACGGCCTGGTGTTTCTCCCGGGGCAACCGGCTGATCGATGAGTATATCGTGGACTCGGACGACTATATCGGGATCGGCTCCGGTTCGGTGAGCCTGGTAGAGGACACATTTTATGTCAACACGTTTTCCCTGGACCGGTACGCCGGGCTCCTCGGCGAGGGGCGGCTGCCCGTTATCGGCTGGCGCAAGCTCTCGCGGCGGGAATACCTGCGCTACTACCTCCTGACCAAGCTATTTGCCTTGAAGATTGATAAGAAGGCTTTTTTCACGCGGTTCGGCCGGGAGATCGACCGGGCGCTTCCGGCGGAGCTGCTGTTCCTCAAGGGTTCGGGCCTGGTCCGGGACGGCGGCACGATCGAGGTCACCCGCCGGGGCATGTACCCGGTAAGCGTCATCATGCGGGAGTTTTTCTCGGCACTGAACACCCTCAGGGAGCAGTGCATCCGGAACCAGCTTTAGGTCACTTTACGGCGACGTGGATACCGGCAGCGCCCCACAGCAGGGGCCGGTACGAGACGTCACGAAAGCCGGTATCTCGCAACAGCCCGGCCACCTCGCGGGGAGTAAAAAACCCCGCGGCGGACTCAGCCAGGTAGCGGTAAGCTCCCCGGTTTCCGGATAGACGGCAGCCCACCCGGCAGGCGAAGCTCCGCATGTAAAAATGGTAGCAGGCGCGAATAAACCCTGATGCCGGCTGGCTGCTCTCCACGATGATGAAACGACCTCCCGGCTTCAGCACCCTCAGGACCTCGGCGAGACACCGGCCCGCCACCGGGTTTCGGTAGGTAAGGTTCCGGAAGGCGAACGATATGCCCACGCAGTCGAAATGCTCCGCCGGGAAAGGCATCGCGGCGGCATCCGCGTGAAAAAGGGCGGTATTACCGCCGTTTGTCCGGCGCCGCGCGATGTCGAGCATGGGCTCGCTATAGTCCAGGCCCGCCAGTTCAATGTTGCCGCCCACCCTGGCCAGTTCGGCGAGCAGCTTGCCGGTGCCGCAGGCGAGGTCCAGCACCCGGCGGGGCCGCCCGTTGAGGCATTCCCGGGCGGCCGCCTTGCGCCAGCCCCGGTCCAGTCCCAGGGTGATGATGGTATTGATAAGGTCATAGCGCGGGGGCACGGCGGTGAACATGCCGTGAAGCGGGTTGGCGGGTTTCGGCCCCGGGACCGTCATGCTAGGTGATACCCGCCAGCAGGTAGCCGATGCCGAGCAGCAACTGGGTCAGCAGGACGACGAGGACGTTGTTTGCCATGCCGGGCAGCAGCTCTTTCATGTCCTGGTGTCTCCGGGCGCCGCGGATAGCCTTTAAGGCCAGCGGCAGGGTAAGCAGCGCGATGAGGGCGAAGGCGGGCAGCCACCCGGCGATTACGCCCGCCACGATCCAGATGTAGACCAGCAGCGTCAGCGCGGCATAGAGGAGGCTGGCCTTGCGTTTCCCGATGACCAGCGGTAGCGTTTTCCGCCGGGCGATTTTGTCCGCCTCGGCATCCGGGAACTCGTTCAGGAATAAAAGGTTATGTACCAGGATTCCGGAAGGCACGGCCGCCGCCAGCGCCGACCACTCATAGCCGGCAGCCTGTACGAAGTAGGCGCCCAGTACCGGCAGTATGCCCAGACCGACCCCCGGCGACCACTCCGGCCAGTTGTGCTTGAGTATCAACGGGGTATACAGGAGGATACAAAGTCCGGCGACAAGGAGAAGGGGCAGCAGGAGCCAGCCTCGCACGATGGTAAAGTAGATGCCGATGGCAGCGGCCAGCAGGAAAGAGCCGGCGCCGATGGCCAGCACCTCGCCGGGCTGTAACAGCGATGCCGGCAGCACGCCGCTGCCGCCGGAGAAAGGCGTCCGGTTTGTCGCCAGGTCAACGCCGCTGCGGTAGTCGAAGTAATCGTTCAGGGTGTTGACGCTGATATGTGCCAGCACCAGCCCCGCCAGGGCCAGCACTGCGTAGCCAGGGTCGAAATAGCCGTTATACCGGGCAACCGCCGTGCCGAGGAAGGCCAGCACGAGAGAGAGCACCAGGAACTGCGGCCTGGTCTCCAGGAGATAGGTCTTTAACTTCATATCCGAAATTACCGGAGCAAGCGCACCCTGCCTGAGCCTGACTTTCGGCTTAGGTGCCCAGCTTCAAGCGTACCAGCGAGATGACGACGAACAGGACCGTCAGCACGACGGTGAGCTGGAACAGGGTTTTCTCAACACCGCGCTTGGTGCGATAAACCGTATCCGCCTGCCCGAAGATGCCCCCCAAGCCGCCGCCCCGGACCTGCAGCAAGATGGCCATTATCAGGGCGAGGGTCAGGATAATCTGAGCGATATCGAAGTAAGTTTGCATTTCCTCTCCGCTATTCTGAAAGTCTTTTTTTTATAAGGTCGTTTACTATCCTGGCATTGGCCCGGCCCCGGGTGGCCTTCATGACCTGACCGACCAGGAAAGTCAGGGCCTGGGCTTTGCCGTTTTTGTAATCCGCCACCGGTTTGGGATTTTCGGCGATCGCCTTCTCGATGGCGGCCGCGATTTCCCCGGTGTCGCTAATCTGGCTCAGGCCGCGCTCATCGATGATCCGGGACGCCGTTTTCCCCGAATCGAACATCTCATCGAGAACATCCTTGGCCACCGAGATGTTTATCACGTCGTGCGCGGATGCTATAAGTTCGGCGAGTCGCTCCGGGGGAATCCTGGCGCGGAACTCGGCGACGCCGATACCTTTCTCGTTCAAAATCCGGCTGACCTCACCGAGCAGCCAGTTGCTGACCTCCTTGGCCGCTACTCTCCCGTCTCTCGCCGTCTCCTCGAAGTAGTCGGCCATCAGTCGCGAGCCGGTAAGAAGGTTGGCGTCGTATTGCCGCAGCCCATACTCGGCGATAAAGCGATCGCGCCTGGTTTCGGGCAGCTCGGGCAGGCTGGCCGTTATCTTCTCCACCCACTCGCGGGAGACAGACAGCGGCGGCAGGTCGGGCTCCGGGAAATAGCGGTAGTCGTGGGCGTACTCTTTGCTGCGCTGGGAGACGGTCTGCCCTTTTTCCTCGACCCACCCCCGTGTTTCCTGGACCAGTCGTTCGCCTTCCGACGCGACCTGGCGCTGACGGCGGGCTTCATACTCCAGGGCCTGGTAGACGGCCTTGAAGCTGTTCATGTTCTTGACCTCTACCTTGGCCAGCGGCCTGGGGTTATCCTCGGGGCGTATCGATATGTTGGCGTCACACCGGAAACTGCCTTCTTCCATGTTGCCGGTCGAAACCCCGAGATACTGCAGGATACTCCGGAGCTTTACGAGGTACTGGCGCGCCTCCTCCGGCGAGCGCAGGTCAGGTTCGCCCACGATCTCCATGAGGGGCACGCCGGAACGGTTGACATCAACCAGGCTGTAGGTTTCCGTGAACGAGGCGCAGTGCTGCAGCTTGGCCACATCTTCTTCCAGATGGACGCGGGTGATGCCGACTCTTTTCGTTTCCCCGTCAACGTCGATCGACAGCCAGCCGTGCCGGGCAACCGGGCTATCATACTGCGATACCTGGTAGCCCTTCATAAGATCGGGGTACGGATAGTTCTTGCGGTCGAACTTGGTGAACTCGGCCACCGAGCAGTTCAGCGCCAGGGCGGTCATGATGGTAAACTCGATAGCCTGCCGGTTGATCACCGGCAACACGCCGGGCAGTCCCAGGCATACCGGGCAGACATGAGTATTGGGGGGGGCGGAGGCGTAGTCGGCGCTGCAGCAACAAAACATCTTGCTTTTGGTGAGCAGCTGAGCGTGTACCTCCAGCCCGATAATAGTCTCGAAATTCATATTTTAATCAAGTCTCAGTATAGCAATAACGGGCTGGTGTGGCAAGGTAAAAGGGAACGCGGGGGAACGCGAGGGAGCACGATATGGTATAATCATCTCGGGTTTGGGGCTGTAGCTTAGCCGGG